>NZ_LR699166.1:927500-1247500 GCF_902459525.1 Sideroxydans sp. CL21
GGGCAATGCTGACTCGTTTCAGTAAATCTCCCAAGTCGGCCTTGAGCTTGTCGCTGTTCCACTGCGGTTCAATTCCGCGTCCGGTGATATCCACGACTTGCAGGTTCTTTTGCAACCCTTCGCGTTCCAGTTGCGTTTCCAGCGCATGGTTGGCAGCTGCGATTTTCACGAACAGGTCATCTTCCCTGCGCGATTGCTCGATGTAGTTACGGGTTGCATCGTCGAGACCACCGATTTGCTGGCGCAGGCTGGTTGCCGTCTGCAGGCGCGGCAGGACAGCCAGCACATGGACGTTGCCGTTGGCCGGGTTTTTCCACATATCCGCGATCTGGATGCCGCTGATGATTTGGTCGGTGCTCGTGCTGATGTGGCGCGAGGCTTGTTCCTCGAACTGCACTGCGCCGGAGGCATCCGATTTTGAGCGCTGTGTGTCGTCAGTATTTGCGACTACAGCAACCTGAAATACCTTGGCTACATCGGCGCGGGCACGATCCTTCGCTTCCTCTTGGGTGTCGGCGCTACCGCGTCCGATCAGGTATTGGTCACTCTTGTACTTGGCGCTTTCACCGGATACCCAGTCGGGTACGGTTGGCTGGCTGGCACATCCGGAAAGAAAAAAGAGGGTCACGGCAAATACGGCAAAGGTAGAGAGTTTCATTTTCGTCTCCTGATTACGTCATGATTATGGCATTGTATGCTGGCTCAGGTAAGTCTTGTGTTCCTTGCGGATGGCGACTTGCGGGAATACATTGGTTTCTATTACTTGACCGTTGTTTCCGAGCAGTTCAACGGTCACATCGTAGGTGCCCTGCGGCAGGGGAAGCCTGGCCATCTGGACGTCGGCTGGCAATGTCAGCCAACTGCGGGTGTCGGCGCGTTCGGTCGCGATCGTGGCGACCCGTACGAGCAATGAGCCGATCAGTTGTACCGCTGGGTCGTCCCTGTTTTGTCCCGACCTGTCCACGGATTCCTGTATCACGCCCTTGGCAACTGCTCGCGCTATGGCACGAGCCGTGATGGCTGGCATGCGTGCGTTCAGGCTGGCGCGGGCGATGGCATCAATGTTTTCCATCATCTGGGTGTCGGCCTGCCTGCCGGAGACGCTGATGCGGGCGCCGGACACCCTGTTGGGACGCGATTCATAATAGGGCAGCGCGATGTCGACCATTACCGGTGGAGTAGGTTGCCCCGAGTTCATGTACTCGGACCGTCTGCGCGCATTCACGATGGTCGAAGGGGGAGGCGCAAAGGTGCGGATGACTCGTTCGCGTTTGATGGGTGCCAGACCGCTGTTCAGAACAAAAACCAGTTCGCCCTCGGGGTCGCTGTCGGCCGTATTTCTTTTCGCGGGAATTATGCCGAATTCCTTTTCGTAGCGGCCAAGCTCGTCAGTCAGGCCTTCCCGCTGCGCCAGCCGCACCAGATCGAATTGGAGCATGGGCGGCATCGGCATGGAAAAATTGACCTGGTATTTCTTGTAGGCTTCATACGCCTTGCGGTAGGAGATCATGGCATCGCTCCACTCACCCAACTCGTCGTAAATCAGTCCGGAGAGGTATTCCGACAGGGCATCCTCGGTGAACTTGCTGCCGGGTATCTTCTCCTCGATCTCGCGCAGCTTGATATCGATCTGCTGGGCCTCGACCCGGGCTTCATAAGGCTGACCCAGTTCCAGATAATTGAGCGCCATGTACAGATGCACCAGCACCTGCTCGTAATCGTCACCCGCGTAGCTGACCGTTGCATCGTTGATCACGAAGGACAATGCATTCTGGCTGACGCTGGCGGCATACAGGCTTTCCATCTCATGCTTTGCGGCTTCCAGGGATTCGTTGGATGCCACAAAGTCACGTTTCATGCGCAGCACCATGCCTTTGTTGAGCAGATACAACACATGATCCTTTTTGTCCTTGGACTGCTTGTCGATCGTCTTCAGGGCAGCGTCGTATTGCTGCTTTTCCAGCTGGTGCTCGATGGTTGTGAACGAGTTGCTGTAAGTTGCGCATCCGTTCAAAGCCAGGACACAGGCCCATGCGGCCAGCCAGATGGAAAGCCTGCCGCAACGCGGCAGGCTTTCCATCCTGTCGCGCGAGCGCAGGGCGGGAACCGGGGACCGAATCATTTTCGGGCTAGAAGGTCAGCGTGCTGCGCTCCACCAGTTTCTTGATTTTTTTCTGTCCCATCCATACCAGGCGGTTGTCTGCCAGGCTGATCAGGTTCAGGTCCACCTGGTAGTATCGCAGCTGAGTCTTGCCGGAGGCATCGATGATGGTGTTGATGGTGCCTTTCAACATGAAGTCGGCGCCTTTCTCCTGGCCCATCGCCTTGCGCGTGGCCTCGCTGGCATTCAGGTCCTGGTCTTTGCGCTCATCGCGGATTTCCTGCCGTTCGGTGGACGATGCGACAAACTGCACCCTTCCCGAATTGATCAGGTTGCGCTCTACTTCCGAGACGAAAGTGTTGACGTTGATGTGCTCGTTGCTCAGGTTGCGAACTTCGCCCACGATCACCGATGGCTGCCGCTTGTGCTCACGGTTGAAGTCGTCGATCCAGACGCGGTTCAGCACGTCTTTCATCATTTCTTCCGCCACCAACTGGGAGTCCGTGTCATTCCATGCGCCGCTCAGGTCGATCGCCTTGTTTGCATCCACCCGTTGCACTTCTGTCGAGCAGCCGCCCGCAAACAATGCCAGAAACAACACTGCAACAGCTGATTTTGTCGAAAACATGGACCGGCTCATTATTTTTTCTCCTTGGCAACGCGGTCAAAAACATTGTCCGCATGGGTTTCGATATAGCGTTTCAAATCGGTGTTCATTTCCTGTACCCCATTCAGTGTGTCCTTGACCTGCTTCATGTCCAGCTCGGCGATGGAATAGATGATGTTGCTCTTCGGGTCGCGCCAGGAACCGATGATTTTGGCGCCGGTCAGGTTGACCTTGCTCAGGTTCTTTATCTGGCGCGATACCGATTCATCCGCCACGTCGGCGCCGCCCGATTTGGCAGAGTCCATATAGTCGCTGGATAACACATCCATGTAAGACGACAATACACGCGCTACCTCGGCGCGAGCCCGGTCATCCGCCACGGATTTTTGCAGCGACATATCTCCCATCGGGGAAGCCGAGCCTACCCCGTGGAACAGGCGCCCGCCCTTGTCGCTAAGGACGCTGCTGCCCTGGTTGACCCAGTCGGGCGCTCCTTTGAGACCGAGGTCGCTTTCCACTTTTGTGGTGCTGGAACAGGCTGAGACGAACAAAGCCAGCGCTGCAACGGAGAGCAATTTTGCAATTGATATTTTCATGACGTTCTCCTGGAATGAAAAAATGGGTTCTTAAGGTTGGTGCAATAAAATCCTGCGATGTCGGCAACAGCGTCATCATAATGCGAGCCGAGAGCAGCCGCAATTAAACTGCGGCATAAAGTGCTACAATGCGCGCCGCGATATCGTTTCAGTCTAGTTGTCGCCGCCGATTCCGGTTCGTAGTTCCCACCTCATTCTGCCTCAGACTGGCGCCCATCAAGGGCGACAGGCCGTTTGTAAAAAGAAAGTTAATAATATGTCATTTGCATCTCTCGGCTTGTCCGAAGAACTCGTTCGCGCCGTCACCGAGCGCGGTTATACCGAACCTACGCCCATTCAGGCGCAAGCTATCCCCGTCATTTTGAAAGGTGGCGACCTGATGGGCGGCGCCCAGACCGGCACGGGCAAGACCGCCGGCTTCACGCTGCCGCTGCTGCAACGTCTTATGGATAAACCTGTCACAGGCAAGGCTCATATCCGCGCGTTGGTACTTACTCCGACACGCGAGCTTGCGGCACAAGTGGAAGAAAGCGTGCGCCTGTACGGCAAGCATCTTCCGCTCAAGTCCATGATGATGTTCGGTGGTGTGAACATCAATCCGCAGATCAAACAATTGCATGGCCGCGTGGATATTCTGGTGGCAACACCGGGGCGTTTGCTCGATCATCTGCAGCAAAAGACAGTTGACTTGTCACATGTCGAGATACTGGTGCTGGACGAAGCCGATCGCATGCTGGACATGGGCTTCATCCGCGACATCAAGCGCGTTCTAGCCGTGCTGCCCAAGCAGCGCCAAAACCTGCTGTTCTCCGCCACCTTCTCCGACGAGATCAAGCTGCTGGCCGATGGCCTGCTCAATAACCCCGTGCTGATCGAAGTGGCACGCCGCAATGCGACTGCCGAACTGATCGAGCAGCGCGTGTATCCGGTCGATCGCGAAAAGAAACGCGTGCTGCTTACGCATCTCATCAAAGAGCACAACTGGTTCCAGGTACTGGTGTTCACGCGCACCAAGCACGGCGCGAACAACCTGGCGGATCATTTGAACAAGGAAGGCATCCCGGCGCTGGCGATTCACGGCAACAAGAGCCAGGCGGCGCGTACCCGCGCGCTGGCCGAGTTCAAGACCGCGAAGCTGCAAGTGCTGGTGGCGACCGACATCGCGGCGCGAGGCATCGATATCAGCGAACTGCCGCATGTGGTGAATTACGAACTGCCGAATGTACCGGAAGATTACGTGCACCGCATCGGTCGCACCGGGCGTGCGGGCAGCAACGGTGAAGCGAGTTCGCTGGTATGCATCGACGAACACAAATTGCTGCATGACATCGAACGCCTCATCAAGCGCGAGATTACCGTAGTGCAAGTGCCCGGTTTCGAACCGGATCCGCGCATCAAGGCCGAGCCGATCCTGAATGGACAAAACCGCGGGAATGGCCAGAATCGCGGCCAGGGCGGACGCGGACAGGGACAAGGTCGCAGTCAATCCGCACCGAGGGCGGGCGGCGGACAGGCTCGTGCGGCAACTGGACAAGCTCGCACTGGCGGTGGGCCGCGCAGTAGCGCATCCGGCAAACCGGCAGGTGGAGCAGGTCGCGGTGCTGCGGTGCCCGCTGCAGCGCAACACCGCTCCGGCGGGCGTGGTCGTTGATGAGCACTCCAATCACCAATGAAGAGGCCATCGCCGCCACCAAACTGTGGGTAGAACGTGCGGTGATCGGTCTTAACCTGTGTCCGTTCGCCAAGGGCGTGCAGGTCAAGGATCAAATTCACTACGTGGTGAGTGCAGCGCAGACGCCAGAGGAGTTGCTGGCCGATGTTCTGCATGAATTCGAAGTGTTGGCTGAGTCCAGCCCCGAAGCAATAGATACCACCCTGCTGATCCATCCGCATGTGCTGGGCGACTTTCTCGACTACAACGATTTTCTGGCCGTGGTCGATGCGGCGCTGGAGGATGTCGATCTGGCGGGTGAACTGCAGGTGGCCAGCATGCACCCGCAATACCAGTTCGCCGACACCGAACTGGACGACATCACCAACTATACCAACCGCTCGCCATACCCGACTTTGCACATATTGCGCGAAGACAGCATTGACAAAGCGGTGGCCGCATTTCCCGAAGCCGAACAGATATTCGAAAAGAATATCGAAACCATGAGCAAATTGGGGCATGAAGGCTGGAATGCGTTGGGGCTGGCGGAAGTGCAGCGGGACAAAAAGTAATTCGCAAACCTGCTGCGCGGCTGGCCCGTAAGTTCCCTGACTGGCACTGGCAGTGTGCGCGCGCAAGCTCGCTGACTGCTCAGTCAGCCCGGCGGCTTTGCCGCCACCCGTCCGCACGCTGTGTTGCATCAATTTCCAAACACTCTGAACTTGCATGATGGATTGCACGCATCCTGCAAATCAGCGGTATCCTTGCGTCCATGGATACGAATAACGATCACTCCTTTTCTTCACTCACTCCGGACTGCGTGCTGAACGCGCTGGAGAGCGTTGGACTGCGCTGCGACGGGCGTCTGCTTGCGCTCAACAGCTACGAGAATCGCGTGTACCAGGTGGGCATCGAAGACAGTGCGCCGCTGGTGGCCAAATTCTACCGTCCCGCACGCTGGACAGATGCAGCCATCCTGGAAGAGCACGCTTTTGTACAAGAGCTGGCCGAGCGCGAGATACCTGTCGTGCCGGCCCTCGTGATCGACGGCAAGACATTGCTTCCCTTCGGGGGATTCCGTTTCTCGATTTTTCCCAAACATGGTGGTCGAGCCCCCGAACTTGAAGACCGCGACACGCTGGAATGGCTGGGCCGTTTCCTCGGGCGTATCCATGCTGTCGGCGCAATCAGCAATTACCGGCATCGCCCTGAGCTCAACATCGAAACATTCGGCACCGAACCGCGTGATTTTTTGCTGACGAACGGATTCATCCCCGCAGACATCGACGCGGCCTACCGCAGCGTGTCACAACAGGCGCTGGATGGCGTGCGTCAATGCTTCGATCGTGCGGGAGAACTGAAAAGTTTGAGACTGCATGGCGATTGCCATGCCGGCAATGTGCTGTGGACGGACGACGGCCCCCACTTTGTGGACTTCGACGACAGCCGCATGGGCCCGGCGGTGCAGGACTTGTGGATGCTGCTTTCCGGCGAGCGCGAGGACCGAGTGCGGCAGATGGGCGATGTGCTTGCAGGCTACGAAGACTTTTACGAATTCGATGCGCGCGAATTGCACCTCATCGAAGCCCTGCGTACCCTGCGCCTTATCCATTACTCCGCATGGCTCGCACGGCGCTGGGACGATGCCGCCTTCAAGCAGGCATTTCCCTGGTTCAACACGCAGATATATTGGCAAAATCGCATCCTGGAATTGCGCGAACAGATTTCGCTCATGGATGAGCCACCGCTGTGGCAAAACTGACTAATCCCTGTCCCTGCGGCAGCAACAGGAATTTTTCGGATTGCTGCGCCCGCTACCTGGAAAGAAACGAACCGGCACCGACTGCCGAAGCGCTGATGCGCTCACGCTACACCGCTTACACGCTGTTGCGTGAAGACTACCTGCTGGCGACCTGGCATTCTTCCACCCGCCCGTCTGCATTGGGTCTGGCAGAAGAAGTGCCCACCCAATGGATCGGCCTGCAAGTCAAACGCCATGAGCAACCGGATGCGGAACACGCCAGGGTCGAATTCGTTGCGCGCTACAAAATAAATGGGCGCGCGCACCGGTTGCATGAAGTCAGCCGCTTCGTGCTCGAAAACGGGAAATGGTTATACGTGGATGGGAAGATTGAATGAGGGAGCAGCAAGCTTTGCTGTTCCCCCATTGATTACATCTTCCGGGATTACAGCTTCTGGTGGGTGCCGTCGCAAGTCATGCCGTTGCCGCTGTGCTTGCAGCCGCAGAAATAGACAGTTTCCGATTTCTCGGCCTTGTATTCCTTTGGAGTGAATTCGCTGCCTTTGTGGCTGCCATCGCAAAAAGGTTGTCCGGCGCTTTTGCCGCAAGTGCAGCACCAGTAGCTCTTGCCGGCTTCAACCGCGACGGCGAAGGGGGATTTCTGGGCGATATGGGGTTTCTTTTCGGACATGTTTGTTTCCTCTGATTGTTGTGGCTGGTTAATCAAGGTACTTTGGGTACCAAATATCGTGGCCTATTTTTCAATTGCAGCGGAACGGCGCTGCCCCATTGGGCTCTCTATTTCCTGCTTGCTGGAAGGAAAGTGCCTGCATGTTAGGTTGCAGGCAGGGAAAGATAAAGCGGTTAATACGGGATAGGATGTTCCATAAATGGAACAAAAAATATTTCTGCCACAGGAGTCATCCTGTTTTCCCGATTTAAACTTGAGCGGTCATCACAATGTTCGATTGTGGTCGTCGCAAGACTGGTGTCCTCAGAACATGCGTGAGATAGATAATTCCTTGTTTTCTGCAATGCCCATGTTCGCACCTGCCCATTTATTGATCACGGTTTAATTTGTAATGCAGACATACCACGCCCGACGCAAAAATTTTACTTTTTACCAGCGTGAGTGCGGTTCTGTCCTTGATGTTTTTGAATAAGGGAATACCTTGCCCCAGCAAAATCGGATTGATGAACAGCCAATACTCGTCGATGAGGTTTTCCGCCATCAGCGCGTGGGTGGCGGTGGGACTGCCAAACATCAGGATTTCGCTACCCGCACCTTGCTTCAGCTTGTTGAGTTCGTCGCTTAAATTACTGCTGATGATTTTTGTATTGACGTGATTTTTTTCTTGCAGCGTTTTCGATAATACGATTTTTCCGGCATTTTTATACCAGCGCGAATGTTCAATATCGTGTCGAGTGGGATTGGGTTTATCTGCCGCAGTGGGCCAATACGATTCCATCATCTGGTAAGTATTGCGTCCGTACAATGCAGTGTCGGCCTGCTGAATCCTGTGCTCCACATATTCAAATAGATCGTCACTAAGACTTATCCAGCCGAGACTAGCCATGCCCTCATCGGTCGAGGCTACAAAACCATCCAGTGACACATGTACAAACGAAACGATTTTTCTCATGATTCCCTCCCTGATCAGACTTTTGATAAATAGCCTGCAAGACGTGCCAATGTTTGGTGTCCGCCTTCAATCGCACCATATTTCTCCACCACCATGTTGCGTGCTTCCGCTGTAGGGAAGACCAGATGTATGGTCACTTTTGTTTGTCCGTCCAACACCTCAAACGTCCATGTCGCATCAAAATTCGCATTCGGATCGCCCTTATATGTGCCTCCATTGCATAACTCGATGCGTTCAGGTTCAACGATGGCAGTGAACACACTGTTGTTCGGATAGTCCGTACCGTCTGGTCCGTGCATGATGTGCTTCCACACTCCACCCACGCGAAGATCCATTTTCTCCAGCGTGTTGGTAAAGCCATTCGGTCCCCACCAATGCACGACATGCTCGGGCTTGGTCATCGCCTCCCACACCAGTTCGCGTGGGGCGTCGAAGACGCGACTGATGACGATCTCTCTGTCCGCTGTGTTCGTTCTTTGTTTTTCCAGATACGCATCGAGTTGCGCGAACGTCCCGCCCCAGCCTTGTTCCATGCTGTTGAGTGCCGCGTTGAAGGTGGCGCGTTCTTGTTCGGTGGCGTTCCAGGGTGACCAGCGTATGGTGAGTCTGGTCTTGTCTCCCTGTGCCTCGAATGTCGTCGTGGATAGCATTTCCAGCGGCCAGTCGGCTGACAGGGGATGACGCGTGATGCCGCCTTTTGCGTCCGAGAATGAGCTGATCAGTACCAGTCTTGACGGGGCGGCAATCTCGCGAAACGTCCACTTCCCCCACATCTCGTGCCCGTCGGGCATACGCATCGCATAGTGGAAAGTGCCGCCGACCCTCAGGTCGAGCGCGGCGTGGGAGAGGGTGCAACCCTGCGGTCCGAACCACTGCATCAGTTGCTCGCGTTCCGTCCAGGCCAACCATACTTGCCTGCAGGGGGCATTGAAGTTACGCGAGATGACGAATTCTTCCTGGATTGCAGCGGTATTCACGGTTGCGTCCATGTCCATTCTCCTTGGGTTAGCGTCATGCCTTTTTCTTGTTCTTGCGAACGGTCTTCTTTCCCTGTTCCTGTTTTTGCAGTTCCTGCAGATAGCTGTCCAGACGGTCGAAGCTCTGTTCCCAGAACTGGCGGTACTGCTCGATGAAGCTGGCTGCTTCCTGTAACGGTGCGGCTTCCAGCTTGCACGGACGCCATTGCGCCTGGCGGCCCTGGGTGATGAGCCCGGCACGCTGCAATACCTTGAGATGCTTGGTGACGGCGGGTGGACTGATCGAGAACGGGGCGGCCAGTTCGGCGACGGATGTTTCACCCAGCGCCAGCCGGGCAAGAATCGCACGACGGGTGGGATCGGCGAGCGCCGCAAAGGTGCTGCTGAGACGGTCGACTGGCATTTTCAGGATACCTGATTATTAATTAACCGATTGGTAAATTACGCTCGCCGATTGATTTCGTCAAGTATTAACAGGACTGGCAAGAGGGGGAGATTCATCGTGAGGCAATTGAAGCGGTAATACAGGTCGATACCGACGACGCCCTGGTCTTCTTCTTCGCGCAGTTTGAGTCGCAAATCACGGCGGTTTGATGCCACTTATTTGTGCTGCCCATTTTTTTACCAAGTATGGAAAGACGGCAGCACAGAGCAATTGCTGGGCGACGGATAAACGTTGAACTGTTCTGTTTTGTGACAGTTGTCACAGTTTGGAGCGATGTGCAATACGTAAAAAGTTAATGAATTGTAATTTAAATTTTTAATAATCAGTGAATTAACATGCCAATTTGCATTGGCACGTTACTTGAGACATAGATATCGCAGCAACACATCGGAAACGATCCTGCAATCGCCAATAGATATATTGAACTGAGGAGAAAAAACATGATTTACGCAGCCCCCGGTAGCGCCGGTGCCAAAATTTCTTTCAAGAAGCAATACGACAACTTTATCGGCGGCAAGTGGGTTGCCCCGGTCAAAGGTCAATATTTTGACGTCATCACCCCGATCACAGGCAAGCCCTACACCAAGGCTGCGCGTTCCGGTGCCGAGGATATTGAACTGGCGCTCGACGCAGCGCATGCCGCAGCCGACAAGTGGGGAAAGACCTCAATTACGGACCGCTCCAATGTGCTGTTGAAGATTGCCGATCGCATTGAAGCCAACCTGGAACTGTTGGCTTACGCTGAAACAGTAGACAACGGTAAAGCCATCCGCGAGACGCTGAATGCCGATATTCCTTTGACCATCGATCATTTCCGTTATTTTGCCGGCTGTTTGCGTGCCCAGGAAGGCAGCTTGTCTGAGATCAACGAGACAACTATCGCCTATCACTTCCATGAACCGCTGGGCGTGGTCGGCCAGATCATTCCTTGGAATTTCCCCATCCTGATGGCAGCTTGGAAACTGGCGCCAGCCATCGGTGCCGGTAACTGCGTGGTGCTGAAACCGGCCGAGTCCACCCCGATCAGCATCCTGATCCTGGCTGACCTGATTGCCGACCTGCTGCCGCCCGGTGTGCTGAACATCGTCAACGGTTTGGGACGCGAAGCAGGTATGCCGCTTGCCACCAGCAAGCGCATCGCCAAAATCGCCTTTACCGGTTCCACCACAACTGGGCGCGTCATCGCCCAAGCCGCAGCGAACAACCTGATTCCTGCAACACTGGAATTGGGCGGCAAGTCGCCCAACATTTTCTTTGCCGATGTCATGGACAAGGATGACGGCTTCCTGGACAAAGCGATCGAAGGTCTCGTGCTGTTTGCCTTCAACCAAGGCGAAGTGTGCACCTGCCCATCGCGTGCGCTGATCCATGAATCCATATACGACAAGTTCATGGAGCGTGTACTCAAGCGCGTTGCCGCCATCAAGCAGGGCAATCCGCTCGACACCGATACCATGATGGGCGCCCAAGCATCGAAAGAACAGCTGACCAAGATTTTGTCCTACCTTGATGTCGGCAAACAGGAAGGTGCCAAAGTGCTGGCGGGCGGCGGACAGGCTCACCTGGGTGGCGATCTGGAAGGCGGATACTACGTGCAGCCGACGTTATTCAAAGGTCACAACAAGATGCGCGTCTTCCAGGAAGAAATCTTCGGACCGGTACTGGCCGTCACTACCTTCAAGGATGAAGCAGAAGCACTCGCTATCGCCAACGACACCTTGTACGGTCTCGGTGCAGGTGTGTGGAGCCGCAACGGCAACGTCGCTTACCGCATGGGCCGTGCCATCAAGGCCGGTCGTGTGTGGACCAACTGCTACCATGACTACGCAGCCGGTGCAGCATTCGGCGGCTACAAGGAATCCGGTATCGGACGCGAAACGCACAAGATGATGCTCGACCACTACCAGCAAACCAAGAACCTGCTGGTCAGCTACAGCGAGCAGAAGCTGGGCTTCTTCTAAGCAATACGCTTGACTTTGGTTGCGGGCAACTTTATATGGGGCGGGAAACCGCCCCGTTTTTTTGGAGATCAAAATCATGGTTGAAAAAGTGATTGCTACAGAAGCCGCACTGGAGCTCATCGATTTTTTGAAACGTAAACATGGCGAATTGATGTTTCATCAGTCAGGTGGCTGTTGCGACAACAGTGCCGCCAATTGCTATTTGCCGGGTGAGCTCACCATTGGTGCCGGAGACGAATTTCTGGGCGAGATCGGCGGCTGCCCTTTTTACATCAGCAAATCGCAATATGAGTACTGGAAGCACACCCAACTGATCATCGACGTGATCGAGGGGCGCGGCGGCACGTTTTCGCTGGAGGGGCCGGAGGGCAAGGCTTTTCACACGCGTTCGCGCGTGTTTACCGATGCCGAGTGGGCGGAGTTAATCTCTTCGGGTTGAATTCCCCGCCGCTTGCGGCGTAAGCTCTGCTGATGAGCGAATATATCCATAATAGTCACAAGGTAACGGTGCTGATGTACCACTTGGTATTTCCGGCGAAGTGTCGACGAGCCGTGTTCGACGGCAGGATTGATGAGGTTTTGAAAGAGGTATGTTTGGAAATTGAGGAGCGCTATCAAATGAAGTTTTTGGAGATAGGGACGGACAAGGATCATGTTCATCGGCAGAGTGAAAGACTGTCGTTTTTCCAAACTGTATTAACCCGAACATGATTTGACACAATCTCTCAGATTGCTGCAATCGCATTTCAGTGCCTCACGCACATGCGAATAGAAGTTGAATTACCTGAAAGCAGACAGTGGCGACCGGCAGAAATTAACCGGTTGTGTTGAAAAACTCTTTTTTCGCATCCCTCGAAAATTTTGCGAATTGCAGCAGCATCTGTAAATCGCACTTGCTTGTCCATAGTGACGCAGCTTATTGGCTCATGGTTGAGTTTAAGTGTGGCTAGGGTACCCACCCGCGTCGAAAATATCTGAAGCGCCGTATGAGGCTAGAATTTTTTCAAGGTACCCCGGAAAAGAGTTTTTCAACACAATCGACCCTAACCGGTCATATAGCCTTCCCGATTGCGGGCGCTCAACTATATTTGAGCAACGCCTCGAACAGCTCAATCGGTACCGGCTTACCAAACAGGTAACCCTGGTGGTAAGCGCAACCGCCACCCAAAAGAAATTGACGTTGTTGTTCAGTCTCAACCCCTTCAGCAATGATGTCCAGATTCAGGTTTTGTGCCATCGCTATGATGGTGTGCACAATCGCCCTGTCGTTGTTGTCGGTGGCGATATCGCGCACGAACGACTGGTCTATCTTGAGCTGGTCGAGCGGCAGCCTTTTGAGGTATTGGAGGGAAGAATAGCCAGTACCGAAATCGTCCAATGAAAGCCGGACGCCAATTTCCTTCAGGGCGTTCATGGTGGCAATGGTGTCCTCAATGTTCTCAAGTAACATGCTTTCGGTGAGTTCCAGCTTGAGCAGGTTTGGATTGATGGCATGTCGCTGCACGACATCTCTCACTTCGGCCACAAATGCGATTTGGTGGAACTGTTTCGCACTGACGTTCACGGAGAGAATTAACTTGCTTGTGAGCACAGCTTGTTGCCATGACTTGAGCTGGGTGCACGCCGCCTCCAGTACCCATCGTCCTATGGGCTGGATCAGCCCCGTTTCCTCTGCTAGTGGAATGAATTGTGCCGGAGGCACGAGACCCCGTTCCGTGTGGCGCCACCGGATCAATGCCTCTGCTCCTATTGGATTAAGCGAGCCGTCCACCTGAATCTGGTAATACAGCTGGAATTGCCCGTTCTCGAGCGCCTCGCGTAATTCGCCTTCGAGGACAGCTCGGGCATTGATGGTGTCCTGCATCTCTTGGTCAAAAAAACGCATGGTGTCGCGCCCGGCCTTCTTTGCCTGGTACATGGCAATGTCGGCTTGCTTCATCAAGTCCTCTATTGATTCCTGATGTCCGGCAAACAAGGAGATGCCAATGCTGCATGTGCTGCGGGTTTCATGCGCGGCAAGCTGGTAGGGTTCCCTTAGACTGCGGAGTATCTTCAGTCCTATGGACTCTGTCTGGGCTGCCGCATCGAGGGCATGTTCGCTCAAGTCTTCCAGCATCACCACGAACTCGTCGCCGCCCAGCCGGGCCACGGTATCGCCTTCGCGCACACAGAAAATCAGGCGCTGTGCGACCTGCTGCAGCAACAAGTCTCCTACGGCATGGCTCAAGGTGTCGTTCAGGAGCTTGAAATTGTCCAAGTCGATGAACAAGAGCGCGCCTTGCCGCCCGGAGCGTCCAGAGGAAACCAGCGCCTGCTGAAGCCTGTCTGCCAACAGTCGCCGGTTGGGCAACTCTGTAAGCGGGTCATAGTAGGCAAGATGCTCGATTTCCTCCTCGGACTTCTTGCTCAGCGTGATATCGGCAAGTGCAGCAACGTAATTCGTCACAGCGCCATCGGAATCCTTAACTGCAGTGATGGTCAGATGTTCTGGGTATATTTCACCGCTCTTGCGTCGATTCCAGATTTCTCCTTCCCAAAAGCCAGCGTTGTTGATGCTCTCCCACATGGCTTTATAGAATTCTGCATCATGGCGACCGGAATTGAGCAGGCGCGGGTTCTTGCCGATGACTTCGTCGGCGGTGTAGCCCGTGATACCGGTGAAGGCGCGGTTCACCCTAAGTATCCTCCTGCTGGCATCCGTGATCATCATCCCTTCCTGACTCTCAAAAGCAGTGGCGGCGATTCGAAGTTCATCTTCAGCCTTCTTGCGCTCGGTGATGTCACGCGAAGAATTGAACAATACCGGTCTGCCATCCAGCTCAAGCGAAAGACCGCTGACCTCGACATCGAATACAACACCGTCCTTGCGCCGGTGACGAGTCTCGAACTGGGAACGTTTTTGCTGCAAAATTTGTTTCTTGATTTCCCCGGCAAGTTCGGCTTTGGTCAGTTTGGCATCCCATTGGGTGACGTTCATGCCAATCATCTCGTCGCGCTCGTAGCCCAGCATGTGACAGAATGAATCGCTGACCTCGATGATGTTGCCCTCTGTGTCGAGAATATGGATGCCATCGCTGGCGCCCCGTAAGAATGTAATGTTCTTCTCGCTTTCCCTCTTAAAAGCCTCCTCGACCTTCTTGCGCTCAGTAATATCGGAATGCGTACCGATCATCCGTAATGGATTGCCATTGGCATCACGACTAACTAACTTACCCTTGGACAGAATCCATTTCCAAGAGTCATCCTTGCAACGCATGCGGAACTCGACAGCATAGAAAGGTTTGCTGCCTGAGAAATATTTCTGGACAGTAGATAACACGCGAGCCTTATCGTCGGGATGCAAATGTTCCATCCATGCGGCTCCTGTGTTCGGAAATTCATGTTCGGCGTAACCAATAATTCCCTTCCAGCGTACAGATAACAACGCCTCATCGGTTTGCGGATTCCAATCCCATACGCCGTCGCCCGCGCCTTCAAGGGCAAATTTCAAGCGCTCCTCACTTATGCGCAGTAACTCTTGGCTTTCCCTGAGCGTAGCAGTGCGTTCAACAACTTGGCTTTCGAGTTCGGCTCTGCTCTTGTCGAGTTGGCTGAGGTACTCTCGCTTTTCGAGAGTTGTCGCGATCACATTGGCGATGTTCTGAACAAAAGCCTGGTAAGGCGAGAAAGCCTCTTTGTCGCCGATTGACAGTATCAATTTTCCGAATAGATGGTGAGGGGAGCACAGCGGAATGATAATGCGGCAATCAGTGTCAACAGCGTGATCGAGGCTGGAACCTGAAGCGCGCCATGCCGCCTCATCTTCGGCGCAGACCTTGTCGAATTCTTTGGATGGAGGATATAAAAATCCATCCACGCAGAGGAACATGTCGACTACTCCAGGGATTTCACTCAGGGCGCGGCGTAAAAAAGCGGCGATGCCCGCGCTATCAGGCAGAACCTCCAAAGCCTCCTGAATCAGAAAAAGCTTGCCGAGAATGTCGGCTCTGATCGTCATCCGATCCATGATGTTCAGCAGCAGGGCTGATGGTGAGCGAAGAACCTTTCAGGCTCAATGTAATAAGGATTACGTACCACTTGCCCGCGAATTATCATCATCGGGTGAACATTAAGTACGTCGAAAATCATGGCTCCATCAAAACGGCGAGCATCATATTGACAGATGGCGGTCACCGGATATTCTTGCAATACTGTATTGACCTCCGCTTCGTATTCCATTAACCGCTCGGAACCTGGCATCCCCCGCAGTGCCCATGACATCTCGCCACTTACGCGCGCACCCGAAAAACCCTCGTCGCAGCTTCTCTTGTACGCCAAACGTAGCGTTTGTAGCATATCCTCCGGAACAAACATACCATTTGGGCAATATACTTCCTGCGCTGAAATTATTGAGAAGTCGCGCTCATCCATTTCCGGTGGCAAATGCACACCGAGATCGCGAAATTGTGCGCGCATTTCATTGGGAGATAACACGTCGACGAAATAGCCGACTTTCTCATGGCCATTCAGGCCGCTTTCAAGAAACCTTGCGATTAACTCTTTCCGTTCTTTGTCATCATTGTAGATGTAACACATGTGAGTCCCGGCTGGGAATTGTTCTGCGGTAAAGCCCATCGATACTTTGCGTTCGGTATTATTCATTTTTAATGCTCCTTAAAAGCTTTAAAATGCCGCTTAACAAGCTCAGCCGACAATACGAAGTCTGTCGTTCAATAATTGCCTGTTGCATCGAAAAACATAACGGCAGCATTGGGGAGCTAGCCTAAGCGATGCTTAGTCTTGGCCGCGGATTGGTACGTCCTTGTAATTCACCTGGCTGTCCATCACTGATGCTAGCCGGAGCTTGATCTTGCCAAACTATCCTCCACAAAACGGGCAGCCGCGATCGGTTGAAAACGCAGTTGCACAGCGACCTTCCTTCATACTTACCAGCTAACTTCTGTTCCGCATTCTAAACCTGCCTTTCGAAGATCAAACTTTAATCTTTCATTGAAATTAACGATTATTTTACACAGCACGCTCAAATATTCTGTATATAACGCTTTCGTGCATAAATGTACGTTTGGGTGTTGCGAAATCTAACGGTTGCTCCTAAGTTATCAAGATTAAATGCCGATAGGCATAGCAGAATTATAAAAATATATACAAGCTTAAGTTCACTATGGCTTGTTAACAAATGTGCGATATGAAATATCAGTGCATTTGGAATAGTTTCAGGGAGGTAATAAAAATGCGATCTGCGCCAATAATTCTGGCCGAAAGAAAGTCGTCAGATTTGCCTGCCATTTTGTCAACAGCATTGTTGATGGATTTGCTAATACCTTCCCGGAATATCCCACCTCCAGATCTCGCCTCGGATCTGGAAATTTTCAATTCGACACGCAAGTCGGGTTCCAATAGGAAGTCTCATTTTGAACTCTATGTCTTAGCGAACATCACAAAGGAGTTTCCATGAGGAATAATCAACCAGTCACTCAGCGGGAGTATTCGTTAAAGTCAGGTTCCGTATTGGTTTCTCGTACCAATGCCAAAGGACAAATCGATTACGCAAATGAGGATTTCTACACGGCCGCTGGATTTGCGCAAAAGGATATTATCAATCAACCACACAATATAATCCGTCATCCCGATATGCCCGCGGAGGCATTCCGCGATTTGTGGGAAACTTTGAAAAGAGGTCGTCCATGGAGTGGTTTGGTAAAGAATCGTCGTCAAAATGGCGATCATTATTGGGTACGAGCCAACGTCAATCCTCACAGTAATGGTGGTTACCGTTCAGTAAGAGTAGCACCATCTAAAGCTGAGATTACTTCGGCCGAAGCTCTTTACGCGCAAATGCGCGCCGATAACGGAATTACTTTGCATGAGGGGCGAGTATTTCAAAAAGGCACCTGGACCAACATAAAGTTATGGGCCGAGAGAATAACGATTTCGCAGCGCATGCTTCTAATGGGAGGAATAGCGAGCGTTGTATTCTTGATAAGTATCAGCATGGCGTATTTGAGTTTGACCAATGCGCATGAAACCCTGTTGGCGGTTCAGAATGAGACGTTATTGCCAAATGTTCAAGTGGTCAATATTCAACATGCAGTGGCAGAAAAATACAACACATCAGCAGTCCAGCTAAGTGTAGGAATCACCATATTGAGTGCAGCCCTGGTGGGCGGCCTGATCAGTCTGGTAATAGGTGTTATGGTATTTTTGCGTTTGAAGCGCGGATTTGCTTCCACCCAAGCGATCGCCCAATTAATCGCGGATGGAGATTTGACCAGTGCAATTCCGCTGGAAGGCAGTGATGAGATTGGACACCTGGTCGCGCAAATCACCATCATGCGCAATAATCTTCAGGAATTGATTGGCGATTTGGGTACCAGTCTCGAAAAACTAGCTGTGGACTCCAGGGAGCTTCGCAATGTGGCGGCTGAAAGTGCTGAGGTGGCGAATGGCCAATCAGAAAGTTCTACAAGCATCGCAGCAGCGGTTGAAGAACTTTCTGTGTCTATCGACCAGGTCGAGGAGCATGCGAGTGAAGCCTATAAAATCACGAAAACAACATCAAGTAAGGCAATTGATTCTGCTGCAATGATCGATAAGATCGCAACATCGATACAAGACATTGCGACATCAGTTCAGACGACTGCAAGTGAGATGCGCTCACTTGAGCAAATTAGCAATCAAATATCCAGCATCGTGAAAGTAATCAGTGAGGTGGCTGATCAAACGAATCTGCTTGCGCTCAATGCGGCAATTGAAGCTGCGCGGGCTGGAGAACAGGGCCGAGGGTTTGCGGTAGTTGCAGACGAAGTGCGCAAGCTGGCAGAAAAAACAAATCGTTCAAGCAAAGAGATCACTCAAATGATCAGTAATATTCAGAACGCGGCCCACGGAGTGGTTATGGCGATGGAAAATGGAGTAGAACGTGTAAACTTAGGTGTCACTTTGTCTCGTAATGCTGCCGAATCAATGGTGTCGATCCGCACTGATCAGACGTCTGTGACTCAAGTTGTTGATGGGATCGCGGGCGGGTTATCCGAACAGGCAACTGCCACCCGGGATATTGCAGTTAGGATAGAAGAAATCTCCCAAGGGACAGAAAAACTGGCGGGTAAAGCTCGCCAGACAAATGAATCTGCGAAGCGTTTAGAAGAGCTTACTGCCCATCTTCGACAACTCGCAGCAAATTTCAGAGTGGTTTAGCGAAATAGTAAAGAGCTACATATTAGATCCCCCCCATAATTCAGAATCAAACTTTAACGGAGGTCCGCAGAAAACTGGACAGCACACGCTTATGTCCGCTTCGGCAATCATACATAGTCAGCGGACTGCATGATAGCAGCCACCCGAGACATGTATAACCCAACCCATTCAGTCATTCAATTTTTTTCCAATGCCTCCGCCCAATTTGCTATAAAGTGCGCCGCGATTCTCTGGGCGTGCATTTTGGTTATCGGCGTTGCCGTCCGGCACGCATATCGGATTTAATGATTTTTGAAGCGACTAACAGGAGTTTGCCATGCAGTTTTCAAAAGGAATATTAGCCATCGTTGTCATCGTGCCACTGATTGCCGGGTCGAGCGGATGTGCAAACAACATCCTCATCGGGGTTCACGAAGGAGCAGATCAAGTGACGCTGGCGGAAGCAAACCAGGTTGCCAGCTGTCAGTCCAAGGGTTCAGTCATCGTTAGCGTCTTTGCCAAATATCGAATTGAAAAGGATGTAGAAGCAAATTTGTATCAATTGGCACGCAATGAGGCTGTTGATGCAGGTGCAGACACGGTTGTTAAGGGTGATTCGTCCGAGTACGGCAAGCGAACTTTCAAGTTGTACAAATGCCGGCCGTGATTTGATTGGTGGCGATGGCCTGCCCATATTGCCACGCTCGCTGACTGCTGTTTTCCCGGCGGATAACTGAAGTCTGCTCCTGGTTTTCGTCGCTGCAAAGAAGCTATTCGCGACTATCTTATGGTCATGTGAGTTGAGTTCAGTTGCATCGCCCGCGACCTGATGGCGTATCGGCATCAATCACGGTGCCGTGGGGTGGTGTGGAGCAAATCAACAGATCGCCTGCGCCTGGCTGGCTTTACCCGAAAACCCGGTTAGACATTCCCCCTCCAAGCCATTAGACTTGCGGCCTTTTTCACAGGCAAGCACCATGTCAGCTGATACAGAACAGACTCTGAAAGAACCCGCAGCCGTTCCGCGCGACCAGATCTCGCGCGAAGTGGCGCGGCGCCGTACTTTCGGCATCATTTCCCACCCCGATGCGGGCAAGACCACGCTCACGGAAAAACTCTTGCTGTTCTCTGGCGCGATCCAGCTGGCGGGAGCAGTGAAGGCGCGCAAGAGCGGTCGCCATGCCACCTCCGACTTCCTCGAGATCGAAAAGCAGCGCGGCATCTCGGTCGCCAGTTCGGTGATGCAGTTCGAATACCGTGACCATGTGGTGAACCTGCTCGACACACCCGGCCACCAGGATTTCTCCGAAGATACCTACCGCGTGCTCACCGCCGTGGACTCGGCGCTGATGGTGATCGACGCGGCCAAGGGCGTGGAAGCACAGACCATCAAGCTGCTCGATGTGTGCCGCATGCGCGACACGCCCATCATCACCTTCATGAACAAGATGGACCGCGAGGTGCGCGATCCGCTGGAGCTGCTGGACGAGGTGGAGTCGGTGCTGAAGATACAGTGCGCGCCGGTGACCTGGCCCGTCGGCATGGGCAAGACCTTCCGCGGCGTGTATCACCTGCTACGCGACGAAATTTTGCTGTTCACGCCGGGCGAAGAAAAGGCTGACGGTGAAGTTGAGGTCATCAAGGGTATCGATAACCCTATCCTGGCCGAACGCTTCCCACTGGAAATCGAACAGTTGAAGATGGAGGTGGAACTGGTGCACGGCGCATCGCACCCGTTCGACCTGCAACGTTTCCTCGACGGCCAGCAGACGCCGGTGTTCTTCGGCTCGGCCATCAACAACTTCGGGGTGCGCGAAATCCTGAATGCGCTGCTGGACTGGGCGCCGTCTCCCATTGCGCGCGACGCCACGGCGCGTGTCGTGAATCCCAACGAGCAGGCATTCTCCGGCTTCGTGTTCAAGATCCAGGCCAACATGGACGCCAACCACCGCGACCGCATTGCCTTCCTGCGCGTGTGTTCCGGTCATTTCGAACGCGGCATGAAGATCAAGCATCTGCGCATCAACCGCGAGATACGCGTGTCCAACGTGGTGACCTTCATGGCCTCCAGCCGCGAGCAGGTGGAAGAGGCCTACGCGGGCGACATCATCGGCCTGCCCAACCACGGCAACATGCAGATCGGAGACAGTTTCTCCGAGGGCGAGGTGCTGCAGTACACCGGCATTCCTTATTTCGCGCCGGACTTCTTCCGCTCGGTGCGCATTCGCAACCCGATCAAGGTGAAGCAGTTACACAAGGGACTGCAGCAGCTGGGCGAAGAGGGCGCAGTGCAGGTGTTCAAGCCGGTGGACGGCGGCGACCTGATCCTGGGCGCGGTCGGCATGCTGCAGTTCGACGTGGTTGCCAGCCGTTTGCAGGGCGAATACGGCGTGGATGCGATGTTCGAGGGAACCAGCACCACCAGCGCACGCTGGGTCACCTGCGACGACAAGAAGATACTGGCCGATTTCGAGAAGGCGCTGTCGCACAACCTCGCGATCGATGCGGCGGGCAACCTGGCATATCTCGCGCCGAACAACGTCAACCTCAAGCTGACGCAGGAACGCTGGCCGAAAGTGGTGTTCCATACGACGCGCGAACATGCGGTGAAATTGTGATGCAGGAAATCGAATTCCAACTGCGCGGCGAGTTCGTCGAGCTGAACCAGCTGCTCAAACTCACCGGCGTGTGCGACAGCGGCGGGGCAGGCAAGGCGCTGGTTGCAGAGGGTGTGGTCTCCGTTGACGGTCAGGTTGAACTGCGCAAGACCGCCAAGATTCATGCAGGGCAGGTGGTGACGCTGGGCGATGTGCTGATACAGGTGTTGGGGTGAATAGGGCTGTTCGGGAATACTTCTCCCTTCTCCCGCAGGCGGGAGAGGGAATGTGGATGTCTTGATGTCCAATTGAAGTTTCCTAAAAATTAGGCCATGTTATATATCTCCCACAACGTCATCATTCCCGAACGCGAGATCGAACTGACCGCGGTGCGCGCACAGGGCGCGGGCGGTCAGAACGTGAACAAGGTGTCGAGTGCGGTGCATCTGCGTTTCGATGTAGGCGCTTCATCTCTGC
Source organism: Sideroxydans sp. CL21 (assembly GCF_902459525.1). Lineage (NCBI taxonomy): Bacteria > Pseudomonadati > Pseudomonadota > Betaproteobacteria > Nitrosomonadales > Gallionellaceae > Sideroxydans > Sideroxydans sp. CL21. Next base: position 949,473 of record NZ_LR699166.1, read on the forward strand.
CGCAGGAATTCAAGGAACGTCTGCTGCAGCTCAACGACCAGCGCATCACCAAGGACGGCGTGGTCATCATCAAGGCGCAGGAATACCGCAACCAGGAGCAGAATCGCACTGAAGCATTGCGTCGCCTGAAAGCCCTGTTGCTGTCGGTCGCCGTGAAACCGAAACCGCGCGTTGCGACCAGGCCTTCCCGCAGTGCCAGGAAGAAACGTCTGGAGAGTAAAGTCAGACGCGGAGAAACCAAAGCCTTGCGCGGCCGGGTGAACGACTAAACAGTTACGCTGTTTCCCAGATAACGGTCGAAATCGTTTGCCGGCATCGGTTTGGCGAACAGATATCCCTGCCCGAAGTCGCACCCGGCCGCCACCAGCAAATCCCTTTGCTCCACAGTTTCCACACCTTCGGCAACAACCTTCATGCCGAGCTTGTGAGCCATGACGATGATCGCCTCGGCGATGGCATGATCGCCGGGGTTTTGCACCATGTTGCGCACGAAGGACTGGTCTATCTTCAGGTAATCGATGTCGAAGCGTTGCAGATACGACATCGCCGAATAGCCGGTGCCGAAATCGTCGAGCGAGACCTGGATGCCCGCGTCGCGGAAGGCCAGCAGCTTTTCCTGCACCTCGGCACGGTCGTCCATCAGCAACCCTTCGGTGATCTCCACCACGATGCAGCTTGGCGGGATATCGAGTGCACGCAGCCAATCGAGCAAGCCAAGATTGCTTTCGCCCGTGATGAATTGGCGCGGCGACTTGTTTACGCTGATCTGCATGGCAGACAAAGGGCGGCTATTGTTGGAGCACCACTGTTTGGCCTTGAGCGCGGCCTGACGGAACACCCAGTCGCCGATGCTGTTGATCAGGCCGATTTCCTCAGCCAGCGGAATGAATACGGTGGGGCTGACCAGGCCGAGTCTGGGGTGATGCCAGCGCAATAGTGCTTCGGCCTTGGCGGGTTGCCCGGTAGCCAGGTCGATGATGGGTTGATAGTAGATTTCGAACTGCCCGCCATCAAGCGCTTTCCGCAGATCGTTGCTGAGTTGCAAACGGGTCTGTGCGGCTTCCTGCATGGACGAAGTGAAGTAGCTGTATTGGTTGCGCCCCTTGCCCTTTGCAACGTACATCGCCTGATCCGCATTTTTCAATAGCGAAGTCAGGTTGTCCGCGTCCTGCGGGTACAACGTGATGCCGATACTGGCGGAGACATAGGCGGTCGAGTCGCCGATCATGAACGGTCTGGCGATGATCTGGATGATGGTGTCGGCCAGTATGCCCAAGCGTTTGGGATCCGACAGATTTGGCAGAATGATGGTGAACTCGTCGCCGCCCAGCCGTGCCAGGGTGTCCGATTCGCGGATGCATCCGGCGATGCGCTTGGAGGCTTGGACCAGCAGATTGTCGCCAGCCTCGTGTCCCAGCGTATCGTTCACTTCCTTGAAATGGTCGAGGTCGATGAACATCAGCGCAAGGGAATGTTGTTCGCGTTCTTCGCGCTTCAGTTCCTGCATGAGGCGGTCATGGAACAACCGGCGGTTCGGCAGTCCGGTGAGCACGTCGTAGTTGGCTTGCCGCCAGATGATTTCCTCGCTGCGCTTCTTGTCGGTGATGTCGGAGAAGATGGCGATGCGTTGCCGCACTGCACCGTTCTCGTCGCGCACAGTGTTGATGGTCAGCCATTCTGAAAATATCTCGCCGTTCTTGCGGCGGTTGACGATCTCGCCCTGCCAATTGCCGAAGGTCTCGATGGTAGACCACATTGCGCGATAGAACTCTTTTCCCTGCTGCCCCGAGCTGAGCAGCTTGGGATCGCGCCCCACCGCTTCGGCGGCATCATATTGCGTGATGCGGGTGAAAGCCGGATTGACAGCGATGATCTTGTTGTTCGCATCGGTAATGACGATCGCTTCAGAGCTGGTCTGGAATACGGTGGAGGCAAGTTGCAGATCTTCCTCGTCCAGCTTGCGTTCGACCGCGATGCCGACGATCTTCGCCATCTCCTCGATGAGAAGAGTCTGAGCTGCATCCGGCGAAGCAACCTGGCGCTGATACAGCGCCAGCGTGCCCAGTATCTTTCCTTTGGATGAGAATACGGGTTCGGACCAACACGAGGCAAAACCGGCTTGGCTCGCCAATTTTCTGTATGGCGCCCAGTTGGGATGATGCTGGATATCGGAGACGATGGCGCGTTCGCCGGTGGCGGCAGTGTGGCCGCAGGAACCGCGTCCGGCACCTATTTCAAAACCCTGCATGGCCTTGTTGAAAAAATCGGGAAAACTTGGTGCTGCGCCAATGTTCAGATGCTTGTCATTCTTGTCCAGTAGCAGGATGGAACACAGCACCTGAGGTTGTTCGGACTCTACCTGATGCACGATGGCTTTGAGTATCTCGCTCAATTCACCGCCGCGAGCCAGCATTTCCAGCACTTCGCTGCGTATCCGTTCACGCTGCAGCGCCTGTTCACGATCGGTGACATCGTTGATGACGGAATAAAGCAAATCCCTGCCGCGGTATTCCACATGTCCGGAGTGTACTTCGACATCGCGCACCTCACCCGAGGCCAGGCGATGCTGGAACCGGAAAAACTGGCGCTGTTCGCGCATGGCGAGCTCCATTTCATGTTTCAACAATTCCGGTTTCAAGGTGTTGATGTCGGTGATGCGCATCCTGCGCAATTCCTTCACCGGCCAGCCATAATAGTTTGCCGAGGCGGGATTGGCATCCACGATCATGCCGTCCCTGGGATCGATCAGCAGCTTGACTGCCGAGTTGTTGGTGAACATCGAGCGATACAACGCCTTATCTGCAAGCAGGTCGACTTCGTCATTCAGGAGCCTTTCCTGCAATCGGTTGAAGCTTGCCTGCATCTTTCGAATCTCCGGGCTTCCCTCAAGCGGAATGTGGCGCAAAGGAGAAATTTTGCTGTTGGCAAGCTGTTCGACCAGCTCGGCTGAACGCGACAGGGGAGAAAGCTCGTGGCGCAAGAACAGCCAGAGCAGCACGATGGTGAACAGGGAAACAATGCTGGCGGTGGCAATTGCTTCGTTGCGGATGTGCGCGATGTGTTCAAACGCCATGGAGGTGGGCAGGCGAGCCACTACGAACCAGCCGGTGCTGGGAATGTGCCGGGACGACGTGAGCTCTTCGACGCCATAGGCATTGACCGTGATACCGGAACCTTCGTAACCGTTCATGTAGCGGTCATGCATCTTGTTGATGCCCGGGGCAGGGAGAGGCTTCAAGGTACGCAGATTGTCGGTGTCGATGACGAACAGGTTGTCGCGGGGAGAGATGACCAGGTAGGCGCTGCTATAGGGGTGTGACTTGGTGTCGAAGTTGCTCAAAAGTTTGTTGTTGCCCAGGCTGGTGACGCCTGCGAACACTCCACTGATGTGGTGGTGGTTGTCGAAGATGGGCACCGCGATGACCAGATGCGGTTCTTTTACGAAGCGCCCGAAACTTGGTTTAGAGAAAGAAGGCTTTCCCGTTGTCATTACCTGGCGGTAAAAATCGGTCTGGCTGAAGTCTGCATTCCCCCTTCCTTCAATCTGCGGAAAATCGGCAATGCCATGCCCGTCTTTGGAAATCAAGATGAGCCCCAGATTGAAAAGTGAATTGATGGTTCTGCGCTCTTCCAGGAAGGAAGAGATGCGATTCCGATCTGCCATCATTGACGGAGTAATCGAACTGGAGACCAAAGCAAGCGAGTCGACGCGCAACCTGATTGCGCTGTCTATGCTTTCTGCAACAAATGAGACTTCGGAAAACTGCTGGTTGGATAACGATACCTCCATCTCCTGTTCAAGATGGATCGAAAACTGGTAAGTAATCACTGCAATCGAGAGCAGGAACAGGCCCAGGGTGAACACGGTCACCTTGATTTTTAAACTGAGATTTTGAAATGCACGAAACATACCGGTGAAGCACCCTTCTCCTGCCTGCTGCACGTCGTGTCTTTGCAGTGTTTTGCAGCTTTAGTCGACCGACAGTGTCTATTTATAGAGCTATTGGTGAATTTTACACCTTTGTGTTTCGAAGACTTTTGCGTTGTCACGCATGAAGCACTTTTTATTACGAATAAATATCCCATGTTTAATTTGTGGGATTTAAAAATGATTAAAGTTGTCCTGATTTTTGCCGATATCATAGGATGTAGACACGTGGAATAGTGTCCATTCCAGACAAATAAGGAGATACACATGGCAGTCAATCCGGCCAATGCAAATGCAGGCAGCAGTTATGTGTCACAAGTTCAGCCGCAGCCGCAAACCCAGGCTGAGCGGGCCGGTGAGGTGGAAAACGATAACGATGGTGATGACTCCAAAAAGGCCGCTGCAGCCGGTGTTCAAGCTCAGCCCCAAACTCAGCCCCAAACTCAGCCCAAACCTACAGTGAATACCAGCGGTCAGACGGTAGGCGCTATCATCAACGTCAAAGCCTGACGACAGAACAATACACGCAACCCTAAACGGGCATGGTCGCAGACCATGCCCGTTTTTTCTTGTTTGTTAGGCCGGTGAGCGGAGATATAACAGTCTCCCGAATTGTGAACACGGTGGGCGCCGCCCGCGAACATTATTGGGTTCCGTCGAACAGCATTTCGAGTCGCAAACTGAGCATCGCATTGTTATGAAAGTTGAGCGCTCTTGGGAAATGCAGTTGCGGACTCACTTCAAAGAACATCCACTCCCGGTGCAGGCGATAGCGATATAGCATCAAGACGACATATTCTGTCACCACCGTATTCGGGCGACTCACCGCGAAGGCGCTTGCCTGATACATAAGGGCAGTGCGCTCATCCAGTTTGTGGAAGACTGTCAGGTCCTGACGCATATCGAAATATTGTGTCCTGTCGAGCCAAACCGAAACGCTGGTGGAGCGGAACGAGACGGGTTCGCTGATAGGGCGGTCCAGATCGAGTTCGGTGGTTTCGCCTACGCCTGTTGTATTGAACCAGTACGCAGTTTCTGAAAACCTCACGCGCCACAGATCCAACGGGACTGCCAATACGGCTCCTGTACGTGCAAAGGGCGCCGTATTAAGTCCGGCGAATTTCAGGCCCCCGTCCAAATTGAAATGCCATTTCTCCGCAGCGACTTCCTCTATGCGCAAGGCAGCAGCATAGCTCTGCAGGCTGGAGGGTTGCGCGAGAGGTGGCGACAGTGTCTGCCTCGGGTTGACAGTCGCATTCTTGTCCGGGTCTGTTTCCAGCAACAGGTGAAGTTTTCTTTCCGCAATGGGCAGATGTACATTTGCTCTGGCCGACAAGACGAACGAACGATTTCCGCCGTATCCCGATACCCGCATGATATCGAGTTGCATCACACTGTCATTTGCATCCTGATAATTGCGATCACTGCCAAAGAAGCGGTCGACATAGCTGACGAAGTCGACGAATTCATCGGACAGATAATCGCGGGAGTTATCCAGCTTGTTTCTTCTATCGGGAATCGGGGGAGGAGCAGGCGGGCCGACAAAATCATCTCCAAACGCCAATCCCGGAAACATGGTGAGTGCACCCAATGACAACAGAGACAGAATTCCGGTTAGTACGGTGGATTGAAGCGTCATGATTCTCTTCTGGTATAGACATAATCTCAACGGGAGGTACCAAACTATTCGCCCGGTGAACACCCAGCCGTATTGCAAGTGCAATCACGCTATTGCTTCTCGATGATTTTTCGCAAGACAGAAGCTATAGCAGGGATCAGTTTTTGTATGTGCGTTTGCATACAGTGAGAGGGTAATGATCAAAATCAGAGACAGCCGCGCGTCGAAATAAATGAGAAAGGATTTGATCCGGCATGCAATTGTGGGCCATATGAGCGATAGCGAACAGAGAGTTTTCCGACAGAAGGGGATAAAGACCCTACCTTGACGCGCGGCGTAAAGGAACGTCACTGCAAAGGATCGCATTTGGCCAACAAGATCTCATTTCGAGATTTCGTCTTTCGGGAGAAACAAACATGTACAAAACTAAATTCATTTTCAAGCCACTGACGTGGACAATGACATTGCTGATGACTGCTTTGACAACTGGATGCTGGATGGACGGAAGTGGTGGAGGGAGTGTGTCGGCCGCGGCCGCCGGTCCTGCAAGTGCTGGTCCGGTGGGGACGGCTTGTGTGGGAGCGAGTTGCGTGCCTCTTGGAACGGCGGCCAATTACGTGATTCTGGCAAAAACAGGCGTTTCAACCGTTCCCAATTCTGTGGTAACCGGGAATATCGGATTGAGCCCGGCCGCGAGGACATTTCTGACCGGATGGTCACTGATATCCGAATCGACGGATACCTCTTTTTCATCTGCTCAAGTTGCAGCACCCGGAAGGTTATATGCGGCCGACAATGTGGGCGGGACGACGTCAGTCAATCTGACGACGGCAGTTGGCGACATGCAGACTGCTTATACCGCTGCCGCCGGCAAGGCGGGAGGATCGTGTCCGGGGGTTGGCATTATGAGTGGGTTGACCATTGCGCCTGGCGTCTACACCTGTGCCAACGGCGTTACCATACCAACGAGTATCACACTCAGCGGCACGGCAACGGACGTGTGGGTGTTCCAGTTTGCGCAAGGGTTAACACAGTCTGCCGCAACGCAAGTCATCCTGGCAGGAGGTGCGTTACCCAAGAATGTGTTCTGGCAGGTTGCGGGCGCAGTGGATATTGGAACGACCGCACTCATGCAGGGAGTGATATTGTCGCAGACATCGATCAATCTGCAGGCGGGTGCAAAGGTGAACGGCAGACTGCTGGCGCAAAGTGCCGTGACGCTCAATCAGAACACGATCACAGTTCCGTAAGCGATGAAGTGCCGGTTGTGAAGTAATGATAAAGGCCGTCGCAACAAGCAGTGACTGATAGCAGTTTCATGCCGCACAGTCAAAGCTTGCCATGTAGCAGACGGCCTTTTGTCGTGGCGGGTCCAGAATTTACAGCTTTGCAATGCTTTTCTTGGTGAATAAACAGTCCTTCAATTCGCTTGAGAACTTGGGATCGTTGCGCCGGATCCATTCCAGCAACATGGACGCATGCTCTTTCTCGTTGTCCCGGTTGTGTATCAGGATCGCCTTGAGTTCCCTGTCCTTGCAAACATCGGCGCGCTGGTTGTACCAGTCAATGGCTTCCAGTTATTCCGTGAGGAAAACTGGGGCCTTGTGCATGTTGCACACTGCTTCGGACAGTTCATGTTTGGACTCGTGATAGTCGGTATTGAACATTACATACTCCTGTGGATTGCATGAGCGTTGGAAGAATGCCGACCCTAGGACTTACAAAAGTTCATTGTCGGAATCTTCGGATTTTGAACCGAGAGCGGAGGCAAGGTATTTCAGGCCGAAGAAAATGGCAGAAGGATAGAGATACAACAGGCGCCATCCGTTTTTTGCAAGGCCGACTATGCCGTGACGGCGCCATGTCAGCAGTGCCGTCATTCCGCCTGCAAACAATACGGGATGGGCTTGGATCATGCGAACCGCATGCAAGCCGACATCGACGACTGCCAATGGCCTATGCAAATGCAGGGAGGTCTCGGCCATTGCCATGCGCTGGACTTCAATCTGCTCCAGAAGTTCGAGGCGGCGTTGGGCAATACGGGCAAGATGCTTGTTCATGAGCGCGGAGTAAGACGATCAATATCGTCGGACAATTCGGACAGGCTCGCGGAAAACAGTCTGGGTCTTGCGCTAGCGAGATTGCGCAAGGCGTACCAGAACGACAGACCGGCAACCAGGAACAGCAAAGTCAGTCCGCCCAATACCTGCAGGCGATAGCTATCCCAGAACACCACGACGATAAATACTGTCAGCAGCATGATGGTCATGCCAAGGAAAAACAGGGCAGCGCTTCCATAGAACAGCATTTGCCTGACACGCAGCCGCTCTTCCTCGATCTCGTTGCCCAGCAATTCAAGCCGTGTCTGAATGATGGCGAGCAAAGTACTCGTCATCCTCTTTAACGACTCCAGGAGTCCGGTAGCTTGCGGCATGTTTAGCGCCGTGCGATCAACATCCCAACGATGGCTCCCACACAGGCGGAGATACCGATCGCTTTCCAGGGATTGTCGTGGACATATTGATCAGTGACTTTTGCAGCTTCCCTGGTACGCTGGATCACGGCGTCTTCCGCGTCGACCAATTGCTCCTTCACGGTTTGCAGGCTCTTCTGGATGCGCGCACGTGCGACTGTCGCACCTTCACCGGCCTGGTTGGCAGTCGCGCGCAAAAGCTCTTCTGCATCTGCAACCACCAGTCGCAAGTCTTCCATAAGCTTGTCTTTGGAGGTCGATATGTTTGTATGCATTGTCTTCGTAGTCATTGCTTTACTCCCTGGTTGAAATGTCATGTTTAACTGCGTTAAGGCCAACTGAACTATTGGCTAAGAGATATTTCACTTTTTCTGCATATCGTTCTTGACGGATTGCACGCCTTTGACACCGGTTGCGATTTCGACTGCTTTGTCCATGTTTGCCTGCGAGCTGACGAAGCCGCTCAGCTGAACGATGCCCTTGTAAGTTTCAACGTTGATCTCGGATGATTTCAGGGTGGATTCACTGAACAGCGCATCCTTGACCTTGGTGGTTACAACACTGTCATCGAAATACTCGCCGGTACTTTCCTTGGTTGCCGTGGAAGCGCACCCGAAGGAAAACAGCAAAGCGACAGTCATAAATAGTGCGGCAAAATATTTCAGTTGTTTCATGTTCGATCTCCCGATGGATGGTTGGTCAATTTACCCGTGTGCAATTTTAAAAATATTGGCACTATCAATTCGCGGCATGCGTGCCGCGAATTATTGGGAGCACATCACAATCGCCCCAACAACAACAGAATAAGCAAAACAACCAGGACTAGTCCCAGTCCCCCGCTGGGACCATAGCCCCATGACCTGCTGTGCGGCCAAGCCGGGATCACGCCGATCAGCATCAACACAACAATGATCAATAAAATCATTCCCAATGACATATAAATTTTCCTTGTCTGAATTAATGGAACAGATGACTAGCGCGGAGCGAAATTGCCCTTATCGTCTGAAATGATGACTTCTACACGCCGATTCAGTTGACGGTTGGTCGCTGTATCGTTGCTCGCGACGGGAAACTCCTTGCCATACCCGCGCGTCGAGACACGATTACTGCTGATGCCCGCGTCATCGACCAGCGCTCTGCGTACTGCCTCTGCGCGACGTTCGGAGAGATCCTGATTAAGACTGTCGCTGCCGGTACTGTCTGTGTAGCCTTCGATCAGCACCTTGTGTTGCGGATATTCCTTCAGGAAATCGGCCAGTTTTTGCACATTGCGCGTTCCGCCGGATTTCAACTGTGCCTTGTTGATACCGAACAGCACATCGCCAAGCGTGACCACCAGGCCGCGATTTGTTTGCTTGGCATTCAATGCCTTGAGCTCCAGTGCCTGTTTGGCGATCAGAGCCTGGTCATTCGCCGAATTGGCGCTGGCAGCCTCCAATTCCTTATTCTGCTGGTCAGCGGCCTTCTGCATGCTCGATACCTGTTCTTTTGCCGCGTCGGCTTCAGCCGTCCTCGCATCCAGACGAACCTGATTGCGTTCGGTCGTGGCGTTGGCGACGGCCAATTCAGCCGATTTGCGTTTGGCCGTCTCCTCTGCGATAGCCACGCGCTGATTGGCCAGGTAGGCCAGATGATTGACCAAGGCAGTGTCGTCACCGTTGCTCAGTGCGGTATCTGCGTTGTACAGGGAGTCGTTGGCTTCTTTCAATTCAAGCGGTGCAAGATTGGTAACTTCAGGATTGGCACTTGCATTGTTGTAGTTGCTGTGTGCATCGGTGAGAGCCGAATTGGTCCTGACTGTGTTGCAGCCCGCCAGAAGCGCGATGGCGATGAGCGCCATGGGAAAGTATTGGATTTTTTTCATGATGGACTCCATTGAGATTTACTTGGTTTTGCGGTCGATCTCGTTGCGCAACACGCGACTGTCTTCCTGTATAGCCGCGGCAGCTTTTTGTGCTTTGATAGAGCGGGCTATCAGTCCGGCCAGTTTGGCATCGACCTCCGCTTCTTCGGCCAGCTGGCTGGCAAGCTGATAATGCTCTGCAGTCATTGCCTGCTCGGCACCTTGCATTTTGTCCATCGCCGACTTGAGTTGTACCGGTGCAAATTCATTGGCTCCGGCACTGTTGGCATTGTTAAGTGCAGCCCTTGAAACTGCCATCTGCTCGATCGGGGGAGGGACGCTGGCGCAACCCGATATAAGAATCACGGCAACAAGTGACATGCCGATCCCGCGTAGTGTTTGATGCGCTCTGGAGCTATTGAGATTTTTCATCACATTTTCCATTCATGAATTTAACGCTGAACTCAACCGTTACAAACGATTTCCGTAGGCTTGCAACGATTACCTGACTCTTTAAAGCTAGCATGTGCAATCCGGATGTTTGCGGACAAAAGAGCATTCGCAATGATTGAACACCTCTTCAAATATGCTCACAGTGCGTTAGCGCACATTGATGGCAAACAGGAAGGAACGAATGGGTGTCCGCTGATTGCCTGGGACTGTTGCAGTCATGGCTGCTAGCGTCCAAGCAGCGCGCCGATTGGTTTAAGCGAATCGACCCGGTCGCAGATCACTTTGATGATGGCGACCAGCGGTGCGCCAAGCAGCACGCCCCATACTCCCCATAGCCAGCCGAAAAACAGCAATGCGATGAAAATCACCGCCATGTTTACATGGGCAAACTTGCTCTGTAGCCATGGCATGAATACCAATCCGACGATACCTGTCACCAGTAGCGATACGCCCGTGACTGCAAGCGCATGAAGCAGCGAGCCGAACTGCAGGAATGCCGCGATTCCACTGGCACCCGCGACCGAGGCCGGGCCCAGATAGGGGACGAAAGACAGTATGCCCGAGATCACACCCCATATACCTGCCTGCTTCACGCCCATCGCGCCGAATGCAAGCCAGGTTCCGATGCCGATCAGGACATTCGAAACAAGCACCGTCAGCAGGTAAAGCTGTATCTGCACATTGATCTCGTCGAGTATGCGCACGGCCTCCTTTTGTTTTGTGATCGAGGGCCCGACCAGGCCAATCAACTTGCGCCGGAAGTGTGCTCCGGCAGCGAGCAGAAAATAGGTGAGTATCAAAACGACGACCGCTTGCCCGATGATGGTGATCATCGGTGTGGACTGTGCAAGCAGGTAGTCGCTCAGCCAGGATGGCGGTTCTTTGGATAATGGTGTGAGGATGACAAGCGGCCCTTGCTTCGCACCGGCATCAGCGGCTGCGCCTTCAAGCTGTTTTGCGGCTTCCTGCATGTTCTGCAGGGCGGTCGGCCCGGTGCGCGTATCGCTCAGGTTCTGGCGCATCTTGCGCGTCATCTCGGGAAGATTCTTGATCATCGCCATGGCATCGTCATGCAAGGAGTATGCGATCCAGAATAGTCCCCCGAGAATAAAGGCAAGCACCAAGGCTGCTCCCAATGGACGCGGCACGTAACAAGCCTTGAGCCAGTTTACCAACGGGGTCAACGTGTAGCTTGCCAGAATACCGATCAGCAAAGGCACAATAAATTCCCGTGCAAGATAAAGTGCGGCGACGAAGGAGATGATCGCCAATATGCCGAGCGACACATTCATGCGCAAGTAACGGGACGAACGGATCTTGACTGCGGCGGAATCCTCGGTCGAGGTGCTGCGCAAGGTCTCATTTTCGAGAATCATGCTGTCAATAGTGGCAACAGACATAGTCTCAATCGCCCTTCCATCGTGTTTGTCTGGTCGTTCACCCTGCATTCTGCACACCTTGATTTGATCTCTGATAGTTCATTGGGGAAGCTGATTGGTTCGCGATTTCAGGTTACGGCGATTCTCACGCTTGCTCAGAATGCACTCTGTGCGCTAGCACTCATGAGGCGAAAAATTCCCCTCAAAACACGATCCGGTACTGCCTGCCCGGGTAGTACCGATAAATTTCCCTATGTGTGCAAGTGCACAGAGCGTTGTGCACTAATGGGGGATAAACACAACTTGTACAACTTGTGCCTTTGTCTCGGCCGATTTGATTTTGAATTGCTGTAGACCAAGCTGAGATTCACAAAGCCGCGAAGTTTGCCCTTTGAGAATATTACTGAGCGTAAGTGAATAAGCGCCAGCAAGGGCGATTGGTTGAACCGATACTGCTTGAATCAGTTAACGAGGAAAATAAAATGAACAAAATCGAGAAAGTAACAAAGCCAGTGACTTGGCTCATGGCATTATTGCTGACGGGTTTTGTGGCGGGATGCGGCGGGAGCAGCAGTGGCGCCGTCGCCGTAGCGCCTGCGGGGCCAAAAGTGAGTTACACCATCCCTGCTGCAAATGCCACAGGCGTCGCAACCAACAGCAAGGTCACGGCCACATTCAGTAAAGACATGGCTCCGGCAACGATCACCGCAACCAGTTTTACGCTGGTGAACACCACATCGGGCGGGGCGGTCATAACAGGCGCAGTAGTCTACGATATCACTACCAAGACAGCGATCTTCATACCGACGGCAGCGCTACCGGCCAGCAGCGTGTTTACTGCAAAGATTTCCACCGCAGTCAAAGACGTGGCAGGTGATGCGATGGCTGCCGCTAAAACATGGAGCTTTACTACCAGTGCAGCGGCAGATACGACACCGCCGACCGTGAGTTCAACTGTTCCCGCGGATTTGGCAACCGGGGTGGCTCTCAATGCGACTGTCACTGCTTTCTTCAGCAAAGCAATGGATCCGTTGACAATCAACGTTACGAACATCACGTTAATGCAAGGGATCACGCCTGTTCCAGGTGCGGTGACCTATGTGAGTGCAAACGCGTCTTTCGGCACAAGTGCGGTTTTCAAACCTACCAGCAACCTTGCGGCCAGCACCGCTTATACGGCTACGGTTACAACCGGGGTCAAGGATCTGGCTGGCAATGCATTGGCTATAGCAAAAACATGGAGCTTTACAACTGGCACAACGGTAGCCGCAGGACCGGCTCCTGTACTTCTGGGAACTGCAGCCAACTATGCGATTCTGGCAAAGACTGGCGTTTCGACCATACCGACTTCAGTCGTGACTGGAAATGTGGGTGTGAGTCCGGTTGCCAGGACATATTTGACCGGATGGTCGGAAACCTATGACGTAACGGATACTTATGCCACCTCCACGCAAGTAGTCGCGCCCGGAAAGTTATATGCAGCCGACTTGGTGGGAGGGACGACCTCTGCCGACCTGGGCACTGCCGTGCTCGATATGGGCACTGCATATACCGATGCCGCAGGACGGACAGCCACATCGGCTGCGACAACCAACGTGGGTGCCGGAACGCTGACCAGCTTGACACTTACACCCGGTGTGTATGAATGGGGGAGCGCAGTTTCCATACCGACGGATCTCACACTTAATGGCAGTTCAACAGATGTATGGATCTTCAAGGTGGCGGGAACGCTCGGCATGGCTTCAGCCAAGAACGTAATTCTGAGCGGAGGTGCATTGCCGCAGAATATCTTCTGGCAGGTTTCGGGTGCCGTGACCATCGGGGCAAACTCTCACTTTGCAGGGATCATTCTGGGTCAGACATCGATCACGTTTAATAATCTTTCATCGATCAACGGCAGGCTGCTCGCGCAGACTGCGGTCGTGCTGGATGCGACTACGGTTACACAGCCGTAGAGCAGGTAGCGGTGGAAAGGCCGCCGCAAGACGGCCTTTTCCCTTTACCTCGGAATTTGCTCATGAGCGCTACCGCACAGAGCAACATGCATGGAAGTGAGAGAGTGCAACCGGTGGGATTTGGTTCCGGCTGTATCAATGCCGTATTGGAACAGAACTAACCCTGGTTAAAGTCATTGCAAAACGCCAGTTTAAAGAATCAATCGATTGCACCGATGCTTTTCGGTGGCCAATAAAAGGAGAAGCAAAATGAACAAATTTCAAAGCGTTACGAAATCACTGCGGTGGTTCATGGCGTTACTGGTAGTCGCTTTTGTCGCCGGATGCGGCGGGGGCGGTGGAATAGGTGTTGCCCCGAGTTCGACCAAGGCCATTACGGCCTATTCGCTGGCGGCTTATCCTGCGGCCGTAGTCACTATAAACGAACCGCTTAAGACGATCGCAGTGATCGTACCGAGCGGTACTTCCCTCACGGCTCTGGTTGCGAAATTTACCAGCACAGGAATGGGCTCACCTACGGTGGGTGGCATTAATCAGGTAAGCGGGACAACAGCGAATAACTTCACATTGCCTAAGCCGTACGTCGTCACAGCGGCAGACGGCACGATGGCGACCTATACCGTCACCATCTCTTGGGCTGTGGCTTCTGCCAATGGCATTTCCTCCTTTTCGTTTGCCGCCTATCCCGCTTCTATCGGAACTATAACCGGTTCGGCATCGCCATTCGCCATCGCGGTGACCGTGCCTAACGGGACAGTCGTAACGAATCTGGTTGCGACATTCGCGACTACGGGAACAGGTGTAACGGTAGCTGGTTTAGCACAGGTGACTGGTACGACTGCGAATAACTTCACAGCTCCGGTGGTGTACACGGTCACAGCGGCGGACGGCACCACGGCGACCTATAACGTCACCGTCACTGTGGCTCCGGTTGCTGCCAAGGCGATTACTTCCTATTCATTTGCCGCAGTCCCCGGGTCTGTAGGAATCATAACCGGAACGACATCGCCATTCGCCATCGCGGTTTCTGTGCCAAACGGGACAGCCGTAACGAACTTGATTGCGACATTCGTGACCACAGGTACTAGCGTAACAGTGGCCGCAACGGGTACTCAGGTGAGCGGTGCAGGTGGTACGCAGAATAATTTCACAAGTCCGGTAGCCTACACGGTGCATGCGGCGGATGCCACAACGGCAGTTTATAACGTCACCGTTACCGTAGCTGCTTCGGGACCAGTAGTCTGCGGGGGAACGAGCGGTACGAACTGCGTGAATCTTTTGTCTGCCGCTAATTACGCGATTCTGGACGAGGCGACAGTTACGTTCACACCGATTGCTACTAGTACCACCGTCGCTACGATCACTGGGAATGTTGCGGTGAGTCCGGCTGCAGCAAGTTTCATGACAGGATTTGCGTTGGCCCTGGATCCGGCGAAGTGTTTTTCAACATCGACTCGGGTGACTGGCAGGCTCTATGCGGCCGACTATAGTTCAGTCAACGGGTGTGCAACGGCGACGACTGACACTGCCACGATATTGACCACGGCTATAGGCGATAAAAATGCTGCATATAGTGCCGCTGCCGCGAAGCCAACAGCAGGTGGCGGGCTGACAGGAGGTGCAACTGGTACACCTCGCGAATGCCCGGGTGTCGGCGCAATGAGTGACGTGAATAATGCGTTGACAGCTGGGGGTGGTTTCGCAGCATCAGGTCTTCCCGCTGGCGTCTACACCTGTGGTGTCAATATTACGATACCGGGGACTCTCACCCTCAACGGCAACGCAACCGATGTCTGGGTATTCAAGACTACGGGAACGCTTAGCGAGTCTACCAATGTGCAGGTACTCTTGACCGGTGGCGCACTGCCCCAGAACGTGTTCTGGCAGGTTGCCGGTGGCGTGACTATTCAAGGTGGCGCGCATATTGAGGGAGTGGTCATGTCGGCAACCAACATCCAACTCGTGACTAATGCAACCGTAAAGGGCAGGCTGTTGGCAAAGACCGGGGTTCTCATGGATTCGAATACTGTCGTACAGCCGTAAGGCATGCAGTAAAGATGCAAAGCAGTAATGAAAGGCCGTCGCAAGACGGCCTTTTTTCGTAGGCATTGCGCTTGCCCAATCGTATCCGGCGGTCTGTGCGTGAAAGAAGCATGCACATCCGGAACGCATTTCCTGAAAGTGATCGAAAGAATCCCATTATGTGCGCGAGAGCACAGAGCGGCGTGCGGGAAAGGGGGATAAATGCAGTGAGTACGGATGTGCCCGATCCGCGGCTGATCTGATCATGAATGAGAGCAGACCGGATTGAAGTTGGAAATCAGCCAAACAATTTTTCGCAACTATCGATTAACGCAGTGATTTGAGTGCCCGCAAAAAGTTCGGATTATCGATTCGACGCTTTCGGGAAAATTAAAGGAGAAACAAATGAACAGAATCGACAGTATTACAAAACCGCTGATTGGGTTTGTGGCAATACTACTGACCGTTTTAGCGGCGGGATGCGGCGGAAGCAGCAGTCCCATCCTGGGTGGAGGCGGTGCCGGACTTCCGGCAAAATTAGACAAGACACGGCCAACAGTGACTGTTACCGTCCCTGCCAATTTGGGCACTCTGGCCGCCAATTCGGCAATCACGGCAACGTTCTCCAAGGATATGGCAGCTGCTACGGTCACCGCGGCTGCAACTTTTACGGTCAAGGAAACGGTCAGCGGAGCGAACGTACCGGGTGCGACAGTCACCTACTCAGTGGCCGGCAAAACCGCAACCTTTAAACCGACGGCGCTTACGTCGGGATTGGGGTATACAGCCACGATCACCACCGCGGCCACAGACCTGGCAGGCAATGCGCTCGCTGGTAACCAGGCCGCTTTGCCCGCAGCCAGTAACTATGTGTGGACCTTTAGTGCCTCGGCAGCAGACCTTACGCCGCCGACGGTGACTCTTACAAGCCCGGTAGATGCTGCTTCGGGCGTGCCGCTCAATAGCACCGTCGATGCAACGTTCAGCAAGGCGATGGATCAGGCAACGCTCAGTACGGCCACCTTTACGCTGGCAACCAGCGCGGTGTCTCCAGTAAGCGTATTGGGCGCAGTCACCTACGACGCGGTAAACAATATTGCGATCTTTACGCCAACCAGCAATCTCGCAGCCAGCACTCCATATACCGCTACGATCAAAGTCGGCGCTAAGGATCTGGCAGGAAATGCATTGGCTGCAGGTACCAAACCTAATCCATGGTCATTTACCACAGGTACGGGGCTCGCACCCGGTGCAATTGCGCTTGGTTCAGCAAGCACCTACGGGATTATGGCAACGGCCGCGGTTACTGCTGCCAGCGCCTCGGTTATTAATGGGGATGTTTCGTTGAACCCCGGCACTTCAATGACCGGATTTCCTCCGGCAGTCGTGAATGGCACGGTACATATCAACGATACTTTTTCTGCACAGGCCAAGAGCGACCTGCTGGCCGCGTATAACAATGCCAAAGGTCTGGCATGTGCAACAACCGTGGGTAGCGCGGATCTGGGTGGGTTGTACGTTTATCCGACAGGCATTCCTCCGGGCGTCTATTGTTCCGGCAGCACGATGCTGGTTGGGGCACATATTGTTCTTGACGGAGGCGGTAATGCAAATGCCGTCTGGGTCTTCCAGGTCGGTTCCTCGCTGACTTCGAATGCCGACGTTACGCTGACTGGCGGTGCTCAAGCCAAAAACGTGTTCTGGGTAACCGGTTTGGATGCCACTGTCGGCTCGGGCACGACCTTCAATGGAACCATCTTGGCTGGCCGAGACGCCAACTCTGCAGGTACTGCGACGCTCTACGGCCGGATACTGGCAGGAGCGATCTATGCCGGCACGATTGCCCTGAACGGCCCCCCCAGCACTGTTAACGTCCCAGCCCCGTAAGGTTTGATGTATTAGACAGAAATTTAATTCATCACCAATTTTGGAGAACAACATGAAATTATCAAGAACATCAGTATCCATGGGAGTGGCGGCAGTCGCGATATGTGCCAGTCAATTTGCAGCCGCAGACGATTCATTCTGGTATATCGGTGGCAACATCGGCCAATCCAGAGCGAAGATCGACGATGCAAGGATCGCCAACCAGTTGCTGGGAGCAGGGTTGGCCTCGCCTTCGATCGCTAACGACGACAACCACTCAGCCTATAAACTCTTCGGCGGTTATCAGCTGAACAAGAATTTTGCCCTTGAAGCAAGTTATTTTGATTTGGGGCAGTTTGGTTATACCGCGACCACAGTACCGGCCGGAACGCTCAACGGCAATATCAAACTCCGGGGCGTGGGTATGGATATGGTAGGCATCCTTCCTCTGACGCAAAAATTTTCCGCGTTTGGCAGGTTGGGCATGAACTATGCGCAAGCCCAGGATAGTTTTTCCAGTACGGGTTCTGTTGCATCGCCGACTATTCCGAATCCCAGCAAGAATGCACTCAATTACAAGGCGGGCCTGGGGCTTCAATATGATGTCACCAAGGCTTTCGGGCTGCGCGCCGAAGCAGAACGCTACCGCATCGATGATGCCGTGGGCAACAAGGGCGATATTAATATGATCTCGGTCGGTCTGGTCTATCGCTTCGACGAGAAAAAACCGGCTCCTGTTCAGAAAGAAGCACCGGCTCCGGCTCCTGTCGTTGAAGCAGCACCGATCTTCGTTATCGTGCCGGTCATCAAGCTGCAAAGATACTGCAGCATTCTCGACATCCAGTTCGAGATCAAGCAGGACGAGATTCAGCGCGAAGAGAAGGAAAAGCTCGCTGTCGTGGGAACCTTCCTGAACAAGTATCCCGACACCACCGCAGTGATCGAGGGGCACACCGACAACGTCGGCTCAAGCGAATACAACCTGAAACTCTCCTTGCGCAGGGCTGAGGCCGTGGTGAGCTATCTGGTGGATACGCTTCATATCGCACCGGCGCGTTTGTCGGCAGTGGGATACGGAGAGGCTCGCCCTATTGCGGACAACAGCACCAGGGAAGGTCAGCAGATGAACCGGCGTATTGATGCTGTCATCGCATGCGCGACGGACGTCGCCGGTCTCAAGGTGGTACCCGCGAGGATGACCATGGCGTTGGAAATGGATTTCGACCCGAACAAAACCGATATTCAGCCGCAGTACTACGGCGAGTTGCATGAAGTGGCGAATTTCATGAAAGCAAATCCGGATGTGACCGCCGCAGTGGAGGGACACTCATCCAATATGGTCGGGAAAGTCCATATCTCCGCGGAAAAATCCATGGAAATATCCAGTCTTCGTGCCAATAAAGTGATGGATTATCTGGTCGAGAAAGAAGGCATTTCCCGTTCAAGACTTTCCGCTGAGGCATACGGCCGCACTCGCCGGGTTGCTTACGGTACGACGTTGGAAGGCCAGCAGGAAAACCGCAGGGTCAACATCATCTTCAATTACCCCAAGAAATAAATACAGCACCGGGTTTCGGCAATTGAGCCGGAGCCCGGAATTCACGATATGCGCATTGGGAAAGGTAAGGAAATGAAAATTTTGGAGAGCTTAAAGCGGGTCGGCATTGTGGTGCTGCTCATTAGCGGAGTCGCGGCTTGTGACAAGCCGGGCCCTGCCGAGACAGCCGGAAAGAACATCGACAGAACTGTGGATCAGGTTGGGCAGAAGATTGGTGAAACTGCCGACAAGGTCGGCGACAAAATGAGCCAGCAAAGTGAAAAGGCCGGCGTCGCGATCGATGACACCGAGATCACAACCAAGATCAAGGCAGCAATTTTTGCCGAGTCCGGTCTCAAGACGTTGCAGATCAGCGTTGATACCGTAAAGGGCGTGGTTACGTTGAGCGGATCGGTGGATACGCAGTCGCATAGTGATATGGCCAAAGCCATGGCGAGTGCCGTATCCGGAGTCAGAAAAGTCAATAACGATCTGATGGTCATGCCGAGAAAATAAGATCGTGCAAACAACAATGGTTGAAGGAGATTTTCATGGAAATCCGGGAAGCATACAAGCAAAAAAAAGCCGCGCAATTGAAAGAGTGGGGTGCGCAAATCAATTTGATGGAAGCCAAGCTGGAAAATGTCGGGGCTGACATGCAAGTCAAACGTGCCGAACAGATCAAGGCGCTGCGCGCTCAGCAGCAAGAGGCATCGGAAAAAATGAAGGAACTGGGAAAGGCCAGTGGCGAAGCCTGGGAGCAGGTCAAAGTGACCGCGGATAAAGTCTGGGACGATCTGAAAAGTGGCGTGGCCGACGCGCATTCTAAGTTCAAGTGAACGATGCTGCGGGTGGCGCCGGTCAGGTCACCTGCGGCATCCGAAGTGACGGGTTACGGCATAAAGGGGTTGAAAGATGAATATCAAATTGATTCTGTTGCTTGTTCTTTCAGTCCTGGCACTGGTTTTCGTGGCGCAAAATATCGTTGCGGTCGAAATCAGATTCCTGTTCTGGAGTGCTTCAATCTCAAGTTCTTTGCTGATCTTGTTTACCTTGATATTTGGATTCGCTTTGGGTTGGTATTTGAATGATTACCTCCGGTACCGGAAATATAAAGGCAGGGCTGTTTATTCACGCTCGGAATTCTGAAGCGCACAAGAAGGACCGGGCTGTTCACCTCCAACAAAATCCAGATGCGTTTCAACCTGAAAACTGCAGTTGACCGCTTGCTGACTCTGGAAGATACGCCAGAACACTCCAATCCTGTCCTGGAATCGAAACCGGATGAGCAGGAGAAGAAAAGTCCGGTCGCATTCACGCAGGTGCTGCAGGCCGGGCTATGAAACTCTTCAATATCATTCTCTCCGCAATAACAGTCATCGCGGCAGTGCTGCTATGCCAACAGATCATCTCGAATTCCGTGATCAACCAGCAGAACAAAAATGATTATGCCGAACTCAACCATGTCAAATATGGCCTGCTCAGCATCGACGAATGGAAGCGGCAAGTCACCGTCATACTTGCCGCGGAAATCAACAAGCTATATCTGTCGAGAGCGAACGAGAGGGTGATCCGAAAACATATCGAAACTCTGTTGAATACGCTGATCGATCAGGTCGACAAGAAGATCAGGAAGGACAATTCCGAAACGGCGGGCGGGCGCCTCTCACAGTCTTTTATCGATCTGTTTGTCAATCTGAAAGAGATAAAAAAAGGAATACCGGAATATACGGATGCGGTGATGCATGAGCTGACGAAAGCGAAGACAAAACACCAAGTCAAGGCTGTGCTCCGCAAGCAGCTGGAAAAGTATTCAAAGCTGACTTTTGATTTTCAGGACACGCCAGAGCTCACCCGCATTCTTCTCAGGACAGGTTCCGCCGATGTCGAAACTGCCAGGGTCAAGCTGAATGATCAAATCGCACTCAAGCATGATCTGATCGTCAAGGAAGAGATTTTGTTGATCCTGTTGGCTGTACTGCTTTTTGTCGTTTCAGGGTTTAGCAAGGAATCTCTGACCCCGTCGCGTTATGCATCCCTCGTTTTAATCCTGGTTGTCTTGCTATCCGCCGGCGTCACCACACCCACGATCGACATGGAAGCGAAAATATCGCAGATGAGTTTCATGTTATTGGGCAACCCGGTTCATTTCGAAAACCAGGTGTTGTACTTCCAGAGCAAAAGCATACTGGACGTATTCAGGATCATGATCGAGCATCGGGAAATTAAAATGAAACTGGTCGGCATTCTGCTGATCACCTTCAGTATCATTTTTCCGCTTTTGAAAATCGCTTCGACGCTGGGATTCTATTTCGATATTCGCCATGCAAGGAGAAATCCGGTGATCAGGTTCTTTGTCCTGTATTCCGGCAAGTGGTCGATGGCCGATGTCATGGTGGTGGCGATCTTCATGGCCTATATCGGATTTGACGGAATCATTGCCAACCAGCTGAGCCATTTGAACTCAAGCGGCGAGGAGCTTGTCCTCCTGACGACGAATGGCACTTCCCTGCAACCGGGCTATTACCTGTTTCTGACTTACACCCTGCTGGCCCTGTTCTTGTCCGAACTGCTTACCAAGAAGCATCATGCAGAGGAGCGCAGGAACCCCTATGTGGAAGTAGGTCCCAAGTAAAGCAGTGTTTACCGGCGCAGCGTGAACCTGACGCGGCTAATTCATCCATAACCTTTGCGGAGGGGCAGTCATGATTGATTACAAAATCGCCGTTGTCGTCGGCAGCCTACGCCAGGATTCGTTCAACCGCAAACTGGCCGACGCTGTAGTGAGCTTGGCACCGTCATATTTTTTGTTCAAGCAACTGCAGATCGGCAATCTTCCGCTTTATAACCAGGACGACGACGATAATCAGGCCGAATCGGTCAAGCAAATGAAGAGCGAGATCAAGAGTGCTCACGGCATACTGTTCGTCACACCCGAATACAACCGCTCCATACCCGGAGTGCTCAAGAATGCGATCGATCATGCCTCGCGTCCCTTCGGCCAAAGCGCATGGCTGGGAAAACCTGCGGGTATCTTGGGTGTTTCGCCCGACACTACCGGCACGGCCATGGCGCAACAGCATTTGCGCAACGTTCTCGCCACCCTGGACATGCCTACGCTTGGGCAACCCGAAGTGTTCATTCAGGCCAAGACGGGGTTGTTTGACGAAGAAGGCAACATCGGTGCGGACAGCAGGATATTTTTACAAAGCTGGATGGACCGTTACGTGGCATGGGTAAAAAAGCACACAGCCTGATACATAAAATACGGAGGCAACAAATGACCACACTCACGACCAAGGATGGAACACAGATCTATTACAAAGACTGGGGTGCAGGGCAGCCTGTGGTTTTCAGCCACGGCTGGCCGCTTAATTCGGATAGCTGGGAGGCACAGATGATGTTCCTCGCTTCCCATGGTTATCGCTGCATCGCCCATGACCGTCGCGGACATGGGCGGTCCAGTCAGCCGTGGAATGGCAATGACATGGACACTTATGCCGATGACCTTTCTGAACTCATTGAAAAACTGGACCTGAAACAGGTAGTCCTCATCGGGTTCTCGGCAGGCGGAGGCGAAGTGGCACGCTATATAGGCCGCCATGGAACGAAACGCCTGGCCAAGGCTGCGCTGATCTCCGCCGTTCCGCCGCTGATGCTGAAAACGGATGCCAACCCCGGCGGTTTGCCGATCGGGAAATTCGACGAAATACGCAAGGGCACCAGCGCTGATCGTTCGCAGCTGTACAGGGACATCGCCAGCGGTCCGTTCTTCGGGGCCAACAGACCCGGTGCCAAAGTCTCGCAGGGCATGATCGACACGTTTTGGCATCAGGGTGTGATGGCGGGGCACAAGAACACTTTCGACTGTATCAAAGCATTTTCCGAAACGGACTTCACCGAGGATCTCAAAAAGTTCGACGTGCCGACGCTGATCATTCACGGCGACGACGACCAGATCGTGCCGATCGGCGCCGCGGCGCTGCGCTCAGCCAAGCTGGTCAAGAACGCGACCCTGAAGATCTACGCAGGCGCTCCCCATGGTCTCGCGGAAACTCATAAAGAGCAGCTTAATGCCGACCTGCTGGCTTTCCTCAAAACATGAGTGCCATCCGCAGATATTAACCGGATGGATAAGGGATAAAGAGCATGCAAGTCCGTTCCGGACAAGCCAAGCGGTATAGGCGGATAGACAATCCAGAAATAGGGAATGATTGATGAATCCTTTTGGCAACCTTGAAAAGGTATTCAAGCGAACGGATTCGAAATTCGGGGAATATCGTTTGGTGAACATCTGGTATATCGAGGCACCCCTGGAGACAGTCTGCGATGCCATCTATCATTCGCTGAGCTGGCCGCAATGGTGGCTGAATGTGGTGGAGGTCAAGGAGATTGCGTCGGGTGATGCTCAGGGCATCGGCAGTGTGCGTCGTTACACTTGGCGCGGATATTTCCCTTACCGGTTCACTTTTGATATCTGTGTCATCCATTTTGCCCCTCTGGCTTTCATCGTGGGCACCGCCAGCGGAGATGTGGAAGGGCAAGGCCGTTGGTCATTCACGACTGATGGCAACGTGACCACCGTGCGGTTCGAATGGCAAGTGAGAACCACGCCAGTCTGGATGAACTGGTTGGCGCCGTTTGCGCGCCCATTCTTCAAGTGGAATCACAACGCCGTCATGCAGCGGGGCGGTGAGGCATTGGCACACATGCTCAAAGCGCGTTTGGTCAATGTTGTGCATTCTTGACCGATACCCTGGCGTTCAGTCCTTGGTAAACCAGAATGGCAGTCAGACCGAATACCCCGTGCGCTATCAGCGTGATCCAACCCCGTGTTTGGTCAAACCAAGGGAAGATCATTGTAAAACCATACAGATTGACCAAATAAAGCATGCCGCCAAAGCCGATACCAAGCAGAAACGCAGAAACGGATTTCAGGAAAGCTGCGATTGATGCCAGTAATGCGGCATAAATGACGGAAAGGGAAAAGTGGATCAACGTGGCTACCAGCATCACCGTGGCATCGAATGTCGCAGGAGGAGGCAAAACCGAAATACCCAGTATGACTGCCGCAGTCAGGCGAGCATCGCGGTACAGAATGGCCGGTAAACCATCGGTGAAGATCAGCCACAGGAGCATCTGTATGAGTGTGGATACGATGCCCGCGGCGATGCCCGCAAGAACGATAGACAACCAGACGGACTTGAGGTTTGCGCGGCAGTTATTCATCTCATTCCGGATTGCAACAGAAATGGATTGCAACAGAAATGCCTCGGCAAGAAACACATGCGTACATGCCCCATGCAAGGCCCTTGCGGGCTTCTTTGGCTATGCCCGATTCGCCCGAAAGGAAAACGAATGGAAAATATTGCTAGTGTTTTATCCGTTCATATCTTGCGTCATCCTGAACGATGACAAGTGCGGCAAATGCAAGTGCCAGGAAAATGTGTATCCATACCCATGCGATGTTCATTATATTTCTCCTTTGTGGATCGAATCGGAGCTGCGCCGATCAAGTGTCAGCAGTACGGGATAAATGCCCGGTTGCTGCGACTTTTCACGCTACTCTCGCAAATGCAGCGTCACAGTGCGATGCCAGACATAGCCGGGTTTTTATCGATTTGTTCCGCATGGCATGTGGCTGAAGGTTGTGCGGCAAACGGAATCCGGTTGTATTTGCCATGCCCGATATTTATCGGACACCGGGCATGCCGTTGGGCGAAGAATGAATATGCAGGTACAAACATTGAAGACATTACGATGCGCTGTCTGATTCCATTTCTCAATCAATGGTGAATTGGTGGCATCCCCTCTCCCGCTTGCGGGAGAGCAAATTCAAATATTGAAATAGAATTGGAATGAGTCATCCCGGACTCGCGAGTGTCAATGTTCTATGTTGATGCGATCAGGCATATTGCTCGAAGACAGCATTGAACGCTTCATGATTCTGTTTGAACGCGGAAAATATATCCGGATCGAAATGTTCCGGCATGGTGCGACCGTCCCCGTTTGAAATGATGTCGACGGTCTTTTGATGATCGAATGCGGGTTTGTAGGGGCGCTTGCTGCGCAGGGCGTCGTAGATGTCGCAAATATTCATGATGCGTGCCGCGATAGGGATCTCCTCTCCGCGTTTGCCATTCGGATAACCTCCGCCGTCCCATCTCTCATGGTGATTCAGCGCGATCTCGGCACCCATCCTGAGATAAGGCGACTTGCTGTTGCCGAGGATCTCCGAACCCATCGCGGCATGTCCCTTCATGATCTCCCATTCGTCCGGTGTGAAGCCGCCGGGTTTGAGCAGGATATGGTCGGGGATACCTATCTTGCCGACATCGTGCATCGGGCTGGAGAAAAAAATGTTGTCAACGAATGCATCATTCATTCCGAGAAGTTTTGCAAGGTCGCGGCAGTAATAGCTGATGCGTTTCACGTGCGCACCGGTGTCTTCATCTTTGTGTTCCGCTGCACGTGTCATGGCAAAGATGGTCTCCAAGTAGTTTTCCTGAAGGTCGGCGGTCCTTTGACGTACGCGTTGCTCCAGCACATCGTTGTACTGGTGCAACTCCTTGTGCAACAGCCTCACTTCAAGCATGTTGTGCACGCGTGCCAGCACCTCGGGCAGTTCGAAAGGCTTGCTGACGAAATCCTTCGCCCCGGCTTTCAATGCATGCAGCTTGTGATCCGGCTGGGCGGTGACCACAAGAACCGGAAGATAATCGCCTGTCTCGATCTTCTTCAGGCCTTCCATCACCTGGAACCCGTCCATGCCGGGCATCTGCAAATCAAGCAGGATCAGGTCGTAGTTGTTCGCGGCGTGAAGTTCGCAGACTGTGCCGGAATCCATCGTGGTCGTGATGGCGTCATAGCCGGCGCTGCGCAGGATCCGCTCAAGCAAACGGACGTTCGCTTCCTGATCGTCCACGATCAGGATCTTTCCGTGGAGTATGTCGAGAGAGTTGATCATTGGAGTCGAAGTCCTTATGTGTATGTGGAATCCAGCCTAGATATTCTGTTTCACCAGAACCGACGCCAAACCCAGCAGCATCCCCATGCTTGCCACATTCGTTGCAGTAGTGAGGAAAATGCTGGAGGCTGTTGCGGGGTCGGCTCCGAAACGTTTTAAAACGAGCGGCACGATGGCACCGCAGACACCGCTGATGACGCAACTGCCGGTCATGGCAAGGAAGACAACAGCACCGAGCATGGGCGCGCTGGGCAAGTGTTGTACGATGGCGAGAACATACATGCCAATCGCGGCCACCAATCCAACCAGTGCACCATTGAACAAACCAAGCAGCGCTTCTTTCCTGACCAGCCGGTTTTTCCTGCCCGTTTCCAAATCGCCCAGGGCGATGCCACGCAGGGTGATCGCCAACGCCTGGCTACCGGTGTTGCCGGACTGGTCGGCCAGTACCGGCAGGAATATGGTAAGAATCAGCAGATGGTTAATGGTGTCCTGAAAAAGGCCCACCACGGCGGCAGCAAGAAAGGCAGTGAACAGGTTGATCTGTAGCCAGGGGTGGCGCAACCTTAAACTTTGCATCCAGGGGGTGCCGACGCGTTCCCCTTTTTCGACACCGACCATGGCGCCAGGCAGGAGGCTCAACTCAAGTGAGCGCTTCTGCTCCGCCAGTACCTTGTTGTAAAGATCCCTGATCTCGTCGCTTTTGTGCAGTATCAGTTCGCGGCTTGCCTCCACTTCCCGGACTTTTTGCGCCAGCGCCGCACTGTGGTTTTTTTCCTCGCGGTGCAACAGGCGCACTTCCAGCATATTGTGTACGCGCGCCAGCACCTCGTTCAGTTCATACGGCTTGCCGATGAAATCCTTTGCACCGGCCTGAAGCGCGCGCAGCTTGTGACCCGGCTGAGCGGTAATGACCAGGACAGGGAGATACCCGTCAGTTTCGGTTTCCTTGAGATTTTCAATGACCTGAAACCCGTCCATGCCCGGCATGCGAAGATCGAGCAGGATCAGGTCATAGTGGTGCTTGCGGTGCAAATCGCAAACCTCGCGCGGATCCATCGTGGAGGTAATGGAACCGTAGCCGGCGCCGCGCAGCATGTTTTCGAGCAGGATGATATTGGCTGCCTGGTCGTCAACGATCAGGATCTTGCCGTGAAGAATGTCGGATGCACTTGTCATGAAATCTCGTAACCTTGCCGATTTCAGGCTGAATCGGTTTCAGCCATATCCAGCGCAATCTCCAGCGCTTCGATGAACTCGTCGACTTTGATCGGCTTGGTGATATAGCGGAAGAACCCCGCCCTCAGACCCCTTTCGATGTCGAGGGGCATGGCATTTGCACTGATGGCAATGACAGGGATGTGTTTTGTGGACGGATCGGCACGCAGCATCTTCAGTGCTTCATAACCGTTGATGTCGGGCAGATTGATGTCCATCAATATCACCTCGGGGAGGGATGCGCGCGCGATCTCGATGCCGCTGTTCCCGTTGATGGCAGTCAGCAGGCTGAGGTCGGGATAACGCGCGATGACCTGCTCGACCAGTTTCATGTTGGCCGGATTGTCTTCCACGTAGAGCAGCGTGTGTATTCGTGCCGCCCGCGATCCAAATGGCGGGCGCAATGGTGTCGCGGCGTCGGTGACGGCGGCGGCTTCCGCGACAAATTGCGGCTCGGCAACCGAGTTGAGTTCGAACCAGAATGTGCTGCCCGCACCAACGGTGCTTTCCACGCCGATGATTCCTCCCATCAGTTCAACCAGCCGCTTGGCGACCACAAGCCCGATGCCTGTCCCTTCTTCACCGCCGGCTTCCTGCCCTAGGCGGTTGAACGGCTGGAATAGCTGCGACAGCTGTTCTGGATTCAATCCTGCCCCGGTATCCTTGATGCTCACGCGGATGTGTCCCGGTGTGCTTTCATTGCAGCTCACTTCAACCGTTCCCTGCTTGATGTTGTATTTGATCGCGTTGGTAAGCAGGTTGATGAGAACCTGTTTGAGCCTGGTTCTGTCGGCACTGACAAAAATGTCCGTGTCGAACAGGGGGAAGCTCAGTTTGACGCCACGCTGTTGTGCCTGGGGTTCGATCATGCCCTGGCAATCGAGCATGACTTCGGCCAGCGATACAGGCTCTTCCGACAATGGAACCTGCCTGGACTCGACTTTGGCAAGATCCAGAATCTCGTTGATCAGCTTCAGCAGGTGCCATCCTGCCTGAAGGATCTGGGCGATGCTGTCCTTCTGGGAGGAGGTTGCAGGGGGAGAATCCGATTCCATCAGCTGGGCAAAGCCAAGGATGGCATTCAACGGGCTGCGCAGTTCATGGCTCATGCTGGAAAGGAATTCAGACTTGGCGAGGTTGGCCTTTTCCGCCACAGACCGTGCGCTTTCCAGCTCGACATTCTTTTCCTGCAGCACCTGATCCAGCAGTTTGCGTTCGGTGACGTCGCGTGCCGCGGCGAACACGCCCTGCAATCTGCGGTCGCGGTCATAGAAGGTGGCCGCGTTGAAGGACACCACCGTTTCCTTGCCGTCCCTGGCGCGCGCGGTCAGTTCGTAATTGGTGACTTTCTTGTTGCTCAGGACCAGTTTGATGCTTGCCTCTGCCTTGTCCGGATCGGTGAAGTAATTCTTGAACGGCGCACCGATTAACTCGTCGCGGGTGCAGTCGGTCAGCGTCTCCATCTGCTTGTTCACGTCGGTGATGATGCCGGACGGATCGGTGGTCATGATCGCGTCGATGTTGGATTCGAACAGCGAGCGCGTGTAGAACTGATGGTCGCGCAATCGCTGTGCGAGCTGCTTCTGGTCGGCCTCGATCTGCTTGCGCGCGGTGTTGTCGGTGCCGATCAGCAGGTAGCCGATGATGGTGTCCTGGGCATCGCGCAATGCGGTGACCGAGACAACGGCCGGGAAGCGGGTGCCGTCCTTGCGAATATAGGTCAGTTCATAGATATCCTCGATACCGCGCGAGGCCTTGAACACCAGCGCCTCGAAGCCAGGTGTGATGGGCGTGCCCAGTTCTGCGCTCAAAGCTTTTGCGCGCGCGATCACCTCCTGCGGGTCGGAGATATCGGCCGGTGTGATCTTGTTCATCACCTCGGCGGCGGTGTAGCCCAGCATGCGTTCGGCGCCGACGTTGAAGATCTGGATGACGCCCTTGGCGTCGGTGGCGATGCTGGAGAAGTTGGCGCTGTTGAAGATCGCGCTTTGCAATGCGCCCGCCTTGAGCAGTGCTGCTTCTGCCTGCTTGCGCGCGGTGTTGTCGGTACCGATCAGCAGGTAGCCGATGATGGCGTCCTGGGCATCGCGCAGTGCGGTGACCGAGACGACGGCCGGGAAACGGCTGCCGTCCTTGCGAATATAGGTCAGTTCATAGATGTCCTCGATACCGCGCGAGGCCTTGAACACCAGCGCCTCGAAGCCGGGTGTGATGGGCGTGCCCAGTTCTGTGCTCAATGCTTCGGCACGCGCGATCACCTCCTGCGGGTCGGAGATATCGGCCGGGGTGATCTTGTTCATCACCTCGGCGGCGGTGTAGCCCAGCATGCGCTCGGCGCCGACGTTGAAGATCTGGATGACGCCCTTGGCGTCGGTGGCGATGCTGGAGAAATTGGCGCTGTTGAAGATCGCGCTTTGCAGCGCACCCGCCTTGAGCAGCGCCTCTTCTGCCTGCTTGCGCGCGGTGTTGTCGGTACCGATCAGCAGGTAGCCGATGATGGCGTCCTGGGCATCGCGCAGTGCGGTGACCGAGACGACGGCCGGGAAACGGCTGCCGTCCTTGCGAATATAGGTCAGTTCATAAATATCCTCGATACCGCGCGAGGCCTTGAACACCAAGGCTTCGAAGCCGGGTGTGATGGGTGTGCCGAGTTCTGTGCTTAGCGCCTTGGCGCGAACGATCACTTCCTGAGGATCGGAAATGTCGGCCGGCGTGATCTTGTTCATCACCTCGGCGGCGGTGTAGCCCAGCATGCGCTCGGCGCCGACGTTGAAGATCTGGATGACGCCCTTGGCGTCGGTGGCGATGCTGGAGAAGTTGGCGCTGTTGAAGATAGCGCTTTGCAATGCGCCAGCCTTGAGCAGTGCTGCTTCCGCCTGCTTGCGCGCGGTGTTGTCGGTACCGATCAGCAGGTAGCCGATGATCGTATTCTTGTCGTCGCGCAAGGCGGTGACCGACACAACGGCCGGGAAGCGGGTGCCGTCCTTGCGAATATAGGTCAGTTCATAGATATCCTCGATACCGCGTGAGGCCTTGAACACCAGCGCCTCGAAGCCTGGCGTGATGGGGGTGCCCAGTTCTGCACTCAACGCTTTTGCACGCGCGATCACCTCTTGCGGGTCGGAGATATCGGCCGGGGTGATCTTGTTCAGGACGTCGGTCGCCATATAGCCCAGCATGCGCTCGGCACCGACGTTGAAGATCTGGATCACCCCCTTTTCGTCGGTAGCGATGCTGGAAAAGTTTGCACTGGTGAGAATCGCGTTCTGCAGGGCACCGGTTTTAAGCAATGCCTCCTGAGCTTTGAGCCAGGTTGCCCGTTTGCCGGTATCGGTCAGGTCATCCTTTGCGCCTGCAGAAGAGCCGAGTAGGGATGGATCGCTGGAACTATAACTATTTTGCATGGCCGACCTTTGTTAAAGCGCGAATGAATCCTGCGAATCGCATAGACGAAGGTGCGTGCGTCACCCCATCTACTCGAGCTCACCCTTTTGATCAATGCCTGTCTGCGCATGCCGGTGCCGGATTGAGTACGCGGAACAGTATTGAATATCCGGTTTTGATCATAGGAAATATTTCACTTGTCTACCGTGCGCTTACGCACACAAAACATCATAACGTGGCAGTGAAACAGAGATCGTGGTCTGGTCCTCCTTGTCGATGACTTTCAGCGAAATCGTGCCGTTCTGGGCTTCTGTGAGCATTTTGGCCGAATATGCGCCGAGGCCGGTCCCGCCTTGTTTACCGTGGGTGACGAACTTGCCGAAGAATTGTTCGCGAATCGCGGCAGGGACGGCCCCCTTGTTAAGGATATTGATGCACAGAGGTGAACCATCGATGAGAGTGACGGCTACCCGGCTATTATTTGGAGCCGCTTCGCAGGCATTCTTGACCAGATTCTGGAGCAGGGAATTGCAGAACGTGGCATCGCCCAGCACCAGTGGTTCATGTTCTCCCGGTGGGAGATCGATATCGAAGACGACATCAAGATGTTTTTCGGCGAAAGTCGTATGGGAAATCTCGACGATGCGATACAGGATGTCGACGATCTTGACCGGTTTGGCATCGAGTTTGAAACGCCCGGTCTCAATCTTGAAGAGTTCGGAGGACAGGTTGATCATGTCGAGCACATCCAGTGCGGAATCTTCGGCCATACGCAGCTGCCTGACCTGTTCGGTGTTCAGCTTGCTGTCGTATGCCAGCGACTGCACCAGCCCGATCACACCGGCCAGCGGTCCTTTCATGTCATGCCGCGAGATATGTTCGACCTGCTCGCGCAGTCGCGCCAATTCCAGCATGCCGTCATAGTTGGCCTGCAATTGCTTGCGCAATCCGACGTAGCGCATGAAGTTGTGCACGCGCAACTTGAGCGCATCGGGATCGATGGGTTTGGTGACGAAGTCCACAGCGCCGAGTTCCAGACCTTTTTGCCGCTCGTTCTCGCCGGTCAAGGCAGTGACGAAGATCACCGGAATGGTTTCCGATGAGGGATGTTCGCGCATGCGCCTGGCCACTTCAAAGCCATCCATACCGGGCATCATGATGTCGAGCAGCACCAGGTCGGGCGGATTGTCGGATTGGCAGATCGCCAGCGCCTTCGCGCCGGTATGTGCGATACGCACACGATATTCGTCCTTGAACAGGTGTGAAACCAGAAGCAGATTGTCCGCGGTATCGTCCACTACCAGCATCGTCGGGCGTCCCGGCTCGAATGCGACCGCCTGGTGTGCGGTATCGGACGACTCCGTTGATAAATTCCCGCCCCGCGCCAATTCCGCGAGCTTGGCTGAATTCGAACGGGGGCGGGCCGACAGCGCTTTTTCAACACGTTCCGCGAGACAGATCGCGGTATAAGGTTTGACCAGCAAGTCACTGACGCCTGCGTTGATTGCTTCCTCGATGCGGTGGCGCTCGGCTTCGGCGGTGATCATGATGAAAGGCAAGCGGGCCAGCTTTTCATCGGTGCGCATCGCCTTGAGCAGATCGATACCGGCCATGACCGGCATGTTCCAGTCGGAAAGCACGATGTCTATCCGCTTGTTTTGCAGCATGCGCAGCGCCTCGGCACCGTTGGCGGCCATCACGATGCTGTCGGCACCCATCGAGCGCAGTTGATTGGCGGTGACTTTGCGCATCGGCTCCAGGTCATCGACAACGAGGAACCGGGTTTTCTTGTCGAGCATATCCTGTCTCTCTTCCGTTATACGGCGTTGTCCGGTGCTGTCCCGCATTTCCGGTGCGGGCAAATGTGGCTCGCGCAAATATTCCCGGCCGGAGCCATCGTCACTTTGCGTGTGTATTGGTATGCGGAAGCCATTCAAGCTTGGCTACCTCGAATTCAAGATAATTGTTCTGATTGCGCAGGAGATCGGCCATGGCCTTGAGCGCCAGATGGGTCTTCACACGGGCCAGGACGATGGGCGGGCTGATTGGCTTGGTGATGTAATCGACCGCACCCAGCTCCAGTCCTTTTTGTTCGTCCGCCACTTCAACTTTGGAGGTGAGGAAGATCACCGGGATGTTCATTGTTCCGGGGTCGAGTTTGAGTTGTTGGCACACTTCGTAGCCGTCCATGCCGGACATCATGATGTCGAGCAGGATCAAGTTCGGGGGAACATCGGATGCAGCGATCTTCAATGCCTTCTCTCCCGAGTTGGCCACCTTCACGTTGTAGTAATCCTTGAGCAGGTTGCTCATCAGTGCCAGGCTGTCCGGCGTGTCATCCACCACCAGTATCGTGGGTCTTTCGGCATGTACGGGTGTATTCATGGCGGGCTTTCAAGTGGTTGCTTCAATGGCGGCTGCTCCCGAGCCGATCGAAGCTGCATTCAGTGCCGCGATCGCAGTTTCGAAATCGAGTGAGCGGATGCTGTCGTCTATCTTGTGAAACTGCTCGGGGAACGCGGCATTGAGCAGCTCAGAATTTGCATCCAGCAAATCACCTGCCGCCGCGTCGTCCGCGGCAAGTAACGCCAGCAACTGTTCACAGACAGCCCTGAGTCTCATGGGGTCGACCTTGACAGGCAGGTTCTGCTGTTCCTCGGGCAAACTCTTTTCCAGTTGGGTAATGAACTTTGTAAGCGGCTTTCTCAGTTCGCCGAGACGGGCATCGATCTCCTTGCGCGGTTGGCGTTCCCTGATTGCGGCTTCGAGTTTTTCTGCCAGCAATTGCAAGCCGCTAGCGCCGATGTTGCCGGAAACACCCTTCAGTGTATGGGCGAGACGTTCCGCAGTATCCCAATCCTTGCTTTCCAGCGCATCGAAGATTTCCACTGTTGTTGATTCCTGTCCGGTGACGAACTTGCGCAGCATCCAGAGATAAAGTGCCTTCTTGCCGAGTACGCGGCGCAGGCCGTTGGCGATGTCCAGTCCCTCGATACCGGATGGCAAGTCGACTTCCTGCGCTACCGGTTGTTTCAGGCCGGTTGCGGATGCCGGAAAGTGCCGGGGCTTGATCCATTTGAGCAGCGCCTTCCACAAGTCTTCCGGCTCGATTGGCTTGGCGACATGATCGTTCATGCCCGCCGCCATGCAGCGATCGCGGTCGCCCTGCATGGCGTTGGCAGTCATGGCTACCACCGGAAGATCCTTGAAACGCACATCCTTGCGTATTTCTTGCGTCGCGGTCACGCCGTCCATCACAGGCATCTGCATATCCATCAACACGATGTCGTAATGGGTCGATCTGATCTTTTCCAGCGCGATCTGGCCGTTTCCGGCCAGGTCGACAAGGAATCCGGCATCGTGCAGCAACTCGGTCGCCACTTCCTGGTTGAGGTCGTTGTCCTCGACCAGCAGGATGCGGGCCCCCTTGATGGTGGCGAGTTGTTCGACGGTATCGGTCGGTACGTCACCGGCTCTGCGCGGGATATTGACGACATCTCCCAGCATGCGTACCACGCCGTCAAAAAGTACCGAGGCACTGACAGGCTTGATCAGTACATCCTCGATGCCTGCATTTTCAGCTCCCCGGATGACTTCCTCGCGGCCATAAGCGGTCACCATCATCAAGTGCGGGATCCGCTCCAGCGGAAGTTCCCCCAGTCGCTTTGCAGTCTCGACGCCGTCCATGACCGGCATCAGCCAGTCGATGAACACGATCTCGAAGGGCATGCCCTGTGTCTCGGCCTGGGCTACGGCATCAATGGCCGCCTGTCCGGACTCCGCCTGGTCGACCTTGAAGCTCATGCCGGAGAGCAGCTCGCCCAGTACCTGGCGTGCATACTCGTTGTCGTCCACCACCAGCACGCGTTTGCCCTGCAGGTCGCCGGACAGCGCCATCTTGCGCTGCTGGCCCACGCCCTTGTCGAGGCGCGCGGTGAACCAGAAAGTGCTGCCTTTGCCGGGTACGCTTTCAACGCCGACCTCGCCGCCCATCAGTTCGGCCAACTGTTTCGAAATGACCAGCCCGAGGCCGGTACCGCCGAATTTGCGTGTGGTCGAAGTGTCAGCTTGTGAAAAACTCTGGAACAGGCGCCCGATATGTTCCGGTGTCAATCCGATGCCCGTATCGCGCACCGCGCAGTAGATCAATACATCCTTGTCGGTCTGTTCTTTGAGCCGGATGATGATGTCGATCTCGCCGCGTTCGGTGAACTTGACGGCATTGTTGCTGTAGTTGATCAGTATCTGCCCCAGTCGCAGCGGGTCGCCGATCAGGTATTGCGGCACATTCTTGTCTATGTCGAAAACCAGCTCCAGCCCCTTGGTCGAAGATTTTTCGGCAATCAGGTTGGCCACATTGTCGAGCACCGACTCCAGTTCGAATTCGGTGCGCTCGACTGTCAGCTTGCCCGCCTCGATCTTCGAAAGATCGAGAATGTCGTTGATGATGCCCAGCAGATGCTGGCCGGAGCCTTTGATCTTCTTGATATAGTCGCGCTGGCGCGGCGTCAGGTCGGTCTTCATCGCCAGGTAGGACATGCCGATGATGGCATTCATCGGGGTGCGAATTTCGTGACTCATATTGGAGAGGAAATCCGATTTGGCGAGGTTGGCCTTTTCCGCCACAGACCGTGCGCTTTCCAGCTCGACATTCTTTTCCTGCAACACCTGATCCAGCAGTTTGCGCTCGGTGATGTCGCGAGCCGCGGCGAACACCCCCTGCAATCTGCGGTCGCGGTCATAGAAGGTGGTCGCGTTGTAGGACACCACCGTTTCCTTGCCGTCCCTGGCGCGCGCGGTCAGTTCGTAATTGGTGACTTTCTTTTCGCTTAGCACCTGCTTGATGCCTTCTTCCGCCCGGTCCGGGTCGGTGAAGTAATCCTTGAACGGCGCACCGATCAACTCGTCGCGGGTGCAGTCGGTCAGCGTCTCCATCTGCTTGTTCACGTCGGTGATGATGCCGGACGGATCGGTGGTCATGATCGCGTCGATGTTGGATTCGAACAGCGAGCGCGTGTAGAACTGATGGTCGCGCAATCGCTGTGCGAGCTGCTTCTGGTCGGCCTCGATCTGCTTGCGCGCGGTGTTGTCGGTGCCGATCAGCAGGTAGCCGATGATGGTGTCCTGGGCATCGCGCAATGCGGTGACCGAGACAACGGCCGGGAAGCGGGTGCCGTCCTTGCGAATATAGGTCAGTTCATAGATATCCTCTATGTCGCGCTTCGCCTTGAACACCAGGGCTTCGAAGCCCGGCGCGATGGGGGTGCCCAGTTCGGTGCTCAATGTCTCGGCACGCGCGATCACTTCCTGAGGGTCGGAGATATCGGCCGGGGTGATCTTGTTCATCACCTCGGCGGCGGTGTAGCCCAGCATGCGCTCGGCGCCGACGTTGAAGATCTGGATGACGCCCTTGGCGTCGGTGGCGATGCTGGAGAAATTGGCGCTGTTGAAGATCGCGCTTTGCAGTGCACCCGCCTTGAGCAATTCATCTTCCGCATTCCTGCGGGTGCTGATGTCGCGCACGATGCCGACGAAATAGCGTTGACCGTCCAGCCGCATCTCGTTCACGGCCAAGTCCATCGGGAAGACACTGCCGTCCTTGCGTCGCCCGGAGACTTCGCGGCCGATACCGATGATGCGCGCTTCGCCGGTGGCCAGATAATGCGCGAGATAACCATCGTGCTGGCTGTGATAGGGTTCCGGCATCAGCATATTGAGATTTTTGCCGAAGGTCTCGGCAGCGGTATAGCCGAAGATAAGCTCGGCAGCCGGGTTTGCTGTCTGGACGATGCCGTGTTCATCAATGGTGATGATGCCATCCGGTACGGTATTCAGTATGGTCTGGATCAGCGAGGCGTTGTCGCGCAGGGTCTGCTGTGCGGCATATTCCCGGGTGACATCGCGGAACACCAGCACGGCACCGGCCACTTTGCCGTCGCTGCCGCGTATCGGCGCGCAACTGTCGGCAATGGCGCTCTCGCTGCCGTCGCGTGCGATCAAAACGGTGTGGTTGGCCAGGCCCTGTATCGTGCCGTGAGCAAGGGTTGCCATGACGGGGATCGCGGAGCGTTGGCGGGTTTCCTGATTGATGATGTGAAATACCTCATCCACCGGATGCCCGATGGCTTGTGCCTGCGTCCAGCCGGTGAGGAGTTCGGCAAGGGGGTTCAGGATTTGCACCCGAGCTTCTACATCGGTGACCAATACCGCATCGCCGATGGAGTAAAGCGTCACCGCGAGCTTATCTTCGCTGATCTGCAGGGTATCGTTTGCCTGCCGCAGCTGCTTGTTCATCTCCTCTTGCACTTCGAGGAGATGCCGTGTTTCGGCATGTACCAGATTTTGCAGCCGCTGCCGGGTTTCCCGATAGATGAAATAGGCGAAGGCCAGTGCCAGCAGCAGCACCAGCAGGCTGGTGAAAACAATGGCTGCCAGCATGCGTTGCATGTCCGACTGGAATTCGGCTTCATGCTGCGTCTGTATGCCATCCTCCAGCTGGATGTACAGGCTCATTTCGGCACGGATCGCATCCATCAGTTGCTTGCCGTGACCATTGCTTAACCGCGCCAGGACAGCAGCCATGTCGTGTTTGCGGCGCGACTCAATGGTCTGCGCCAGTTCCACCAGTTTTGCATCGATCAGCGGTGCCATTGCATCCAGGTGTTGTTGGGCGGCTGGAATCAAAGTCTGCCGGCGCAGTTCTGCGAGATGCAGTTTGAGACCGTCGCGCACTGCCAAATAGGGTTCCAGGTAGGACTCGTCGCCCGTCAACAAATATCCGCGCTGACCAGTTTCCGCATCCTTCAACAAGGACATCAGATCGCCCGCGCTGTTCATGAGGAAATGGCTATGCTGCCGTGATTCCGCAGCCTCCCCGATCTGACGGTAGGCCAGGAACGCAGCGCTCACCGCTACGGCAACGAATAGCCCGGTACCTGCAAGTAAAGCAACGAATTTATGATTGGTTTTCAAGGCAAGCGCCCCTTTGGTTGATGTAGCGCCACATGCTCTGGATAGTGACTATCCACAGTACCGTCCACCCGTCGGCAGAACTGTGCCCAATGACGGGATCATGATTATTGCGCTGGCCGAATGGCAAAGACGGGACCATGAATCAAATCTCATCTTCTGCCAGTGTAAAATTTTAGCGGTCAAGCCTGCGGCACTCCGTGCGCTCTCGCACATAGCCGGTTCTTGTTTCATCGGAGAAATTGGATGCTGGAATAAATCAGCCTGGAAGAAAAATACAGTGCCTATTCAGCGCTAAAAAAGCGGATGGAATCGCCCCCGGCTTCGCAATCAGCAAGTCATTGACTGTGTAGAAACCCGTTCACCTTTCGACAGGGCCATTAGTCCATAGTCGAATAGGTAAGGCGAACGGACTTCGAACTGTAATTGCTGGATAAATGGACGGCTGGCTATGCAAAGCTAACCGTTGCAGGTGGCAGGTTTGGCATGCAGGAGATTGTCGGCGAGGCGCCACTTGCCGTCATGCCGGGATCACCGCATTCAGCGCTTGTTTGATCTTCGCGATAAGCAGGTTATGGTCGAAAGGTTTCACCACGAAATCGACCGCGCCGGACTTCATGCTGTCAACAACCACTTCTTCCTCGCTCCTGCCGGTGATCATGATCACCGGAGTCCCGGCAAATTCCGGTACTTCCTTGAGCCGCCGGGTTGTTTCCATACCGTTCATATTGGGCATCATGATATCCATGAGGATCAAGTCCGGCCGCTTGTTGCGCAAAATGCTCAGGGCCTCAAAACCATCCCGGGCAAAAAGAAGATTGTAGTGATTCGCCGTCAGCAGCTTGTCGATGATGATGCGCTGCGCCTCGTCGTCATCCACGACCAGTACGGTAGGCTGGATACATTCGGCCATGGCGTTCAAGGCGCGTGCCGATTGCAGGAAGGGTTCGCATTCCTGTTTGAATTTTTCCGCCCATTGCTTCAAGGGCTGGGTGATTTCGAGAGCAGACTTGAAGTGCGGCTGAACTTCATCGCGCTTGAAGCGGCTGATTTCATTTTTAAGCCCCTCGGCATTTTTGACTTCTACCGCATCGGGAAGTGCTCCCGAGATAATCCGCTGGGAAAGTCCGTCCAGTGCTGCGCCGACTCCCTGTGCAGCGTTTTCCACTGCCAGACTGGCAACCTTGATATGCAGGCCGCCTTCCACGATTTGCCGGTCCAGCGTGTTTTCAAGCTCGGCCAAGTGGCGCGCCTGGGCGGCAAACTCGGCCTTGGACGGTCCCTCTGTCTTGAGCGCCGCCAGATCGTGCAAGGCATGGTGGATGGTCATGGCCAGCCGGGACGAGTCATCCGACACCGGCCAGAAAAGGATGTAGTCGTCGAAATATTCCTTTTTGCAAAGTTCATATACCTGGTTTATTTGACTCCGGTTGCACAGAATCACGGTGCGCAGCGGTTGCTGGCGTACCTCCTCGCACAGGCGGTACAGCTCCAGGAAATAACTTTCCGCTTTTTCCAGCGTGTCGAACGCGAGCACCAGGACACTGGGGCGGTAGCGCACGAAGTCTCCCGGCACCTTGTCGGCTCCGGTGGAGATATGGATGTGATCGAATTCCGAGTGGAGCAGATCCTGGACTTGAGCCGCATCGCCGATGGAGTCCGAGGCGATCATGATCGTGCCGGCGGTCGGGACGTGATTGCCCGCAGGTGATTGACCTTTGTTCTTGATCGATTGCCGAAATTCGTTTTGCATCAATGAGCTCCGCTAGGCGTGGATGAATCGGACGAAGTCTGCAGAACTGCCGGCAGCGCATCATCTTCATACCTGATTGATC
Source organism: Sideroxydans sp. CL21 (assembly GCF_902459525.1). Taxonomy (NCBI): domain Bacteria; kingdom Pseudomonadati; phylum Pseudomonadota; class Betaproteobacteria; order Nitrosomonadales; family Gallionellaceae; genus Sideroxydans; species Sideroxydans sp. CL21. The sequence goes on from NZ_LR699166.1 coordinate 988,920, forward strand.
CTAGCGCAGGGCCATGCAACCCACCGTGCGCTCTCGCACATTGGCGGCATCTTCATCGGTGGGCCGGGAATGATTCAGGCAGGGGAGATCGTTCCGGTCACATCCTTGCCGATGCCGCGGTAGCCGATAAAGCGTCCCGTCGGATTGAACATCGGTTCTCCGCTCACCATCAGGAATTGCCTTGTGCCATCGGGTTTGGTCCTGCTGTAGACAAAATCCAGGAACGGTTTTCGGGTGGCCAGATTGGCTTCCAGCATTTCCCGCTCGCTCTCGTTCCAGGTTCCGCCGTGATCGTCTCTGGTGTGGCCGAGCTCGTCGTCGACCCGGATTCCGAGCATTTCAAATACCGGGCCGAAGATCTTGGTGAACTGGCCGTGTTCATCCTGCTCCCAGTACCAGTCGGACGATAATTCAGTCAGGCGTTGATAGCGTGCTTCGCTTTTGCGCAGCTCGGCTGTGCGCTCCTGTACCGTCTGTTCCAGCTCCCGGTTTTGCTGTTCCAGTTTTTTGTACAACAGGCGCACTTCGAGCATGTTATGGATACGCGTCTGCACTTCAACCAGGTCGAACGGTTTGGCGACGAAATCCTTGGCGCCCGCGGCGAGCGCACGCAGTTTGTGATCCGGTTGGGCGGTGATCACGAGCACGGGAAGGTAGCCGTCCGATTCGATTTCCTTGAGGCCTTGCATCACCTGGAAGCCATCCATGCCGGGCATCTGCAGATCGAGCAGGATCAGGTCGTAGTTGTTCTCGCGATGCAGTTCGCAGACCACGAATGGATCTGTCGTCGATTCGATGCCGGAATACCCGACGGCTCTCAGCATTTCTTCCAGCAGCAGCACATTGGATGGCTGGTCATCCACAATCAGAATGCGGGCGCTGCGGATTTCCTGTTCATTTATCATTTTATTGCCTCCTGCCTCATTTGCGATCACTGTTCTGTTTTGGAAAATTCCAGTGCATCGTCCAGCGCGTTCAAAAACTCGTTCACCTTGATCGGCTTGGTAAGATAGCGGAAAAAGCCGGCTTCCAGCCCTCTTTCGATATCGTGCTGCATCGCATTTGCACTCAGGGCAAGCACGGGGATCTGCTTTGTTGCCGGATCCTTGCGCAGGATCTTGAGTGCCTCTATGCCGCTGATGTCCGGCAGGTTGATGTCCATCAAGATCACTTCCGGGAGGTGGGTTCGTGCAAGCGCGATGCCGTGATGTCCATCGCGGGCACTCAGCATGTTCACATGCGAAAGCCCCCCGATGATGTGCTCGACCAGCATCAGGTTGGCCGGATTGTCTTCCACATAGAGCAGTGTGCCGGCTTTGATCTCGTTTCGAGCTGACGGTGCATTTTCAGCGGGAATGCTGTTTCGGGTTGCATAACTCGGCGGCACACACCGTATCAGTTCTATCCAGAATTGGCTGCCCTTGCCTACGCTGCTTTCCACGCCGATGGTGCCGCCCATCAGTTCGACCAGTTGCTTGGCAACGACCAGGCCCATGCCTGTCCCTTCCTCTGTACCGTTCTCCTGCCCGAGCCGATTGAACGGCTGGAACAGCTGCCCGATCTTCTTCGACGACAGTCCCGCGCCGCTGTCCCTGATGCTGATGCGTATGTGTTCCGGACCGGTCGCGCTGCATTCCACCGTGACCGTTCCATGCAGGCTGTTGTATTTGATCGCGTTGGAAAGAAGATTGATCAGTACCTGCTTGACGCGGGTTCGGTCGGCGTTGGCAAACCATGAGTGATCGAAAGGGAGGAATTCCAGCCGGATATGGTGCTTTTGCGCCTGCGATTCGATCATGGATTGGCATTCGTGCATCACATCGATCAGCGACACGGGTTCCCGCGACAGCGACAGCTTGCCGGATTCGATCACGGCAAGATCGAGTATCTCGTTGATCAGTTCCAGCAGATACCAGCCGGCCTTGGTGATCTGGTGCAGTCTTTCCGATTGGGAAACGGTAAGCGACGGCGACCCGGCTTCCAGCAACTGCGAGAAACCGAGAATGGCGTTGAGCGGCGTGCGCAATTCGTGGCTCATTCTCGAAAGGAAATCCGACTTGGCGAGATTGGCTTTTTCCGCAGTGGATTTTGCTTTCTTCAGGTCGATATTGTTTTGCTGCATAACCTTGTCCATCTCGTTGCGCTCGGTGATATCGCGCAGGATGCAGGTAAAGTAGCGCTGACCGCGCAACCACATCTCACTGAGCGCTATCTCGATCGCAAAGCTGCTGCCGTCCTTGCGCTTACCCAGGACTTCATGCCCCGGAGGGGTGTCCTGTACCTCATCGCTCACCTGAAGCGCCTGGAAATGATTGCTCTGATCCCGATCGATCTCGGGTATCAGCATGTTGAAATCCTGTCCGACAAGCTCCTCGGTGGAGTAGCCGAACATCTTTTCGGCGGCCGGATTTGAGCTCTCGATCTTGCCGCTGCTGGCAATGAAAGTGACAATGCCGTCCACCACGGTGTTGAGTACCGTCTGAACCATTGCGGCATTGTCGCGCAACGTCTGCTGCACGATATATTCCTCGGTGACGTCGCGGAACACCAGCACGGCGCCGATCACATGGCCGTCGCGGTCGCGTATCGGTGCGCAACTGTCGGCAATGGCGCATTCGCTTCCGTTGCGTGCGATCACAATGGTGTGGTTGGCCAGGCCCTGTATGGTGCCGTGCGCCAGGGTTTCCTTGACCGGGATAGGCGAAGACAGACGGGTTTCCTGGTTGATGATGTGGAATACTTCGTCCACCGGGCGGCCGAGCGCTTCCGCTTTTGTCCAGCCGGTGAGTTTTTCGGCCAGCGGGTTCAGCAAGGTCACTCGCGATTCGGCATCGGTGGTGATCACCGCATCGCCTATCGAGTTGAGCGTCACGGCGAGTCTTTCTTCGCTGACTTGCAAGGTGAGGTTGGTTTGCTGCAGTTGCCGGTTCGTCTGCTCCTGAATATCGAGCAACTGTTGCCGTTCGGCTTCGATCAGCTTGCGCGCGGTGTTGTCGGTGCCGATCAAAAGATATCCGATGATGAAACCCCGTGCATCGTGCAGGGCGGTGACCGACACGATGGCCGGAAGGCGCGTGCCGTCCTTGCGGATGTAGGTCAATTCGTAAATATCCTCGATGCCGCGCGAAGCCTTGAATACCAATGCCTCGAAGCCGGGTGTGATCGTCGCTCCGAGTTCGGCGCTCAATGCCTTGGCGCGCGCGATCACTTCCCGCGGATCGGAGATGTCGGCCGGGGTAACCTTGTTCAGCACATCGGCTGCCTTGTAGCCCAGCATGCGTTCGGCCCCGATATTGAATATCTGGATGACGCCCTTTTCGTCGGTGGCGATGCTGGAAAAGTTCGCACTGTTCAGGATCGCGTTCTGCAGGGCGCCGGTTTTGAGCAATGTTTCCTGCCTGCGAATTTCGGTCAAGCCTTCCGCCGAAGCGGAAGACGGATTGCAGATGTCGGGATTGTGTAGTTCTTCAACCATGGGGTTATGCCTCCTTCAGCAATCGATGGAACTCTTTTCTGACCACGTCGTAGCATTCACATGAGTGTTTCTCCAATCCGGCACGATTCAGGACGGTGATGTGTCCGCGGCGGTAACTGATCAGACCGGCGCGTTGCAGATCGCCCGCGGTTTCCGTGATGCCTTCGCGCCGCACGCCTAGCATGCTGGCGATCAGTTCCTGCGTCATGATCAGCTCTTGCGATGGCAAGCGGTCCAGCGTCTGCAACAGCCAGCGGCACATTTGCTGTTCCATCGAATGGTGCCGGTTGCAGACTGCGGTTTGGGACATTTGCGTGATCAAGGCCTGGGTATAGCGCAGCATCAATTTCATCATCGACCCCGCGCGATTGAATTCTTCCATCATCACATTCGCTTTCAGGCGGTAGCCATAACCGCCGGTGCACACTGCGGCCCGGCTGGGCGTGGTGTTGCCGCCCATGAAAAGGGAGATTCCGACTACGCCTTCATTGCCCACGCCCGAGATTTCGGCAGAAGCGCCATTTTCCATGACGTAGTGTAGCGACACGATGGCGGTCGTCGGGAAATAGACATGGTGCAGCTGGTCGCCGGATTCGTACAGGACTTCACCGAGCGGCATTGAGACCGCTTCCAGATGGGGGGCGATGCGTTCGAATGTCTCCTTCGGCAGCGAGGCGAGAAGGTGGTTCTGCCAGGGCGTTTGCTGTGTGGACATCTTGGCAACCATTTTCTTGTCTCCGGAGCGTGCAGCTGATAGGTAAAAACCGATAATGCAACGGAAATATGGATCGAAATACTGCAAAGACTTGACCGTATATGCCTGTATAGCATGCTATCCGGGGCGGTTATGTGCGCTACCGCACCTACAGCGGCGGCGGGCTGAATTCAGTTTGATACCCCTTCATCCTGTCTAACTCACCGCAACTTACCCGCGTTCGGTGACATCTTCCATTGCCAGCAGGATCAATTGTGTTCCGCCCGTCTTGCAGACGAGGCGTCTTGCATTGAGCAGCATCCTGCGCTTTCCGATGCCCGGGAAATCATGCACGACTTCGAAGTCTTCGAGAACCCGGTTGTGCGGCAGGATGGTTTCCAGCATTTCCCTCAGCTTTGGAATATCCCACTGGTGTTGGCCCAATTCATAGATCTGGCGGCCCACTGTATCTTCCGGCGCAACATGGAATTTCTGGTAGAACGAGCGGCTGACGGAAACGACCTTGAGGGCATCGTCCAGCACGATGAGAGGCTCGCGCACCGTATCCACGATGCTTTCGGCGAATTCGCGCGCTTCTGTAACCGCGGTTTCGGCCTGCACGCGTTCGGTGATGTCGGTAATGGCGATGCGCACCGAGAATGCCCCGCCTGGTGTGTGCAGGCCGGGTGCCTGCTCAAGCTCCTCGGAGCCAAGCGCGTTGCGCACCTTTAACGAATCCAGTTGGGCGTTAAAGTGCGAACCATCCTCGCGCTGAAACACCAGTTCGCAGCGCTGTCTTTGGTCGTGCTTCAGTACGCTGCCAAAATGCAGATACCAGCGATCACGGTCGGTCTCGGTGACAAATTGGGAAAATCGGCGCTTGATCAATTTGTTTCGCACCACACCCAGCATATCGGCGGCTGTGAGGTTGATCTCGTTGATCATGCCCTCGCGGCTCAGGGTGAGATAGCCGATGGGCGCGAAGTCATAGAGATCCGCGTAGCGGTCGCGGGACTCCTCCATGGCGATCTCCGCCTGGCGCAAGGCATCGTTCTGCATCTGCAGCTCGACCTGATGCACCTGCAGTTCATGCAGGAGTTTATGCAGCAACTCCTCGCCCGGTTGCGGGTTCACCAGCACCATCTGCTCTTTGTCGATGCGTGCCTCGGCTTCTGAGCGCAGGGAGTCCGGTATTTTTGTCTTGTCGTCCATGGTGCATCCTTAAAACCGGTTCGTGCCTCTTTATTTGACTTCTTCCATCGCCAGCAGGATCAAGGGCGTTCCTTCCGACTTGCCGGTAATGCGCCGCGCGTTGAGCAGCATCTTGCGTTTGCCGATAACGGGAAAGTCATGCACGACTTCGAAGCCTTCGACGATTTGTTTGCTTGGCAGTTCGGTTTCCAGCAATTCCCTGAGTTTCGGGATATCCCATTGGCGGTTGCCCAGCTCATACAATTGACGCCCCACGGTGTCTGCCTCTTCAACCTTGAAATTTTCGTAAAAAGACCGGCTGGCGGAGATGATCTTGCATTTCGCATCCAGGACGACAAGCGGTTCGCGCACCGTGTCCACGATGCTTTCCGACAATTCGCGCGCATCTTTCATGGCGGTTTCTGCCTGGATGCGCTTGGTGATGTCGGTGAAAGTCAGCACCACGCCGTCGATGACATTGTCCAGGGTGCGGTAGGGTTGGGTGCGCGCGAGGAACCATTCTCCGCCTGTGGTGAAGACTTCGCGTTCGCGCGGAACCAGGGAGTCGAGCACGGCTTGCGCATCGGCAAGCAGGTCGTCATCCTTGATATTCGATTTGATGTCTCCCAGAGGCCGGCCCATGTCCGAAGCGACCAGGCGATACACCTTTACCGCCTCGCGCGTGAAGCGCTTGATGTTAAGGGTATCGTTCAGGAATATGGTGCCGATATTGATGTTGTCCAGCAGGTTCTTCATGTCGTTCTGCATGCCGGCCAATTGCTCAATCTTGTTCTGCAGTTCGGCATTCACGGTCACCAGTTCTTCATTGACCGATTGCAGTTCTTCCTTGGAGGTCTCCAGTTCTTCATTGGTGGACTGGAGCTCCTCGTTGGTGGATTGCATTTCCTCGTTGGTTGATTTGAGTTCCTCGTTGGAAGCCTGTTGTTCCTCAATGGTGGCGTGCAGGTTTTCCTTGATGTAGGACAAGTCGCGTTCCAGCTCCCCTATGCGCTGTTGTTCTGCCGATAGAGTGACAGCCTTGCCGCGCGCAGATTTGCCCTTGGCAGCGGTTGCTGTTGCGGACGGTTTCTCTGTCTGGGCACTCGCCATATCCTGAAAACTCACCAGCAGCAAATTCTGGCTGGTATCCGCAACAGGCAAAAGCCGCACGCTGAAGCTCACGCTGAGCAAATCGCCATTACTTCCAAACGATGCTACCCGGTTCAGTGTTGGCACACCTTTTTCGGTGGCAGCCTGAATGGCATTGCGCAGTTCCAGTTGCAGTCCTTCGCGTGCCATTTCGATGATATTGAGCGTGGCTTGGCCGGGTGCCGGGCGCAGGTATTTTCCGGTGTCGCCATGCACAAAAAGGATGTCGCCTTTGAGATTGGCCACCACCGAAGCCGGCGCATAGGACTGGAGCAGGGCGCGTCGGGTCAATTCGGCGAAGTCGGTTTCCTTTATTTTGGTAATCACTTCATCGGAACCTTTGGTTGGGTTGTCTTTGGTCCAGGACAAGCCGCTGGACATGACTGCGCGGGCGGATGCCATTGTGGGTGCACTCTGGTAGAGCTTCCATTTTCGGTTGAGCGCAGTGAACAAGTCTACATGGCTGCCGATGCTTTCCGACGGTGAGAGAAACAGTACGCCTCCCGGCTTGAGTGCGTAGTGAAACGCCGGAATGACGCGGTTCTGCAATTCCGGCTCCAGATAGATCATCAGGTTGCGGCAGCTGAGCAGGTCGAGCTTGGTGAAGGGGGGATCTTTGATGATGTTCTGGGTGGCGAATACCACCATTTCGCGAATATCCTTTTTTACCCGGTAGTACGTGTCTTCTTTGATGAAGAAGCGGCGCAGCCGCTCCGTTGTGACATCCTGTACGATATTCGGCGGATAGATCCCGGCGCGGGCGACGGCAATGGCATCATCATCAAGATCGGTGCTGTAGATCTGGGTTTTGAATTCCCGCCCCGTTTCGTCCATGAGTTCGCGCAGCAGGATGGCAATGGAATAGGCCTCTTCGCCGGTGGCGCATCCTGCTACCCACACCCGGAACACATAGCTTTCCGGCTTGTCCTTGAGCAACAGCGGCAGAATATCCTGTTTCAATGCAAGGAATGCCTCGGCGTCACGGAAGAAACTGGTGACATTGATCAGCAGCTCCTTGAACAGCAGATGCACTTCAACCGGATGCTCTTTGAGGTAGCGTGCATAGAGATCCATGCTCTCGATGTTGTGCTGGGACATGCGCCGCTCGATGCGGCGGCCGATGGTGCTTTTCTTGTATAGCGAGAAGTCGTTTCCGGTGCCGGAGCGCAATAGCATCAGAATCCGGTTCATGCTGTTTTCGCCAGCCGGAGTCGGCTGTATTTCCTTGGCGTTAAGCAGATTGTGTTTGTTGCTCAGCAATTGCTCCGGCATCTTTTCCACCGGCAAGGTATAAGTGGCGTACCCGGCGTGGATTGCACTGACCGGCATACCGTCATATTTTGCCGTGGCCGGTTCCTGCACCAGCGTGATGCCGCCCGCGCCCTGAATGGCGCGCAATCCCAGAGTGCCGTCGGTGCCGGTGCCGGACAGGATGATGCCGATGGCTTTTTCACCCTGATCTTCCGCAAGAGATCGCAGGAATGAGTCTATGACCATGCGTTGTCCGCGCGGCATTTCCGGTGTGCTGAGTTGCAGGTTGCCATGAAAGATGGCCATGTCGCGGTTGGGCGGCAGCACATAGACATAGTTCGGCTCCACCTTCATCTGATCTTGCGCTTCGACCACCGGCATCGTGGATGCGCGCTGCAGGATTTCGGTGAGCAAACTGGCATGATCGGGATCAAGGTGCGACACCAGTACGAAAGCCATGCCGCTGTCCGGCGGAGTGCTGCGAAAAAACTGCTCGAACGCTTCCAGCCCGCCAGCGGAGGCACCGATACCGACGATGTTGAAGCCGGTATCGATTGGCTTGGCTTCCGCGGGAGTTTTTTTCAGATTCTTCACGACTTTCTTGATTGTCACGGAACACCCTCGTTGTGCAGGAAGGACTTATGCTACTCCGAATTAAGGCTCATTCTATTTTTTGGCTTTAAGTGTGCCAGCGCACAGAGCGAACCGTCATACTGGCAGAAGATGCACGCGGGTGTTTCTCCTCCCCCTGATGAGCACCTGATGTACTAAGGCCCGGTCGGTCCCCCCGAACCGGGCCTTCTTTTTTTGTGCGCCAACCGCACATTCATGCGTGAGGGTTACTGGCATATATGTTGGCCGCAGCGATAACACGATACTCGACCGAAGAGGCTTGAAAGCCCCTTTCTGCAGGTGTTATGAGACGAACAACGCGAAATATTGAGGTTTCCATAATTGGTGACAACGCACGAAACCTGTTATCTCGTCATTCCGGCGCAGGCCGGAATCCAGCGGGTTTATTCAACATGCTTTTAGCTTTTGTCCCGCGTTGCGGGAGTTTGTTTTCTGACTGGATTCCGGCCTGCGCCGGAATGACGATAGTTCGCAAATTTTGTGTAATTAATTATGGAAAGATCAATAAGAGCGGATGATGGGGAGGCTGCTATTTGAAGAAGAGCCGATGATTCACACTCCCGCGTGTTCCGCCTGAACATCCGCGAAATAGCTGGAACGAACCATCGGTGCGCAGGCAGCATGGGAGAAACCCATTTCCTTGGCAGCGTCTTCGAATGCCTTGAAGGCTTCCGGCGTCACATAGCGCAGCACCGGCAGGTGGCCGTCAGAAGGTTGCAGGTATTGGCCCAGTGTGAGCATCTCGACGTCGTGTTCGCGCAGATCGCGCATGACTTCGAGAACTTCTTCGTCGGTCTCGCCCAGGCCCAGCATCAGGCCGGATTTGGTCATCACTTGCGGGAAGCGTGCTTTGAAGTCTTTGAGCAGCTTGAGCGAGTGCGCATAGTCGGCGCCGGGACGGGCCAGCGAATAGAGGCGTGGCACGGTTTCCAGATTGTGGTTGAGTACATCGGGCAGGCTGGTGGCCATGGCGTCCAGCGCGACGTCGAGGCGGCCGCGGAAATCCGGCACCAGCGTTTCCAGTTTGGTTTCGGGCGATGAGACGCGGATGGCGGTGAGGCAGGCGGAAAAATGTTGTGCACCGCCGTCGCGCAGGTCGTCGCGGTCAACGCTGGTGATGACAACATATTTGAGTTTGAGGATGCCGATGGAGCGGGCCAGATTCTGCGGTTCGTCGGCATCGGGGGGCAGCGGCTTGCCGTGCGCCACGTCGCAGAACGGGCAGCGGCGCGTGCAAACATCGCCGAGGATCATGAAGCTGGCCGTGCCTTTGCTGAAGCATTCGCCAATGTTGGGGCAGGAGGCTTCTTCGCACACGGTGTGCAACTGGTTGTCGCGCAGCAGGCGTTTTACTTCGTTGAAGCCCGAACCCATGCCGGGTTTTGCGCGTATCCACTGAGGTTTACGCAGGCGCTCTACCAGAGGGATGATCTTGATCGGGTTGCGGGAGGTCTTGGCTGCGCCAGTCTGTTTGTTTGTGTCGTTCATAGGTAACGATTGTAAGACATCCGGGTGTGACATTCGATTCTAAAATTCCTCAAAGCCATGTAGGATGCACGGTTACATAATACCCAACCATAAAGGTATGGTATATTGCAGCCCAATGGTTACGCCATTCCCCATTTACCAACCCTGACTAGGAGATTGCCATGGAACACCAACTACCCGCTCTGCCTTATCCAAGAGAAGCGCTCGCGCCGCATATGTCTGCCGAGACTTTTGATTACCACTATGCGAAACACCATCAGGCTTATGTCACCAACCTGAATAACCTTATCAAGGGAACGGAATTCGAAAACGCCAGCCTGGAAGACATCATCAAGAAGGCTTCCGGCGGCATCTACAACAACGCTGCACAAGTTTCCAACCATACCTTCTTCTGGCACTGCATGAAGCCACAGGGCGGCGGTGCACCGACTGGCGCGCTGGCTGAAGCAATCAACAAGAAATGGGGCAGCCTCGACGAATTCAAGAAAGCATTCCAGACTTCCGCCGTGGGCAACTTTGGCTCCGGCTGGACCTGGCTGGTAAAGAAGGCCGACGGTTCGCTGGATATCGTGAACCTCGGTGCAGCCGGTACCCCGCTGAAAAGCGGCGAAGGCAAGCCTGTGCTGACAGTGGATGTGTGGGAACACGCTTACTACATCGATTATCGCAACATGCGTCCCAAGTACGTTGAGACTTTCCTCAACAGTCTGGTGAACTGGGATTTCGCGGCGAAGAACTTCGCGTAAAGCGCTCGCTTGTTTCGTTAGAATAAAGTTGTGAAAACGTTAATAAAGTTGTGAAAAAATCAAAGTCGCAAAAATATTGAAGTTGTGAAAACCACGGGGGGACTTCGGTTCCCCCGATTTTTTGTTCTTGCAGTGAAGTACTCATGGAGATCCGAACACTAATGTCGGCAACATGCCGCCACAGACCAAATTCGCAATGAAATAGAGTTTCGCTTTGCGAACATTAAATGAAATGTTTGTCCACGGCCAAAGAGCAGATTCAGTTTGCTGAGCTCACACTTGTAACTCAAAGCTGTCATAGAACTTTGCTAATTTATTTCTTGAAAGCGGTCATCGGTGAAGTACCGTATATTTAAGATTATCGAGGCCGGGCCGATAAGACCCGGCGCGACAATTTACAACTCGGAAGCTAGAGGGAAGTCCACAGGAATTCTGGTCGTGCTATGCAGGTAGTTGGCGATGGTCTTGTCGCCAATAACGACCATCACGTCCACCAAGTTGCCTTCGTTCCAGCCTGCGTCAAAAAATCCTTGCAAGACGGCCGTATCCGTATGGCCGCGATTTAACATCACATTGCGAACCAGACGAGCCAGTGCATCAAGACGCGCATCAAAAGGCGCGATGCCAGCGCGAATGTCCAGAATCTGCTCTTCAGTAAAGCCGACCATTTTTCCAACGGCAGTATGAGCGGCCAGACAGTAAACACACTGATTGACTTCGCTGACTGCGAGGTTGACCGCTTCTCGCGCTTTCGCTGACAGCGAGCTCTTTGCACTTTGCAAGGTAAGATAGGTACCCAGCGCGGTATCTGAATGAGTGAAAGTTGCATACAAATTCGGAACAAAGGTCAACGCTTTCTTGAGATTATGCATCAGTGCCTGATTGGCAGGTGAAGCTTGTTCATAGGTTGGTACGAGTACGGTTTTCATGATCTTCCTTTTTCGTTGATGGTTTGTTTGTGACAGGTTATTGGGCTGTATAGCCGCCATCCACAGCAATGCTCTGACCGGTTAAATAGAGGGCCTTGTCGGAAGCCAGGAACACAATGGTTTGCGCAATTTCTTCCGGCTGTGCCCCTCGCTTGGCTGGCATCATGGCCAACATGCCCGCTTTTGCGTCGGCATTGCCGCCGGTAAAGCGTTCCAGCATGGCGGTCTCGACCGGGCCAGGCGCCACGGCATTGACTCGGATACCAGCAGCAGCAACTTCCAGAGCGGCTGCTTTGGTCAGTCCTTCCACTGCGTGTTTGCTGGCCACATAGACCGATGCGCCGGCCATGCCGACCTGACCGGCAATGCTGGACAGATTGATGATGGAACCACTACCCTGAGTTTGCATGGCAGCCAGTTCGTATTTCAGGCTAAGTAATACGCCCAGAACATTGGTATCAAAAGTCGCACGATAATTTGCGACGCTCTGTCCGGTAATCGGGCCGAGCTCGCCTTCTGCACCCGCGTTATTGACAGCAACATCAATGCGGCCGAAGCGTCTTATCGTATTTCCAATCAGTGTCTCGACCTGTGCTTCATCGGTGACATCGGCCAGCAAAAATTCGGTATCCACACCTTGACGGCGCAATTCGGCGGCTAGTTGCTGACCGGCTTCGAGGCTGCGTCCGGAGACAACGATGTTATGGCCTTCAGCGGCAAATGCGAAAGCCGTGGCTCGCCCTATGCCAGTTAAGGCGCCGGTTATTAATACGGTTGATTTATTCATTTTTTACTCCTGTCGGTTGTTGATGGGTTGCAGTATGGTGTTCCTCCGAAATGGGCACTAGATAGAGAAATGGACTATTATTAATTCCATTTGGGAATTAATCGGAGACGTCATGGACAGACTCCTGGCGATGCAGACCTTTGTCAGAGTGGTAGAAACCGGTAGCTTTTCCGCAGTAGCGCGTGAGCAGTCCAGTACCCAAAGCGCGATCAGCAAGCAGGTGGCGGGGCTTGAGAAATATCTTGGTGTGCGCTTGCTGGTGCGAACTACCCGTGCCGTAACCACAACCGAAGACGGATTACGCTATTTCGAAGAAACCCGCCGCTTGGTCGCGGAAATCGGTGAAGCTGAATCGGAATTGCGTCGCGGTGAGCGTGCTTTGTCGGGGCTGTTACGAGTAGCCACTTCGGTCGGTTTTGGGTTGCGCGTGTTACTGCCGCATATACGCTCGTTCATGCGTAACAATCCTGATGTCATTGTTGACCTGAGATTGGATGACGGCTTTGTGGATCTGATCGAACAAGGCATCGACGTGGCAGTACGAATTGGTACGCTGGGGGACAGTTCTCTCGTAGCACGCCGCATTGCGACTTCGCAGCGGATGCTGGTGGCAGGACGTAAATACTTGGAGCAACTCGGGCCTGAGCAGAGTGCGCCGCAGATACCTCAAGACCTGCTGCAGCATTCCTGTCTGCTGTATACAGAATTGGGCACTCGCAATCAGTGGGAATTCAGCACCGCCGATGGTTCTACCGTGAGTGTTCGGGTTCACGGACCGCTGCTAACCAATAATTCTGAGGCACTGCGTTCCTGCCTGCGCGATGGTTTGGGAATCTGCTACATTCCAGACTGGCTGATTTCGGATCTATTGGCAAGTGGTGAAGTTATAGAGTTGATGAAAGACTGGCTGGTAAAGCCGATACCAGTCCATTTGGTCAGCCCCGCGGCGCGTAAGCATTCGGCCAAGGTCAGGGCATTTGGCGATCATATCGCTTCAATACTCTCATCACCTAGTCAGCCGAGCTGAGATTCGTCGAACTATCCAGGCTCTGCAAGATAGTTCTGTCGGTGCTGACAACAAGCTCTGATAATATTTATGCCATTTAACTTTGGTAACTGACTGGGCATGAGTAACTCGATATCGAAACAGCAAACTATATTAAGCCCGGACGTTATCGTCGAAGCCGAGTTGTTTCTAAGCAAGCGAGACAAGGAGCTTTCCCGGCTGATTCGAGATGTTGGGCCGTGCACAATCAACGTAAGCAATAGACCCAAGGTTGAAATGCTTATTTCCACCGTCATCAGTCAACAGCTTTCTGGCACCGCTTCAACAACGATTTTCAATCGTCTCGTCGAATGTGCAGGAGGCAGAACAAACCTGGCCAAAAGACTAAAAGGACTCAGCTTCGATGAAATAAGGTCGTGTGGCACATCGACTACGAAGGCCAAAACGATTTTGCAGATTGCTGATCTGGTGACATCAAAGCAGCTTGATCTGGAGTCACTAAGCAATGCGGATGATGAAGGTGTCTATCGTGAGTTAACTGCAATAACCGGTATTGGGCCTTGGACAGTTCAAATGTTCTTGATGTTTGCACTTCGACGTCCCGATATATTCTCCACCGGTGATGCCGGCTTACGAAGAGGGCTGGTTAAACTTTATGGCATGCGTGATAGGCCTACAGAAGCTGAAATGGCTGCCATCACGGATAAATGGCGTCCTTATCGAACTGTAGCTTCTTGGTACTTGTGGCGTCTCGCAGACTAACCACACAATGATTATTTGCAGTAGAAGGTCGCAGTCCATTATTGATGGTTTGTGCTATTACGGCAAGCCGATCACATCATATGAAGACATGCTGCCTACAACTTATTTGTTTGATTGCTCAAGCTGTCCGACCTTTCCGGGTATCTCTGCTGCCAAAGCATCAAAAGCGGTGCGTGTTTTTGTCTGGACAAGAAGCTTGTTCGGAAGCTTGATGAGCATAAACTCGTTCCGGTAGAAGTTTTAGCTATTCAGCTTGAGATTGAAGATGAAAAGCTTAAAGAGTGGCGCGAGAGGTTTGCTGAAATAAGAGCCCGATCGAAAAAGTAATATGCAACCGGCAGTCAAGTTGTAGTTTCATGGTGTTGCAGTAAATGGCATATTATACGTCTGGTAGCGCAAATTTTTGAGTGCTGTTTAGCCACTTGGAAAAATCATCCGGAGCGAGTGGTTTGGCGTAATGATATCCTTGGGCCACGTCACATAAGCAACGTTTTACAACATCCAATTCGGACTGGCTCTCTGTGCCTTCAGCGATAGTCTGCATTGACATGCTATTTGCCAAAGCGACTATCGCTCGCACGATGGATTCGTTGACAGGAGTTGTATCGATGTCCCGAATAAATGATTGATCGATTTTGAGACAGTCAATGGGGAATTGTTTAAGATAGTTCAAGTTTGAGTATCCGGTTCCAAAGTCATCGATGGATAACCGTACGCCAATTGCTTTTAATTCGTTAAGTGTTTCCAGAACGCCGGCAGCGTTCTGCATCAAAGTGCTTTCTGTTAATTCAATCTCAATGTAGCGCGGGTCTATCCCTGTTTCTAAAAAAACTGACTTAACTGTTTCTATAAAGCCCATTTTCCGAAACTGAAGGGCGGAGACGTTGACCGCTACATGAATGGATGGCAGGCCGGCTTTATTCCATTGGCAATGTTGGATGCAAGCCTGACGCAAGACCCAGTTTCCAATTTCCACAATTACACCGTTTTCTTCGGCAAGTGGAATGAAATGAACCGGTGAAAGCAGGCCCCGTGTAGGGTGCTGCCATCGTATAAGTGCTTCGACTCCGATCACCTGACCGTTATTTAGACTGACTTTAGGCTGGTAGTGAAGCACGAATTCATTGTTTCTTACTGCACTTCTGAGCTCAGTATCCAGCGACATTTGTGCGCTGTTGTACATGGAAAGACCGGGTGCGTAGATGCGATATCCATTGCGTCCACTCGATTTTGCCTCATACATGGCAGTATCGGCCTTGGTAAGCAAAGCGGTGACATCGGTGTCGTCAGTTGGATAAATGGCAATCCCGATGCTGACGGTAATTAGCAGGGAATGTCCTGAGATTTGCAATGGCTCCTGCATGGAGTCGACGATCCTCTGCGCCATAACCACTGGGTCATCTGTCTCTTTCAGATTGTCCA
Organism: Sideroxydans sp. CL21; assembly: GCF_902459525.1. Lineage (NCBI taxonomy): Bacteria > Pseudomonadati > Pseudomonadota > Betaproteobacteria > Nitrosomonadales > Gallionellaceae > Sideroxydans > Sideroxydans sp. CL21. The sequence goes on from NZ_LR699166.1 coordinate 1,004,453, forward strand.
TCAAAATGGCGAATTCATCTCCACCCAGACGGGCAACGGTATCGGATTCACGGGCGCAGGATTTTAAACGCTCCGAAATTGAGCACAGAAGCATGTCGCCAAAGCCGTGACCCAGAGAGTCATTGACTTGCTTGAAACGATCGACATCGACAAACATCAGCCCCACCAAAGTATTGTTGCGCAGGGCATCTCGACAGGCTTGCATCAAACGATCCCCAAATAGCATACGGTTAGGTAACCCGGTCAAATGATCGAAATGTGCAAGAAAGTAGAGGTCAGCCTGCTTGCGCAAAGTAATCTCGTTGAGCAGGTCGTGGCCGTTGGCGACGCCCAGATATTCACCGTCTCCGGTAACAATGAACCCGGTAACCATGTGCTGCATTCCTGCGCCAATGATCATTTGTGCCACATCATCAATACAAGTGGCTTCGTCGATAATGATAGGCGCAGTTGCAGCGGTTACAGCCAAGCCTTCTTTCAGAAAATTTAGCACTGGCTTCTTGCCGTGAATTTCCGGAACATACTGACGGGTGAAGTACTCGACGAAAACATGTCTGTCGATGAGTCCGACGGGAATGTTGTTCTTATCTACTACCGGCAAAGCATAGAGCTTTGCATCGGACAGGAAATACCTGAGTACCTCCATGCAGGTTGTGTCTTCATCTACGGGCAGCAGAAATTTTGATAATTGTCGTACAGCTGAATGTTCTGATCTTGGACTTGAAGTTAAGTGCAGAAATTTCGCGTTCATCTGAGTTAGACTCCGTCGCAATTACATAGTGGGAATTCGTAATAACCGTTGTCTCGAAATGTAGTCGAACATCACATATTGGCACGACGAGAAACTTATGATTGGGCCTGTAAAAGTTTAATTTTGACTTCAGGCGGGAAGAAATTGATGTAAGAATTTTGACTGTACAAAATTGTCGTGTCAGTTATGTGACAGTTGCTAAGAATATTTGCTATGTTCAAGTACTACTTGGAACTGTTCCGGAAAGTTGCGGCATGACCAGAGCCATAAATGCTGGTAATTGCCGCCATAACTCCAATTGCCAACCGTCCGCCGCCTTGCAGAAAATCTGCCCAAACCGTCAAGAATGACCAGCTGCCGGGGGATAGGTTGTCGAGTAATACTCCCCACAACTCGCCTGCAAGCAGGAGAGGGATGTCAAAAATGGTTTCCATCGAGGATAGCAGGGTCAGAATAATCAACCGCAACGTGACTTCACGCCAGGAACGGGAAGGCCATGCAAGTATGGCGATTAATCCAACCATGACGGGCTGAAAGATATTCCCGGTCATGGTGGTGACACTCGCGCCGCCTTGGGAATTCGCCATAACGAGATGACCGGCGACAGCGATTGCGTGGGACAACGTCACATTCAAACGGATCACGCGATCGGCGTTTTCCAAAGATATGCCTAGCGACAGGATGCGGAAGTCGCCGGCGATCAGTTCGAATACCATGCGGTAGAGCGGCAGCAGAGTTGTTGCGATAGTCTCGGCATAAAAGATAGTAATCAGTAACAGCAACGAGGCTGCGGTCAGACGAACAAAGATTGCCGCCGGTTTGCAGCTGAGAAGAAAATCATCCTGTTTCGCGTTGATGGGATTACTTGATCTGGATCTTTTGATCACGATTGTGCATGCCGAGCCAGAAAGCAAAAAAAGCAGTAGCAATGAGAATCAACACGATTGGTGCGATCATGCCATGCAGCAAACTGAACATTGATTTATCAGACCGGTAGGAATAAAACAGGCCAAGAATTCTAAGCTGATTGCAAACATAAATTAAACCGCCACCGGCCAGGATACCCAATAGACGCCGATGCCCCGGGATCGGAGCTATCAGCATCGCTGAAACAAACAGTAAAACGACATCCATTCCGTCGCACCCATTGAGAATATTGATGCCGCCGCCGGGGGCACTAATACGGCTGCCTATCGGCCGAACAGCAATTTCAGGAGTGATGCGCGCGATAAGCCATGCAGCAGGCTTCACAGTCAGTTCGTCTACGACCAACCGCTCCAATGCCGTACCACGGAAATAGCTCCACCCAAATTGCATAGTCACTAACAGGCCAACGAATACCATCATCAGAACGAGTGGTGAGCGTAAACCCGCTTTGGGTTGCAAATGATTTTCCAAGAGAGTGTAGGGGGTTGAATGAGAAACGCTGATATAAAAATTGGACGCTGCTCAGTGGATTAAAGACCAGAAAGATTATCGAAAGCTTTTAAATATCCTAGTTTGATTTTGTTTCATCAATGTGACACCAGAGAGAAGATAGGCCTAGTAAAAGTTATCCGGATGTAACCGCCACGTTATATTCATTGGGCAGAATGGTAGGAAATGTCGAATAAACCAACTCTTGGAAAATTAATTCCCCGTGAATAAACTGCGCCAACTCTTGATGACCGCATCGGGTTGCTTGATCTGTATCCATTCGGCATTTGGCGCAGCAACAGCCCCGGCAAATGCAGTGAATCGCCTGCAGGCCGGGCAAGGGGTTGATTTAATCGTCGAGTATGAATCTGCCGCAGTCGAACAAGAAGCCGCCAAACGACGACAACTCACCCAACGGCATTTAGACGATGCGGGAATTCTTGACTATAAGGCTACCCAGTACAAAATCCTGAAGCAACAGGTGGACGGTACATTTTCTTCTCAGGAGATAACGCACCTGAAGGACTATAGCCATCTGCCGATGTCATTCAAGCATGTTCAAACGTTGGCAGCACTGAACGCACTGATCGCCCATCCCGGTATCAAGGCCATATTTGAAAATGGCCAGTTGCATCATGTGTTGACAAAAAGCCTTCCGATGGTCAACCAACCGCAAGTTGCGGCCGTCGGTGAAACCGGCGGTGGGACGACCGTGGCAGTGATCGACGACGGCATCGACTATACCAATGCCGCATTTGGTTCTTGTACCGCACCAGGAATTCCAGCCGCATGCCATGTTATTGCCTCTGTCCTGTTCGGGACTGGAACAACCGACACCAGCCACGGAACCAACGTTTCAGCAATTGTGCTGGGGATGGCGCCGACTACCCGGATTGCGATGCTCAATGCATTTTCAGGCACAACGGCCTATTTCTCAGACGTCATATCGGCCATCAACTGGACTATCGCCAACCAGTCTGCCTATAACATTGCGGCAATCAATATGAGCCTGGGCGATGGCTCCAAGAATACGGCCCCATGCAGCAACGCTCGCACCAACCCTTTTGTGACGCCGGTGAACAGTGCGATGAGCGCGGGTATCACGGTCGTCGCCTCCAGCGGCAATGATGCTTATACGAATGCGATAGGAAGTCCGGCATGTACGCCGGGGATCATCTCGGTCGGTGCCGTCTATGATGCCAATTATGGCGGGCTCACCTGGGGCGCCAATCTCTGCACCGATTTATCGACGGCTGCAGATCTGGTTACGTGCTTTTCCGATAGTGCGAGCTTTCTGACCATGCTTGCACCGGGAGCGATAATTACTGCAGCAGGCATTACCATGGCCGGGACATCGCAGGCCAGCCCGCATGTGGCGGGTGCCGTTGCCGTGCTGCGATCGGCGTTTCCTGCGGAGACTCTGAGCCAGACTCAGGCACGCCTGATCAACGGCGGGGTTCAGGTTACCGACCCGCGCAACGGTCTGGTCAAACCGCGTCTGAATTTACTGGAGTCGGCAAGACCGGCGGACGACATGTTCGCCAATCGTTTTTTATTGAGTGGCGGCTCGGGCAGTACAAGCGGGACTAGTTTGCTCGCCACCAAAGAAGCCAGGGAGCGCAATCATGCCGGGAATAGTGGCGGTGCTTCGGTCTGGTGGAAATGGATTGCACCATCCTCCGGTCAGGTAAGCCTGAATACGCATGGGAGCGGGTTTGACACATTGTTGGCGGTTTACACCGGTGCGAGCGTCAGTGCATTGACGCCAATCGCCGCGAATGATAATGACGGTACGGCAGGGGGAACCAGCGGCCTGTTGTTTGAGGCTATCGCAGGTCAGGAATATGAAATCGCAGTCGATGGCTTCAATGGTGCAGCAGGGAGCGTTGTGCTTAACTGGAGCTTGAATACGACAGCAACGGCGGCTATGTCGGTGAACATCACGGGCCCAACCAACGCTTCATCCGGAAACGCGATCCCCTATACGGTAACCGTGACTAACGCGGGACCGCAAACTGCCACGAACGTCGTTGTTACCATAACGCTTCCAGCCGGGGCAAATTTTGTCTCGGGACCGGCCGGGTGTTCAGCCAATATCTCCACCATCACCTGTATGCCGGGCAATATCGCGAATGGAGCAAATATTTCGCTGCTGATTCAGATAATGTTGAGCAATGGCGTTGCCATGGAATCGATATCCGCCAACGTCTCTTCCGATCTGCCGAACCCTGCACCAGCGGGCAGCACCACGAACATTCAGGTTGCAGTCAGTGGTAACAATGACAACGATGTACCTGCCTTGCCCTGGTGGGGGCAGTTGATACTGGCAACAATATTAGGCGGCATTGCAATCACAACAAGAAAAAGAACCTGATAACGCTGAATACCTATTTCCCCTGAGAACAGCGACTACCCATCTTGCAATTCGGTTTAATCAATCATTCATGAAGGCGTGGCACACTGACCAGTTGCATTTTCATAAATGAAGCAGGGGTTGGTGTGAGTTATTGTCCGTTCAGAAAAAAATCAATGACAAATATTGCAAGCCGTGGAATGGGCTTGGTGGTTTTGCTGATAAGCATTCCGGTATCTGCAGACCAATTCGATACGCTCAGCTATGTAGTGTCGGCAGGGATGGTTTACGACAACAATGTCTTTCGGCTGCCTTCCTGGCTTGATCCGCAAAGTGTGATCGGGAAATCCACCACATCGGATCGAATTCAATTTGAATCGATAGGCATCAACTTTGACAAAAAATATTCCAATCAGGATGTGCAGTTTAAAGCGAACGTGACGAAAAATAATTTCAGCACATTCTCATTTCTCAACTACTTCAATACGGAATATAGCGGTGCATGGAACTGGAATCTCGGGGAAAGGTTGAGTGGAGCGTTGAGCGATGACCGTACACAGACATTAAATAGCTTTACGGATATCCATACTTACACACGAAACCTCACCACGGTAGATACGCGTCATCTGGACGCAGACTGGTGGGCTGAAAGCAACTGGCATGTTTTGTTGGGTGCAACGGATAGCATATCGACAAGTAGCCAGTCGGTGATCAATAACCAAAGTTCCATTGCAAAGACAGCGGAATGGGGGCTTAAATATGCACTTGCAGATGGCAACTCGATGTCGCTTTTTTCGCGAAATATACGTGGACAATTTATCAATGGGATTCCCGATTACGTCCTGTTGGCAGATACTGCATATAGCGAATCTCAGACAGAGCTAAGGTTCAACTGGGTGCCCAGCGGGAAATCAGTCCTGAGCGGCAATCTGATGAACATCAACCACCAATACCCGACATTTTACCAACGTGACTTTAGCGGGACGCAAGGGGGGGTGAACTATCTCTGGAGCATCAGCGACAAAACCACGATGAACATATCGATAAACAGGTCCATCAATACCTGGCTTGATGCGGCTAGCAGCTACTTTATCAATGACTCGGCTTCCATCACGCCAGTCTGGCAAATCGGCGCCAAGACAAACATGCACCTGTCGCTAATGCGTGGCAAAGCAAACTATCTGGCGCCGATAGAATCTAACAAAACTGTCAGGCACGATATCAACCGATCGGAGGAGTTCGGGCTGGATTGGTCTCCACAGCGATCGGTGAAACTAACGGCAACGTTGCAAAATTCGAGTCGCTCCACGAACTATGCAACGTATGAATATGCCGACAAAAGTGCGAACCTGATGTTGCAAATCACTTTCTGAGCAACTTAAATCCAAATGAACCACATTGCAAAATTTCCTGCCAAGACCAATTCAGGGTTCATCAATCTGTAATCATAATAGCTTAACTTCGCAAATCGCATTTAAGTCGCATTGGTTTAACACATTCAATGCGCATTCTTTTTCCCCTTGAGTGGGTGTTCGAATAGTCGCTTCATACCTGATTGGAGGTTTCAAGCAAGGTGAACATCCGGTTGTTCGGGATATTCAGGGAATGACGGTGTTTGATGTTTTAAATTTTCACACAGAGGACTTATGGAATATCTTTCATACAATTTGGCAGCAAATGGCCGCCAAGGATTATCTCTAGTTGCATTATTACTAATTGCAACTGCTTTTGCCGGATGTGGGGAAAAAGGAAACTCCACACAAGTGGCTGCAAAAATCAATTCCGATGAAATAACGGTAACTCAGGTAAATGCGGCATTGGCAAATGTACCTGCCACGCCCGGTAAAACACCCGATCAGGCAAAGCAGGAAGTGTTGAACAACTTGATTGTGCAAAACCTTGCCGATCAGCAAGCCGTCAAAATGAAACTTGACCGCACTCCCGCAGTCATGCAGGCAATTGAAAATGCCAAGAACACCATCCTTGCTCGCGCCTATATGGATCCGATTATTTCAGGGATACCCAAGCCGACTCAAGTGGATGTGCATAAATTCTATACCGATCACCCCGAATTATTCTCTAACAGGCATATCTACTCCATAAAAGAACTTGAAATGGAAGCCAAGCCTGACCTGGCTGCATCAATACGCGATATGGCTGGTAAAGACGAAAGTCTGGAGTCGATAGCAGCCTGGCTAAAGAGCAAGAATATTGCTTCGTCTGTCCAGACAGGCGTCAAGCCGGCAGAGCAATTGCCTTTGGATATGCTGCCCAGATTCGAAAAATTGGGTGCAGGCAAATTAATGGTGATCGAACTAAGCAAAACGATCAGCGTGGTGCAAGTTCTCAATGCCAAAGCGGAGCCTGTCGAAGAAAGTGTAGCGACACCGGTTATTCTGGATTACTTGATGAACAGCAAAAAATCTGAAGCGCTTGATAATGAGATCAAGTCGCTCAAGGCCGGAGCCAAAATAGAATACTTTGGTGAGTTTAAGCCGGGTTCAAATTCAACTACTGAGGTAAAGACAACTGCAACTGAATCATCTGGCAAGACGCCAGCGCAATCGTCTACTCCAGATATTTCAAAAGGCATAGCAAGTCTCAAATAATGGCGGCTGACAAAGGCGCGAAATTATCCGGGAAAGCGAAGATCAGGTTTTCCGTTCGCGGTGAACCTGACATGACAATCATCTGGCAAGAATTTCGGCAAACACCAGCCAAATGCTGGTCATGGCGAACTGCGAGTGAAGGATGACCCAAATCAAAAATACTCGCCGATCCTTTCGCAAACACGGGACAAGTGCACCGGATCAGCGCCTCCCCTAAGCAAAGTTGGTGAATAAGAAGTTAAACGACATTGTTTCGGGTTACAGAAATAAACCAATCTTACGGAGATTTCATGCTTGGCAAAGGAATAATACGTCTGCTTTTGTTACTGCTTCTGGTCATGAATGGAGTGAGCGGGCAGGCTGCCGAGGGTAATAACGATTATCGTCTGGGTGCCGGAGATACGATGCACATAGTAGTTTTCCAGAACCCGGATTTGACGACTGAAGTGCGGGTTTCGGAAAGCGGCGAAATCTCCTACCCATTGCTGGGTTCGGTCGAGTTGGGCGGAATGACGATAACCGCAGCTGAGAAAAAAATAGCCAGCTTGCTCAAGGATGGAAAATTCGTCCAGCAACCCCAAGTCAACATCGTGCTGACGCAGGTCCGTGGCAATCAGGTATCGGTGCTGGGACAGGTGAACAGGCCGGGTCGCTATCCGCTGGAAACATTCACAATTCATGTTTCCGACATACTGGCTGTGGCAGGAGGTGCAACAGGAACGGGTTCGGACAACGTTATTTTGACCGGCACCCGCAACGGCAAACTATTCCGCAAGGAAATCGATATTCCCAGCTTGTTTCTGGACGACAAGCGCAGTGACGATGTGCTGGTGGAAGGCGGTGACATCATCTACGTGCATCGTGCCCCGATGTATTACATCTACGGTGAAGTTCAGCGACCGGGTTCATACCGCGTGGAACGCAATATGACCCTGATGCAGGCGCTTGCCCAGGGTGGTGGCCCGACGCTGCGCGGTACGCAGAGGAACATCAAAATATTCCGGCGTGGCGGGAGTGGCAAGCTGGATGAAATCTCCCTGGATCTGACTGCGCCGGTCAATAACGACGATGTTCTCTATGTACGCGAAAGCCTTTTTTAAGGCAAAAATATTGCCGGTATCCAAATGAACATTCACCAGTTTCTTATCATTCTTCTGGCACGTTACAAGATTGCACTTTATGTGTTGCTTGCTACTGTAACTGTCGCTTTTGCAGTAACCCTACTGATGCCGGATAAATACGTCGCGTCTACTTCAGTACTGCTGGATGTCAAAACGCCTGATCCGCTGGTTGGCATGGCAATGGCAGGCATGGCCATGCCAAGCTACATGGCTACCCAGACCGATATCATAACCAGCGAGAGAGTTGCGCAAGGCGCGGTCAAACTGCTCAAACTCGACGAAAGCCCGCAGGTCAGAGAACAGTGGCGCAAGGCAACACAAGGAAAGGGTCAACTGGTCACGTGGTTGGGGAGCCTGCTATCCAAGAAGCTCGAAGTCAAACCTTCCCGCGACAGCAATGTGATCGACATTTCCTTCTCGTCGGACGATCCGGCTTTTGCCGCAGTGGCAGCCAATGCCTTTGCCCAAGCCTACATCAACACCAACCTCGAGTTGAAAGTTGAACCGGCCCGGCAATATGCACAGTGGTTCCAGGTGAAAGTCGCGACCTTGCGTTCGGAACTGGAAAATGCCCAGTCGAGACTGTCGGCATATCAAAAACAAACTGGATTGGTATCGACCGACATCAGAATGCAAAATGTGGAAAGTACCAAGATCGCCGAACTTTCAGGCCAGTTGGTTGTGTCCGAGGGCCAAACAGCGGATACCGAAAGCAAGAAAAAGCATGCAGGCACCGGCGACACCTTGGCCGATGTCATGCAAAACCCGGTCATCCTGAGTCTCAAATCGGAACTGATCAAGCAAGAAGGAAAGTTGCAGGAAGCAAGTCTCAACCTCGGTCAAAACAATCCCCAATATCAGGCGATGGAAAGCCAAATCGCATCGCTCAAGCAGAAGATGGCAGAAGAAACCAAGAAAATTCTTGACAGCATTAACACCGCGAACAGCGTCAACATGCAAAAGCGGTCCGAATTGAAGGCCGCCATAGAGTCTCACAAGCAACAAGTCATGGAAGACAGCGGGCAGCGTGACCAGATTGCCGTGCTGGAAAGAGATGTGGAGTCGGCACAGAAAGCCTATGACACTGTGGTGCAGCGATATACGGAAAGCAATCTACAAAGCCAATCCAACCAGACCAACATTACGGTACTTACGCCGGCTTCGGAGCCCCTCGCGCGTTCTTCCCCTAGCATGTTCAAGAATCTGTTAATCGCAGTATTCATGGGGACATTGTTGGGAGTGGGCGGGGCATTTGTTGCTGAAATGCTGGATCAACGCGTTAGAACAGGCGAATCGCTGGGGTCTGCGACAGGCGTACCCGTACTGGTTCAGTTCAAAAAGGATTCGAAACCACTCGGTATCAGGGGGTGGATGAAAAAAATGGCCGGTGCGGTGAAGATAAGGCCGCGGTTTCGCAAGGCCGTAACGGTAGTTTAAGGAAGCTCAGATTGAATTTCCGTTCGTGGCGAGCCCGGTGAAGCAACTGATGAAGCGACCAGCCATCTGACCAAGCCGTCAAAGACACTTGCAGGGTCGTTGCTCATGTCGAACCACGATCGAATTAAAAAGTGAACGCGTATTTGAATTCTCGAGATCAAAATGAACGACTTAAACATGCAGATGAAATCAGAATTGAAATCCGAACGGTCGATTGGAGCGATCCTGATCGATTCCGGAAAGCTTTCCATCAACGATGCGGAGCAAATACTGCATTTGCAAAAATCGGAAAATCTACGCTTCGGTGATGCCGGAATAAAATTGGGACTGTTGTCTGAAGTGGATATCCAGCGTGCACTTGCGCATCAGTACGACTATCCCTATTTGCTTAAAGGCGACGGAGCCGTCTCCGAGACGCTCGTGGCTGCCTACAATCCTTTCTGCCACCAAGTCGAGTCGTTGCGCACCTTGCGCAGCCAGCTCATGCTCAGACGGTTTACCGGTCAGCCCAATCGAAAAATGCTGTCTGTCGTCAGTCCGGGCCGGGGTGAAGGGCGCAGCTATCTTGCAGCCAATCTGGCGGTGGTATTTTCCCAATTGGGCGAGCGCACCCTGTTGATCGATGCCGATATGCGCAACCCCTGCCAGCACGATCTGTTCAAACTGGAAAATCGTCGGGGATTCTCATCAGTGCTTGCAGGCCGGGATGATTTGCAGGCCGTGCAACGAGTCAACAATTTTGTCGATCTTTCCGTATTGACTTCCGGCGCAACGCCCCCGAATCCGCAGGAACTTCTGGGACGGTCTGCCTTGACACACTTGCTGCACAGCCTTAATGAAGCGTTTGATGTGATTCTGATTGATACGCCGGCCGCAACGGAATTTGCAGACGCTCATATGCTTGCCGCCAGAGCCGGTGCTGCGATGGTTGTGGCTCGCAAGAATTTTACACAGCTCGAACTGGTGCGCCAACAGACGGAAAACATGGCTCAGTCAGGCATAGAAGTGGTCGGCTCTGTGTTGAGCGAGTTTTAACAAATCCAACCGGAATCAGACTTACTGTGACAACGCTCTCCAAACCAATGCCGGATGTAATGTGGAAATCTTCATGGCCGATTTTGCTCGGGCTGTGCGTCCTGTACTTACCCACTATATATACCTTTGCAAAGACCGTCTGGCAAAGCGAGGATCAGGCTCACGCTCCGATAATCCTGATGGCAGTGACTTTCATTTTTTGGCAAAAACGCGATTACCTGATAGGAGAAACACAACAGAAGCTGAATCCGGTTATCGGGTGGATGATGTTGCTATTCGGGCTGCTGCTGTACGTGATCGGACGCACGCAGGGAGTGAGGCTATTCGAAATTGGTTCGCTGGTGCCGGTATTGATCGGAAGCCTGTTGATTACGCGGGGCACCGCGACTATCAAGAAGCTTTGGTTTCCGCTGCTATATTTGCTGTTCGTAATCCCGTTGCCTGGCGCATTGGTGGACGCACTTACAGGACCACTCAAGCAACAAATTTCCGAGTTGGTCGAGATGCTTCTTTATTGGGCGGGCTACCCGATTGCCCGCAGCGGGGTAACGCTTTCCATCGGCCCTTACCAGTTGCTGGTGGCAGACGCTTGCTCCGGCCTGAATTCCATGTTTTCACTTTCGGCCATGGGTCTTCTTTATCTTTACATCATGCGCTACCGCAGTTGGGTACGAAATGGCGTGATGATTGCCAGTCTTCTGCCTATTGCATTTTTCGCCAATACATTGCGAGTGATTATCCTGGTGTTGATCACCTATCACTTTGGCGATGAAGTCGGACAGGGGTTCATTCACAAATTTGCAGGGGTGCTGTTGTTTTTCGCCTCTTTGGTTCTTCTATTTTTACTCGACGTCTTTCTCGGCTGGATATTGCCGAAATACACAAAAGCTGAATCGAGATGAAAAATATACCTGTAAAAAATTTGTTGATTGGTTTGGTCATGGCTATTGCTGCAATCATAGCATTGACATACAAACCTGCCACACTGGCTGCACAGCAGGTGCCGAAAATCGATTTGGAAACCATGATTCCGAAACAGTTTGGGGACTGGCATCTGGATGAGTCTCTTATGCCTTTGCGCGCCAGCCCTGACCAGGAAGAAGCGCTAAAGAAAATATACAGCCAGATTCTCACCCGTACGTATGTCAGCAGTCTAGGTCAAAAAGTCATGCTTTCGGTTGTGTATGGCGATGGAATAGACCGCCAATTGGATGTGCATAGACCGGAAGTCTGCTATGCAGCGCAGGGATTTCAGGTTTCGCGTTACACCGATCAAGTTATTCATACACTGTTCGGAGGCCTGTCTGTACGAAGGCTGGTTGCGACGAATGGGCAGCGCATAGAGCCGATCAGCTACTGGATCAAGGTTGGCGATAAAGCCGTAAGCAGTTCGTTTGAGCGCAAGCTGCAAAAAATAAAGCAAGGACTCACCGGACAAGCCGACTCGGGCATGCTGGCGCGCGTTTCTTCCATCGAGACCAACCAAGTGTTGGCCTATACAGAACAGGAAATTTTTATCAATGACATGCTGCAGGCAATGCCGGAAGAGCAGCGTAAGCAACTGATAGGCGACCAACTACCGGAATTAACTATTGCAAAGGATATCAAATGAACAGGATCGCCCTCATCACGGGGATTACAGGACAGGATGGCGCTTATCTCGCCGAGTTTCTGCTGAAAAAAGGCTACATCGTGCACGGCATCAAACGCCGTGCTTCCCTGTTCAATACCGACCGCATTGATCATCTGTATCAGGATCCCCACGTCAGCAACCGCAACTTCATTTTGCATTATGGCGACATGACGGATTCCAGCAGCCTGACCCGCATCGTTCAACAGGTTCAGCCGGACGAGATATACAACCTTGCCGCACAAAGCCACGTGGCGGTTTCATTTGAAGAACCGGAATACACCGCCAACTCCGATGCATTGGGTGCCTTGCGCGTGCTGGAGGCCATCCGTATTCTTGGTCTGGAAAAGAAGACCCGTTTCTATCAGGCATCCACTTCCGAGCTATACGGTCTGGTGCAGGAAACACCGCAAAAGGAAACTACCCCGTTCTATCCGCGTTCACCCTACGCGGTAGCCAAGCTCTACGCCTACTGGATTACCGTCAATTACCGCGAAGCGTACGGAATGTATGCCTGCAACGGCATCCTGTTCAATCACGAATCGCCGGTACGTGGCGAGACCTTCGTCACGCGGAAGATTACCCGTGCCTTGTCGCGCATCAAACTGGGACTCCAAGACTGTCTCTATCTAGGCAATTTAAATTCCCTGCGCGACTGGGGGCATGCCAAAGACTATGTCGAGATGCAATGGTTGATGTTGCAGCAGGACAAACCGGACGACTTTGTGATTGCCACCGGCGTCCAATACAGTGTGCGCGATTTCGTCAATACTGCAGCAAGGGAACTGGATATGGTCATCTTCTGGCGCGGTGAGGGAGCGGAAGAAAAGGGTTACGACGTTTCAGGCAAATGTATCGTTGCTGTCGATCCGCGCTACTTCCGCCCCACCGAAGTCGAAACATTGTTGGGCGACGCCAGCAAAGCCAGGGAAAAACTTGGCTGGACTCCCAGGATCAGTTTTAGAGAACTCGTCAGCGAGATGGTGCGCGAAGATCTGAAATCCTCCGAGCGCGACGAGCTGGTCAAAAAACACGGCTACCCCGCTTTCGATTATCACGAATAAATCAATGGACCTGGACGCCAAAATTTATGTTGCAGGACATCACGGGTTGGTGGGTTCTGCCCTGATGCGTAACCTGTGGGACAAGGGCTACAACAACCTCATCACCTGCACTCACGATGAGCTGGATCTGGCCGACCAGGCGGCGGTGCGTGAATTCTTCGCGCAGGAAAAGCCGGAATATGTATTTCTCGCCGCTGCCAAAGTCGGGGGCATTCATGCCAACAACACCTATCCGGCAGAATTCATCCAGCAAAACCTTGCGATTCAGACCAACGTTATTCACGAGTCCTGGCGCAACAATGTGCAGCGCCTGCTATTTCTTGGCTCCTCCTGTATCTATCCGCGTGACTGCCCGCAGCCAATGAAAGAGGAATACCTGCTGACCGGCCCGCTGGAACCAACGAATCGTCCTTATGCATTGGCCAAGATCGCCGGTATCGAGATGTGCTGGAGCTACAACCGGCAATACGGCACCCGCTTCCTCGCCGTTATGCCTACCAATCTGTATGGGCCAGGCGACAATTACCATCCCGAAAACTCCCACGTCATCCCCGCGCTCATCCGCAAGTTCCACGAAGCCAAGCTCAATAACGCATCCAGTGTCACGGTTTGGGGCACCGGCACGCCCAGGCGCGAATTCATGTACAGCGAAGACATGGCCGATGCCTGCATTTATTTGATGAACCTGCCTGATGCACAGTTCACCCCGCTGCTGGGGCAGGATCGCAACGACGGCTTGCCGCCGCTCATGAATATCGGCGTCGGGCAGGACCTGACCATTCGAGAATTGGCCGAAACGATCAAAAACGTGGTGGGATTCACTGGAGAAATCATCTTCGATAGCACGAAACCCGATGGTCCTAAGCGCAAGCTGATGAAGGTGGATCGGCTGCATGCCATGGGTTGGCAGGCAGCGACGGAACTTGCCGACGGCCTGGAGCTGGCCTATCAGGATTTTGAATCACGATTTCCCACGCAGTCATTGGTTGGTGTGTGATGACTGCAACCAATCCCAGCCTGCTGCATCGCAGCTTGCATGCGCTCAAATGGAACTATTTGGGTACTCTGGTCCGGATTGGCACGCAATTCATCCTCGGTATTGTCCTCGCGCGTTTGCTTGGACCTGAACCGTTCGGCCTGGTGGCCATAGCATGGCTGATTCTTGGATTGGGCAATCTGGTTGCGGATTTCGGACTGGCTTCTGCTCTGGTGCAGAAGGAAACGATAACGGATCGAGACGTCCGTTATGTGTTTACCCTGCAGATGCTGGTCGGCATTTTCATGACAGCAGGGATTGTTCTTGCGGCACCTTTGATCGCCGGCTTTTTCAATAGTGCCGATGCCATCGCAGTTTTGCGTGCTATGGGATGCTTGTTTGTCATCCAGGCTGCCGGACAGACGGCAACATCCTTGCTGCGGCGGAATATGAATTTCAAGCCACTACAAATAATCGGGGTCGGCAGCTATCTTTTCAGCTATGTGGGATTAGGGCTACCGCTGGCATGGGGCGGGGCGGGGGTATGGTCGCTAGTCGCAGCGCAAGTTTCTCAGGCAATGATCTACTCGATCGGCGTCAATCTGCATACCCGCCATCCCTGGCTGCCGACACTTAAATCAGATGCCAGCGGAATGTTTCTGTTTGGTTCCAAAATCATGGTCAGCAATATGACCAGCTGGGGTATCAGCAATCTCGATTCGGTCATCATCGGTCGTGTTTTCGGAGCGGTTAATCTCGGTCTGTACAACCGTGGCATGAATCTTGTTTCGTCTCCCATGAATGCCTTTACTTCGACCTTGCAGGGTGTGCTTTTTCCTGCGTACTCGCGTACCAATGGTCAGATAGACCCCGCACGGCGCGCTTACCTCGCATCAGTTGGGCTGATCGCTGTTTTGCTGATCCCGGTGTTTGCGGCAGTGGCCGTCATACCCGATACCGTGATCGCCGCAGTATATGGCGAACATTGGATGCAGGTTGCAGCACTGCTTACGCCGCTGGCGTTGGCCATGCCGGTCAATGCCATATTGGCTGTTGGAGGCCCGTTGATGAGTGGTCTGGGTGCAGCCGGTCGGGATGCGGCGGCACAAGCGTTGTGCGTTGTGATACTTGGCGTGGCAGTTTGGCAGGCATCTCATGTTTCGTTGGAAATGGTGGCGTGGACAGTATTGGGGGTCTATCTGCTGCGTGCACTATTGGTTTCCTATCTGGCCCTGCAGTTGGTGGCTGGCACATGGGGACAAATCACGCGCGCTCTGACAGGTCCATTTGTATTGGGTTTGCTGGCTGCGGTGCTGGCCTGGTCGACAGATGCTTTGCTGATCAAGACGGTGCCCGGTCCGATGCTGCGCTTGTGCATTGATATCGGCTTTGTCGGCACTGTGATCGGTATTTTATTGTTGTGGCTGGGACGATATCTTCTTTCAAGCGAAACCCTGGCGGTCGCTGCAACCATCGCGGCTAAATTGCCCGCACCGTTTGCTGCGTACCTGAAAAGCTGGGAGCCTGCCAAGTGAAGCCGCAACCACACCTGATGATCGTGACAGTGATGATGCTGCACGGTACTACTGGGGTACAAACGCATTTCAATGCGATTGCGCAATACGCCAAAGCTCATGAACTGCGAGTTAGTATCGTCGAACCACATCAGATCAATTTCTGGCTTCGCAAGATACACGGTGTGGTTGGAAGGTTGCTCAACAGGGTCAACCGCGAATGGGGTGTTCTCTTCAATAGGTTTGTCTCCCACCGATTCTTGAAATCGCTGCTACGGAATGCGCTGATCAAGTCTCAAGATAATTCGATAGTTATTTATGCCCAAGATCCACTGAGTGCCAAGGTGGCAATCGATCTGCGCAAGGAAGGATTCCAGTTCAGGCTGGTCAGCGTGATTCATTTCAATATCTCCGAAGCGCTGGAATATGTAGAGAAGGGAATTGCCAAAGAAAACGGAAAGCTATGGCGCAGCCTGATGGCAAACGAGCGCAAAGTATTGCCAAAGCTGGATCAGGTCGTTTTCGTTTCCTATTTCATGCAACAGGTCGTCGGCGCAAGATTGCCTGGTCTGACAGGGGTTCCCCAGACTGTCATCTCCAATTTCATTCTTTCACTAAAAGATAATTCAGTTAGCAGTATTGATGTTTCAGGTGACATGATCGCCATAGGTACTTTGGAAGCACGCAAGAATCAGGCGTTCCTGCTTCGACTACTTGCCGAATGCAATGCGATGGGTAAACGCTACAACCTTACTGTGGTTGGCGATGGCCCAGACCGCGCAGCTCTTGAACAACAAGTCGCCAATTTGGGTTTGACCGGTCAAGTGAAATTTCTTGGCTATCAGCCTGATGCGGCAAGTCTAATACCGGGACACAAGGCGTTTGTGCATGCCTCGCGCATGGAGAGTCAGGGCATTGTTCTGTTGGAAGCATTACGTGCCGCCGTGCCAGTATTTGCAGCACCGGTCGGAGGTATCCCGGAAGTGTTTGATGACGGGCAGGAAGGTAGCTACCTGAATCTGGATGATCCGCGCGATGCGGCAAGGAAGATCATATCGATTCTGGATGACCAACAAAAATGGCAGTACATGTCGCTATGCGCTCAGAAGACATATACCAACCGATTTCATCCTGATCTTCTGGGCAAGCGCTGGATCAATACACTGCTAGGCATGACGTCATGAAGATCGCCATCCTGGGACCCATATCTTCGACAGGGATTTCTTCTTACTTGAATGAGCCGCCACCGCCGGATTTTCCGCACGGTACCAGTGGCGCACCGCTGATGGGGACGCTCATAGGCGCCCTCCTGAATCGTGGACATCAGGTATGCGCGATTACATACGGCGGATGGGCCACGCAGCATAACAAACCTATTGGCCTGAAGGGCACGAACTTCGAGTTCTATTGTGTACCCGTGCGTCAACATTCTGTGCGGCCCAAGAATGGGCATATCGGGCGTATTCTTGATCTTTATGCGTATGAACGAAGAACTGTTTGCAAACTGTTAACAGCCGTGAAACCGGATTTTGTGCATGCCCACTGGACTTACGATTTCGGCATGGCGGCGATAGATAGTGGTCTGCCTTATCTGGTAACGGCGCATGACGATCCTGTGGCTGTCCTGAAGCTGTTCAAGAATGGGTATCGTTTCGGTCGCTACCTCATGGCACGCAGTGTACTCAAGCGAGCAAAAGCTTTGAGCGCAGTATCGGGATATCTGCAGAGCAGGTTATTGAATCTTGCCAAAGCGCCGATAGAGGTTATTCCCAATCCGTTGGACCGCCGCTTCCTGGATGCATCGTCACCCAAGACGGTACCGTCTGCTTCAAAAGAACATCGCTTCGTATCTGTCATCAATGGTTGGGGAAAGATGAAGAACGCCGACAGCGCGCTGTTGGCATTTTCACTTATACGCAAACAGAGAAAAGACGTTACCTATCATTTGTTCGGTTCTGATTTCCAGCCCGGGGGGCGTGCCCAGCGCTGGGCAGAGGCAGAGGGATTGACTGAGGGTTTAGAGTTTCGCGGTCCGGTGCCGCATGTGCAACTGATCGAAGAGTTGAAGGCCGCAAGCATCATGCTTCACCCATCACGCATCGAGTCTTGTCCAATGGGGATAGCCGAAGCAATGGCGCTTGGCCTGCCTGTGGTCGGAGGCTGTGATAGCGGTGGTGTGGCCTGGATGATTGCCGATGGTGGATTGACAGTTGATATCAATCGCCCCGAAGAAATCGCCAAAGCTGCGCTGCAACTGATTTCTGACGACGCACTCTATCAACAATGTTCTAAGGCCGCGACCAAGCGCGTGCAGCAATTTGCACCTGAGGTAGTGATCACTCAATATGAAGCGCTTTACCAAAGAGTACTGGAGGAAAAAATCGGATCGCTCCTTCCTGAATACGCGATACGGGAGTAAGGCGCATGAAAAGACTATTCAATCTGCATCGATATCCTCTGTATGCGAAAAAGCTGCATTGGGAAATTGCTTCCAAAGCTATTCTTGGACAGAAAGGCATATCCAAAACGGGGTCGATCGTATGTTATGGCCTGCCAATAATTACACTATCGGCGAATAGCCATATCATTTTTGGCACCGGCATAGCGTTGCACTTGGATGCCAATCATACTGCATTGGGGGTATCTCATCCGGTCATACTCAGAGCCCTATTACTGGGCGCATCCATATCTATCGGCGATAAAGCAGGCATGTCAGGCACCACGGTCTGCGCAGCGCGTTCTGTGTGTGTAGGAAATCGCTGCCTGATTGGTGCCGACGTGGTGATTGCCGATACAGATTTTCATCCGATTGCAATGGAGGACAGGCGATATAAGGGATTTGCTGACGCAATTTTACATCCGATTGAGATCGAAGACGATGTGTTTATTGGGGCAAGAGCAATAATTCTGAAGGAGGTAAAAATTGGTGAGGGTAGCGTGGTTGGTGCGGGTTCGGTAGTAACTACAGATGTGCCGACAGGCGTCGTAGTTGCGGGAAATCCAGCCAGGATCGTTAGCAAAATTCAAGACCCGGCATATTGATCGCATGGAAATAATTACATATCTTTCCATCGTCTTGCCCTTTGTCATTGTGTTCATTGTGGCATTGGGATTGTGTGCTTTGGCTGTCCTGCTTTTGAACAGTGCAACGATTGCCATGGGGTTGATGGCTGCAACCCTGCTATTGGAAACTTCTTCATTGAAGCCACTTTCCCTTAACCTTGGCCTCTGGATATATCCCCCCGATCTGCTCACCATCCTGCTGTTGCCAGCCTTCTTTTACCGTCTGGTGATACTGAAAAAAATTGATGCGATACCTCGGGCCTGGTGGGTACTTGGGGCTGTGTGGATGCTACTGTTTGTCTGGGGCTTGACCCAGTACGGAACTGCAGCGGGGGTGGATTGCCGTCCATTCTTCTACCTGTGGCTGGGAGCGGCGTATCTTTCCACGTTCGAATACGACGAAGCCTTTGCGCGCAGCTTTCTCAAGTTCTTCATGATCATGGGGGTGGGGATTTGTGTGATCGCCTATTACCGCTGGACGATGGGGGCGATCGATAATGAATTCCGGCAGGATCTTGAAATGCTCGATACGACAGGTGTAGCACTGCTTCGAGTCGTACCGGCAAGCGCGGCCTTTATCGTGACATGCGCTATGCTTGTTGCGGCTTTTCAGGCGGTGACTGATCAATCCAGGCGAATGGCTTGGCCACTAGTCATTCTGTTTGGCACTTCTGTAGTTGCAATGCAGCACCGTTCAGTCTGGATGGCAGCAATTGCCGGGTTCATTGCGCTGGCGTTGGCGCTGCAGCAGTTGCGCGCCGGGGCAGGGTCGAAGCTTTTCTCCATGGTGTTTGGGGTAATTGTAGTACTTGTCCTGATTGTGGCCAGCGGCCGCTTCCAGGGTGCAGTGAATTCGGTCGAAGATCAAGCGGAGCGTGCGACCAGCACCACCAGCGGTACTTTTGTGGGCCGGGTGGCGGGCTGGCAGACCTTGCTGAAAATGTGGATGGGGTCGGGTTCTGCAGTGACCTATCTGGTCGGCAAGCCATTCGGAAGTGGTTATGAACGCTACGCTTCGGAAACGAGTGGTGAAAAAATTGGCTATATGCCACATAACCAATATGTGCAGTTGCTCTATCGTGGCGGATTGGTTGGGCTGATTGCCTTTCTATGGACAGTTGGTCAAGGCATGCGTAGTTTGTGGGACAAACTGCGTCGCAAGGATGATGCTATGGCGCCGCTGCTGTTTGCCATGCTGATCGCTCATCTGATTTATTACATCCCTTACGGAATTGAGTATTCACAGATGATTTTGTTTGGCCTGCTGCTTGGGATGATTACCAGCGAGAAAAATGAATCGAAAGTGACTGTAAGAAGCCTGAAGTTGTCACCAACCGCGAAACCATTGAAATTGGGTCGATGATGTCACTAGCTGCTTTGCCTCGTTCCTCAGTAAGAATCCAATCTTTAGATGGATTACGCGGAGGTGCGGCTATATGTGTTGCGGTTATGCATTTTCAGGGCTGGTTCGCTCCATCTCATTTCCTTGATTTTGCTTACGTCGCTGTCGACCTCTTCTTTGTACTAAGCGGTGTTGTTATTGCCATGACATACGAGAGCCGTATTGTTGCAGGAATGAGTTGCGGGCAATTTCTGGGTAATCGTCTTGCACGTCTTTACCCTTTGTTCTTCCTGACAATGCTGGTTGGTTTGTCCCATTCATATGCCCTTTTCTTATCGGGCAAATTGGAGCCTGCTACTTGGTCCAGATTGAGTGATGAAATGTCTGTAGTTTCAAATTTCTTCATGCAGCCCTCCCTCAACGCCGAAGGCAAACAGGCGCTGTTTCCATTTGATGGACCCGCATGGTCTGTGTTTGCGGAAATTTGGGTAAACCTAGTATTTTTTCTTTGGGTCCAGGCGGGGCAGCGTTATCTGGCGCCTATCGTAGTGCTTGCGGCCGGTTGTCTCGTTTGGTTGGTTTTGCGGAGTGGCAGCATAGATGCCGGTTGGGGTGGAGCGCAGATACCTTTTGGCTTGCTTCGTGCAGTATCCGGATTTTTTATCGGCGTTACGATCTATCGCTACCGCGAGAAATTTGCCAATGTTCTAAGACATATATCTGTTGAGATTATCATTATTGCCATCTTTCTTTATCCGAACCTGAAAGGCGGGCAATCCTTCAGCGATCTGTTTGTCGTATTGATCCTGATACCAGTCTGCGTTGGATGCGCAATGAAAGCGCACGCGTGGTTCCTGGAAAATAGGCTAATGCAGTGGTTGGGCATGATCTCTTATTCGATATATCTCTGGCAGTCCCCATACACTCTCTGGTTTTCTTCAGTCGCAAGGCAGGTTTTCAAGCTTGATCTGGACAGTCATAACCCGCTTATGGGTATCACATGGCTCGCAGGCCTTTTGACTCTAGCATGGCTTTCATATTATCTCGTAGAGATTCCGTCGCAGAGGGGAATCAAGAAACTGCTGTATGGAAAAATTAAAATGGTTACCAATTAGCATACTTTTTATATGTATGGAGTCTTACCTACAGCTTTTGAAGTGAGTATATATGCCTGAAATAAGCATTGCTGCTGTCCTGACTTGCTTCAACCGCAAGGACAAAACTGGGGATTGTCTCGATGCACTGTTTAGTGCGGCGCAGCGCATGTCCGATCGTATTCGGCTGCATGTCATAGTCACTGATGACGGCAGCAGCGACGGCACGGGCGAGATGCTACAGAGCCGTTTTCCTCAAGTGGAGGTATTGCATGGCAATGGCGGGTTGTACTGGAATGGCGGTATGCGTGTAGCTTTTGGCCGGGCGTTGGAGCAGGGATACGATTTCTATTTGTGGGTTAATGATGACACGACCTTGTTTCCGGACTGTCTGGAAAAATTGCTGGCTACACATGACGCGCAGGTTGCAAGCACCGGGCGTGGCGGTCTTGTGGTTGGTTCGACTTGCAATGACGAGGGGCAAGTGAGTTATGGCGGGCTGCGCCGCCAGACTGGAGGCAAGCTTTTGCAGTTTTGCCTGGTGGAGCCGACCGCGCAGCCTCAATCATGCGAGAGTACCAACGGCAACTGTTTGCTTGTTTCTGCGCAGGCAGCTCTAAGGCTCGGCAATCTGGAAGCGGCCTACGTGCATTCCATGGGCGATATGGACTATGGCTTGCGGGCAACCAAGGCGGGTATTCCGCTCTGGGTAATGCCGGGCTTTGTCGGCAAATGTGGCAACGACCATCCGGTAGGTGGCTCGTATCTGGATCAGTCATTACCGTTTTCGGTGCGCTGGAAAAAGGCATTGTCACCCAAGGAATTGTCTCCGCATGCCTGGGGCGTGTTTTGCAAGCGCCACGCAGGACCATTATGGCCGCTATATTGGGCTTGGCCTTATGTCAAGATCGTGCTCACTTCTATCACGGTCAAATTCACTTCCGCAGGGAGAGTTTGATGTTGTGGAAGTCTGCCACGCACGACAGAACAAGTAAAACAGGACTGCTAGCGGCAGTCGCATTTGTTTTGGTTTTGTCGGCGGGTATCAGCCTGACCGGACGTGCAGACCCGTATCAGGAAGCGACGTCGGGCCGTGAGCCGCTTATCGGTTTGCCGTATTTCGGCACGCATTTCCATCGGCTGGTATTGACCCAGGGTGAGAAGAATTTGCAGACGATTTGGCCGGCTTCCAGTATCGGTGCAATTCGACTCTGGGACTCCGGCGTCTGGTGGGCAGGAATAGAACCAAGACCCGGGCAATGGGATTTTGATCGTGTTGATGCTTACGTGCAGTATGCAACTGCCCATCACGCGGAAGTTCTGTTTGTCCTGGGAGGAGGCACCCCGCAGTGGGCATCTGCGCGGCCCGAGGAGAAATGTTCCTATGGACTGGGTTGTGCAGCTGAGCCGGTGAGAATGGCGCACTGGGAAGAATACGTGCGCCGGGTGGTGCAGCGCTACCGTGGACATATCAAGGCATATGAACTTTGGAACGAACCGAATTTTTCCGATATACCGCGTGACCTTAATGCACCGGGTTTCTATACAGGCAGTGTGGCCAACATGGTGGAGATGGCAAGGATAACGCGCAAGGTTCTGGATGAAAATGATCCCGGTGCTTTGCTCAGTACGCCGGGATTTGTGAACGGGTCGGACCGCCTGGAATTATTTCTATCCTCCGGTGGGAAAAAATATGTGCAGGCGGTTGCATACCATTTTTATTCCGAGAATTCGGACCAATTCGTCAAACAGATTATTGAAGTGCGCGACATCATGAAGCGACAGGGACTGGAACACCTTCCGCTATGGAATACCGAGACCGGTGTGGAAGTGTCGGGGACGAACGATCCACCCTCCAGCACCGCTTCGCATAGCCAGAAGGAAGCCGCAGAAAAGCTGGCGCGCTTCCTGATTCTGGGGGCCTCGGCCGGGCTGGAACATTTCTATCACTACGCGTGGGATAACGAGCGCACCGGCATGATGAACCACTTGGGCGAGCCGATGCCGAATCTGCCTGCCTATGAAAAAGTACAGAGCTGGTTGCTCGGCTCCAAGATGCTGGGTTGCAGGAAAGTGTTTCCATCTACCGTCGCATGTGAAGGCAAACATGAGGGAGCCAGATTCATGATCGCGTGGTCGGGCAATGCAGCTACCTACTCATTGCCTGCGCCGCCCGGCTGGGCGATCGCATCCATGGAGCATCTTCTGGATGGCAATGCCACACCGGCAAGTCAGGGTCACCCAGACCGTATCGAATTGGATCCGCAGCCCCTGTATATCCGGTACAAGCCGCAGCAATAGATCAAAATGACTTGAGAATCAATATGAATATATCCGACAAATCGTTGCTGTTTGCCACGGCGTTCTACCACGCCGAGGGGCGTTCGCCCAATGCATGGACGTTTTCCGAACGATCCAAGCTGGACATGTACTACCGGTGTATGGTCGTCTGCTATGCCTCCATACGACGCCTGTATCCGGATGCGAAGATGGCACTGTTCTCCAACCGGGAATTGCCGGAGCCCTTTAACAGTCAGCTGAAATCGCTAGAGGTGCGCACAATGTTCTGCGCAAGCGGTTACGTCGACGACACTGCTTTCAAGAACGGTTTTCCGGGTTGCCTGTTTACACTGGATGTAATTGAACATCTGGCGTATCAGCAAAATGATTTTTCCCACCTGATCCTGCTGGATTCGGATTGCATCGTTCGCGACAGACTGGATGGCTTGCTGGACAAACTGGAGAGCAATGAAGAAACAGTCTATGCCTATGAGCCCGGTTACCCGACCAACATGGTTGCCAATGGTCAGTCACGCGCATCGCTGACGCTTGCACTGAGTTATTTCTCCGGGCAGATGATCGCCCCTCCGGTTCCATTATATGGAGGGGAGTTCTATGCGCTCTCTGCCAAATCGTTGGAGAAATTGGCAATGCGTATTGCAGTATTTTGGGAGTGGATGAAAGCTGAAGGTATCCAGATATTTGGCGACAATCTGACGGAAGAGCATGTCATGAGCGTTGTTCTGGCGCAGTCTGGCAACAACGTTCATGGCGCAAGTGCATTGGTCAAACGGATATGGACAGCAGCGGTATTTTCGACGGTAAATGGAATCGAATCCGGGATACCGATCTGGCATTTGCCCTCGGAAAAAAAGAAGGGCTTCGTAAAATTGTATCAACACTGGCTGGACTACAAAGGCTTTGCCGGGTTAAACAACGATGATTTCAAGCGTCTGGTTGATAACCATATTCCGCTGCATGTGGGTGGCCGGAAATACCCGGGAAGAACCGCCTTGCTCAGGCTGCGCAATGCGGGAAAAGTCCTTGTGACCGGGCGTTTGTAGTCTCTCAACACACCGCGCTACGCGTGGCACTGAGTAAAACAGCTAGACATCGACCAGGCTGCATAACAACTCAGCCAAGTTGCTGGTTATCGGGGCGAACGGGAAATATATGCAAAGAAAACCCATTATGCTGGATTTTGATTATTGAAACTTTTCCATTGCACTAATTATCTGATCCCTCGACCAAAGGCACATTTCCCGCGAAGTCTCGCGTGGTATTGTGTCGTCAATTCTGTATAAAACATCTTTGGGGAAGTTGTACGGAGCTGAAAACAAATCTATCAAACGAAAAGACCCGGTTACTATATCTTGGTTACTAAATGCGCCATTATTGACATAGGTAGTGGTCAGCAGGTACGGGATTCCTGAATCAATAAAATTTTGAAGAGCCAGCTTTGTGTCCTTGTAGGCCAGGTGAAACAAACAATCTCTGCATATCATCAAATCGGATGCTGGAAAGCTATCCTTAGTGATGTCCATATGAATAAATGTCGTTTTGGCGTTTTTGTAATTTGAATTGTGTGCGTCGACCAGGGCGCGGACGATGTCGCCTCCAATGTAGTTGACCTGTATATTCTTGAGCGCTTCTCTCATCCAATGAAAATCTCCGCAGGGGGCATCGAATATCGTTTGAATCGAGAACTTTTCAACAAGCCCCGGCAACTGCCGCCTCAAGTTTTGAGACGCTTCAAGGGTGGAGCCGTTTCCGCTGACGCTTTCAAAATTACCCCAGTAGTTATTACGATAGATTTCAGTAAACCTGTCCTCAATGTTTTGGAATCTGGAAACTTTCTCTTCAATGGTTTGTTTTCGAATCACTCTTCGATACAAAACTCTAAATGAGTGTTCTGTCAATTTATAAATGGTACGAGGTATTCCTATGCTGTTGAACGAGGCTGAGATTTTACTGACGATTTTGTTCATAGTGTTTTCAGAGGATTATTGAGAAGAGGGGGGCAAAGGTGGTCATGCCCATTGCAAGAATATTCTCCCGAATATAGTTCCATAAGATGACAGATATGCGACGGGTTAATAGTCCTCTTGAGCTAAATTTGAGTAACTACCGATATTTTGTTCCTCGCGGGGACTACAGTGAACTATGAATTCATTCTGACTCAGTAAACCCTTTGTAATATCACTGAGAGACAATCTTATGAGGCAGAGAGGTTGCCGGCGTCCATTTCCTCAGGCCGTTTATTGCCCGGTGAAATCGTTTATCCGCATGACGAATATCGTTTTTAATTACTTTCGAATACATTTAGGACTTTCGGGACATGGATATAAGCAGCGAAATCAAATTGCAGCGGGATTACTACGCACGGACTGCAAACGTATACGAAGAGCTGCATGTGCAGGAGGGCGACGAACACTATTTTGCCCTGGCCTGGATGGCAGCATTGATTGGACAGTATGGATACCGTTCGGTACTCGATGTCGGTGCGGGAACCGGAAGAGGTTTGATTTTCCTGAAAACCATGTTCCCCGGGCTGAGAGTGGTCGGTGTTGAGCCTTCCCCGGAGTTGCGCCAGATTGGCCATGACAAGGGATTGAGCCAAGAGGAACTGAGAGACGGTGATGCACTCAATCTGGCGTTTGCCAATGGCGCATTTGATCTGGTGTGCGAGTTTGGGGTGTTGCATCATGTCAAGTATCCGCGCCAGATGCTGGGAGAGATGCTGCGCGTGGCCAAGTCCGGCTTGTTTGTCTCGGATGACAATCACTTTGCCTGTGGCTCACTGCCTAACCAGATTACCAAGCGTTTTCTGCGCAGCATGCATCTATGGAAGGCGGCCTATTGGCTGCGCACCGGGGGCAAGTGCTACGCTATTAGCGAAGGTGATGGCCTGTCCTACGCCTATTCTGTATTCGACGATTACGATTTCATCCGCAAGCGCTGCAAGCAAGTTCATATGGTCAACACTTGCGGCAGCGGTGCCAACCTTTACCGCTCTGCCCAGAATGTGGCGCTGTTCGGGCGCAAGCATCCATAGTGTCAACTAAGCTGTGATGTGACAGCCTGGGTGGCAGACGAATTCACAAAGGTGTCACAAGACTAGGCCAAACTCCGCTGTTGAACAAAACAGGGGACACTGGTTTGGAAGCCTTAAAAGTACAATTTCAACAAAGCACCGGTGCCAAGCCCTGGATAGCCGTATTCGATCTGAAAGTAACAAAGAACAGCCCGGCTGGCAGTTGTGTGCTGGCAGAAGTACTCGGTCTGGCGGATGAATTTGATATCACCGTATTCTCGGATGCGTTCGATAACGACAACACCGGGCGTGTACGCTGGGTGAGGGTACCCTTGCCCGGCAAGCCGGGAATTTTGCGCTACGTATTTTTCAACCTGCTGGCACCGCGCGCATTGCGCAAGCACATCGCGCAGCGCGGTACTCCGCCTGTTCTGATCCAGGCGACACAGGGTCAATTCATCGGCGCCGATATTTGTTATGCCCATTTCTGTCATCGGTCCTATCTGGAACATCAGTGGCAATTTCAAAAAGCACGAGGTTTGCGCAGACTGGTACGCTGGATCACTCACCAATACAATGCGACGACTGAGCGGCTTTCTTTCCTCAAGGCTGCTCAGGTGGTAACGCCTTCTCAAGGTCTGGTTAGGGAGTTGACCCAGACTTATTCTTTCCTCAAAGCTCGGGTGATCGCAATTCCAAATCCGGTTGATGTTGAATCATTCGCACGTCCGGAAGGGTTTGACCGTAACCCGCTTCTTGCGCGATTGGGTTTACCGGTTTATTCGCGCGTGCTGTGCTTCGCGGCGCTGGGTGATTTTTCCCGCAAGGGGCTTGGAGTGCTGCTGGAAGCTTTGTCTGGGATAAGCGATCTATCGGTAAGGTTGCTGGTAGTGGGTGGGAATGCAGGGGAAATTGCCGAGTTCAACGAGATTGCCAGAAAACTGAACGTGTCACAGCGGGTTGCATTTGCCGGTTACCAGAGCGATGTTAGGCAGTATTTGTGGGCATCCGATCTGTTTGTGTTGCCTTCCTTGTACGAAACTTTTGCGCTGGTGGTCATGCAGGCCATGGCTGCAGGTGTACCTGCCATCGTGACCCGTTTGCACGGTGTCGAAGACTATGCGGTGCAGGGCGAGAATGCCTGGTTTGTTGAACGCAATCCCGATGCAGTGCGTGCGGCGATCGTCACTGTGTTAAGCGACGAAAAACTGCTGCAATCGGCTCGAATTACCGCCAGCCAGACGGTGGCCCGCTATGACAAGGCGCCTTTCGTGGAAGCTTGGCGCAAGTGCATGCGCGAGGCAATCGCTGCCAAGTTAAATGATGGGATGTCAGATTCAGTTAAAACTCCGGTTCAACTCCAGACGCAAATGCAAAACAAGATCTAAATCGCACAATGCTTATGAAATCATCCGGCGCTTGCCGCGTTGCCATCGTCACCAATATCCCCGCACCCTACCGGTTGCCGGTATATGAGGTTTTGGCCGCCGATCCGCAGATTGAGCTGAAGGTGTTTTTTTGCAGTGGACGCGAGCCCGATCGTAGCTGGGACTTGCGCGAGGCACGTTTTGATCAGGTGTATCTGCGCGAACGATTCATCAGCTACCGTGGTCGCTTCATCCATTTCAATCCTGACGTATGGAGTGAGTTGGATTCGTATCGCCCGGAGGTGGTGATCACCACCGGATTCAACCCCACGCATCTGTTCGCCTATTTGTATGCGCGCACGTTTGGTCTCAAGCATGTCGCCATGACTGACGGGACATTGAAGTCGGAAGAAAAACTTTCGGGTATCCATCGCTGGATCAGGCGCAGGGTGTTCTCCGGTACGCAAGCTTTCATTGGGGCAAGCGATGGCGCTTTTGATCTTTACCGGTCATATGATATTGGCGAGGATCGGATTTTCAAGTCGCATTTGTGCGCCAACAACGCTGCATTTTTTGCCGCATCGGACATCGAAAAAAAATACGATTTCATTTTCTGCGGCCGCTTCGTGGACGTGAAGAATCCATTGTTTGTGCTCGAAGTGGCACGGCAGGTGGCTCGTTACCTGGAACGCAGAATCGTTGTGGCCTTTGTAGGCTCGGGAGAAATGGAAGCCGGAATGCGGGCCCTGGCTGCGACGATGTCGGCAGAGGTAGAGGCTATTTTTACCGGCTTTGCCCGTCAGGATGAGCTGCCAACATTATACGGCGCTGCCCGGATTTTCATGTTCCCGACGCAATGGGATCCTTGGGGGGTAGTGGCGAACGAGGCCTGTGCCTCCGGTTTGCCTGTACTGGTAACGCCTTTTGCCGGAGCGGCAGGGGAACTGGTGCGGAATGGACAAAATGGCTATGTGCTTCCACTCGAACCGGCTTCCTGGGTAAATGCGTCTGCCAATCTGCTGACTGACGACGATCTGTATGCAAGGTTCTCGCAACGCAGCTGCGAACTGGTCGGCGAGTACAGCTACGAAAATGCAGCACTTGGAATCAGGAATGCTGCGCTCGCAGCAGCCGGTCGGAGAATGCACACATGAGAGTGCAGCACTACTTGGCGGGTTGTCTGGTGAATGGGTATAAATCTTCTGTGACAATGCCATGCGTATCCTGATTGCGCACAATGCCTATCAGCAAAAAGGCGGAGAAGATGGCGTCGTGGCATCGGAACTGCAGTTACTGAGCAGCCGAGGCGTTGAAGTTGCAGTGTATTCCCGCCATAACGACGATATTGTGGGGATGTCGCGGCTCGCACTGGCCGGACAAACCGTCTGGTCTTCGCGTACCGAAGCGGACATAGCAAAGCGGGTGGCCGATTTTCGCCCTGATGTGATCCATGCCCACAACACTTTTCCGCTCATATCTCCTTCCCTTTATCTGTCGGCAGGCAAGGCGGGCGTGCCGGTGGTGCAAACATTGCACAATTTCCGGCTGTTTTGTCCGCAGGCGATGTTATTGCGCAACGGCAAGGTGTGCGAGGACTGTTTGGGAAAATTGCCCTGGCGCGGTGTGGTGCGAGGGTGTTATCGCGGTTCCAGGGCGCAATCGGCAGTGATCGGTGGCATGCAGGTATTGCACCGGGCGCTTGGTACTTATCGCAACAAGGTGACGAGATATATTGCACTCAATGAATTCTGCCGCAATAAGTTTATCGAGGGTGGGCTGCCGGCGAAACGGATAGTGGTGAAGCCGAATTTTGTAGATGTACCTGCCGGTGTTGAAGAGACACGGCTAGGCGGTTTGTTCGTGGGGCGATTGTCCGCAGAAAAAGGTATTGATGTTCTCATGCATGCCATGGGCCATGTGCCGAGATATCCACTGAAAGTAATCGGAAGCGGGCCGGAGGAATCGCTCTTGGGTTCGCATGCAAATGTCCACGGGCTGGGCTTTATGTCCAGGGATCAAATATTCAGTCATATGCGTCAAGCCGCCTATTTGCTCATGCCAAGTATCTGGTATGAAAACTTTCCGCTTACGCTCGTGGAAGCTTTTGCCTGCGGTCTGCCGGTGATCGCCAGCCGCATGGGGGCGATGGCGGAATTGATCGAGGAAGGCAAGACGGGCCTGCTGTTCGAACCCGGCTCCGCGGTGGATTTGGCGAATAAGATTAAGTGGGCCGAGGCGAACCCGGAGGCAATGATTAAAATGGGGAAGCATGCCCGTCAAGAATACGAGGCGAAATACACATCAGAGCGCAATTTCGTGCAATTGATGGGGATATATGCCGAAGCAATCTCTGCGTGAGCAGCGAAGCAAGCCGAAAATGAATCAACGGAGCCTCCAATAATTCGTCACACCGGCGTAGGCCGGTGTCCAGTCGATTGAAAACACCGGATTCCGGCCTTCGCCGCAATGACGAAATCTGAATTACTAGAGGTCCCGTCAATTAAATACATCGGTAAAACCCCGAATACGACGGCGTACCGCCAATCCATAAATGTCTGAAAAGCCAGTATCCGCTTTATTACAGCTTTTCCAAATTCCGTAATAGTCCGTTTGGACTAGCCTATCCGTAATTCTCCGTACAAATTGTTTCATATTGCTTTTATAAAGTGCCATCCACTCGGGTGTCCCTTGTTTGCAGTGATTGCAAAGTAACTGGAGAAATCATGGATCATGGAATTTTGTTTTCAAAACAATTTATCGTTCTCGGATTGTCAGCCTTGTTTGCACTGTCGGGAAATGCCATGGCAACGACGACGGATTTGGGAGCGCAATCTGCGCCGGTCAGTCTGTCTTTCGGAGACTCATTTTTCGCGCCGCAAAACCAATTTTATGATGATTACCTGTTCAGCATTTCTCCATCATCAGTTGACTCAATTGCATCCACGATCAGCCTCGGGAATCTGTTCGGCATTAACAATCTCCAATCAAGACTCTACAGCGGGACAGTCACTACTACGGGCGTGCCCAGTGGACTGCTTGAAGCATGGAGTACCGCAATTCAAATAACCGGGACGGGCTATACCGGAACGATGGCTGTGATTAGCCCGATCACCTTGGGTGCCGGCAACTATATTCTGGAAGTCAGGGGAGATGTCGTCGGAACGTCCGGGGGCAGCTACGCAGGGTCACTTAACATTTCACCGGTGCCCGAGGCTGCGGAATGGTTGCTGATGTTGATCGGCTTGGCTATTGTCGGTTTTGTGGCCGTTCGCCGCAGGCAGAATGATGTTGGGGAAGTGTCCGGGATGCACGGGGCATATCGTGAGGGTGCGAAGGTGATAGGTTCTTTCATCCATGCGCTGTCCTGGGATGAAACACTGAATCGCATCACAACATGGGCCAAGGCGCGCGAGTCGCGCTATGTTTGTATCTGCAATGTTCATTCCGTGATTACGGCCACTCAGGATGCAGGGTTCAAGAATGTGTTGAGGCATGCGGATATGGCCACGCCAGATGGAATGCCGATTGCATGGATGTTGCGCAAGATGGGCTTTGCAAAGCAAGAGCGCATAAACGGTCCGGATTTGATGTGGAAATACTGTGCCCAAGCATCACGTAGCGGCGAAGCGGTGTATTTCTACGGTAGTACTTTTGAAACGCTGCAGCTGATGTCCGTGAAGTTGCGGAGAGCGTTTCCCGGGCTGCATATCGGTGGTGTCTATTCGCCGTTGCGTGTCGAAGGCGAGGCCGGGGCAGAGGATGAGGCGATCATTTCTGCCATCAACGAATCCGGAGCCGGTGTCGTGTTCGTCGGCCTGGGTTGTCCAAAACAGGAGAAATGGATGGCAACGCACCGCCATCGCATTCGCGCGGTAATGATAGGCGTCGGTGCGGCGTTTGATTACCACGCCGGAACGGTGCAGCGTGCGCCGGTATGGATGCAGCGCAACGGTCTGGAATGGTCCTATCGTCTTTTCTCGGATCCGCGCCGTTTGTGGAAACGTTATTTTGTCACTAATTCAATGTTTATTATCCGGGCAAGTTTGCAACTATTGCAGTATTCATGGAGAAACATGAGTTTCCCCCGCTTCACCAGTCGTCACCCAACTTTGAGTTTGAAGCAACGCGGAGTCGATGTTTCGACAGCGGTATCTGGCAGAGCTTGAAGCTTGAGATAGTGATGATTTTAAGATTCGGACTCAATAAATGATTTTAATTACAGGCGGTGCCGGCTATATTGGTTCTCATACTTGTGTTGAATTGCTCAAGGCAGGACATGAGGTGGTTGTTGTCGATAATCTCAGCAACAGCCGGATTGAGGCATTGCATCGCGTTGAAAGAATCGCGGGCAAGACGGTTTCGTATGTTATTGCGAATTTGAATGACAGGAACGCGCTACGGCAGCTGTTTTCTTCCTACCGGATTGAGGCAGTGATTCATTTTGCGGGTCTTAAAGCAGTGGGTGAATCGGTAATCAAACCGCTGCAATATTATTTCAACAATGTCAGTGGCAGTATTGCCCTGTTTGAAACGATGGCGGAATTTGGCGTGAAGCGCCTGGTTTTCAGTTCATCCGCCACGGTCTACGGCGATCCGCATGCAGTGCCGATACATGAAGATTTTCCGCTTGTTGCAACGAACCCGTATGGTCGTAGCAAACTGATGGTTGAGGATATTTTGCGCGATCTTGCGCAATCCGATTCGTCCTGGCGCATCGCGTTGCTTCGATATTTCAATCCGGTGGGCGCGCATGAGAGCGGATTGATCGGCGAAGACCCGAGCGGCATCCCAAATAACCTGATGCCATTTGTGAGTCAGGTCGCAATAGGGAGGCGTGAGGAGTTAATGGTATTCGGTAACGATTACCCCACGCACGACGGTACCGGCGTGCGGGACTACATTCATGTACTGGATCTGGCAGTAGGACATTTGGCCGCCTTGGAGGCGCTCGATAAACAAAAGGCAACGCTGACCGTCAATCTCGGCACCGGGCGCGGCTATAGCGTGCTGGATGTCATACATGCATTCGAGAAAGCCAGCGATCGTGCCGTTCCATTTCGCATTACGGAACGGCGTCCAGGCGATATCGCAGCCTGCTATGCAGATTCGGCGCGAGCGTTCGAGTTGATGGGATGGCAAGCAGTCCGCGATCTGGAGACGATGTGCCGCGATGCCTGGAACTGGCAATCGAGAAATCCTCGCGGATATATCGGGAAATGATAGCTTGTATGCGTATTTGAAATCCTGTTAATCGGTTGCCAATCCCTGACGATTTCTACGGCGATTTGCAGCAAAGCCGAGCAGGGCCAGGCCGCAGGCCATCAGAATATACTCGGCAGGTTCCGGTATTGGGCTTACCGGAAATCCGTCATCGCGATTCCACTCGTGCTGATTGATGTCTCTGTCACCGATATTAGGTATATGCGGTTCACTGCCATCTTGTTCCGGGTGCTGTCTGGAACTGTTCAGGAAACTTTCAAAGCTCGGGCCGTTTGGGTCGGCAGCAAAGGTGAAGTTGCCGTCTTTGCCTGACGCGGAGAAAATGAAGCGGACATTGGAATTGGTAAAGTCACCGGCGGTGTTGTGACTGAAAGTAGTTGAGTCTTGAGTATTGAAAATCGATGAAGATTGCCGATCCAACGCCGTGGCAGTGGCGTTGATGCTGAAAAGGCCTAAACAGGCGAACATAACTAGTGCTATCTGGAACTTAGCATGCTGTTTCATGAGGTGCTCTCCATAAAGATTAGTAAAAATATTCGTTGATGGTTGGCTGGTAATTGAAAATGCAAAATTCCGGTACTCGCTGGAATGAGAAAACCTGCGCCGTTACTGACAAGGAAACGCCGGTAAAGTTCGTTCGACCCGATCCTTCGACTCTGCGCAGGACATGATTGATATTTCCGCAATAATTAAAGATGACAACAGTCGATCCTGCCGGAAAAGGGGCGGTATTATCTGATTGGAATGTTGCAAATTTTGGTACAACATCGATGTGCAATATGAGCCGTTCGGACCAGCTTCCGATTTGGCAATTCACTCCGTGCGTCCCTGCTTAAATCTGAAATATCATTCGGTATAGAATTGCGATCTGCCGGATACTACTGAAAAGCGATATGAAAAAAATCAAAGGAATGATCCTTGCCGCAGGACAGGGCACACGAGTTAGGCCGCTTACGCAGAATCTTCCCAAACCCATGATCCCCATTCTCGGCAAACCGGTCATGGAATATCTGATAGAGCATCTGGCGAAATTCGGCGTCGATGAAATCATGGTCAACGTCGCATACAAGCATTACAAGATCGAAAACTACTTCGGCAATGGCAGTCGCTGGGGCGTGGATATCGGCTATTCCTTTGAAGGAAAGTACGAATACGGAGAGATCACCCCGAAGGCGATGGGCTCCGCCGGCGGTATGCGCAAAATCCAGGATTTTGGCGGCTTCTTCGATACCACCACGATCGTGCTCTGCGGTGATGCGCTGATCGACCTCGATATCGAAGCTGCGGTGCTGGAACACAAAGCCAAAAAGGCGATGGCCAGCGTCATTACGCTGGAAGTGCCGAATCTTGAGGTCAGCAACTACGGCGTAGTCGAAACCGACAAGGAAGGCCGCATCGTCGCCTTTCAGGAAAAGCCCAAGCCGGAAGAAGCGCGCTCCAACTTTGCCAGTACCGGCATCTATATTTTCGAACCGGAAGTAATCAACCTCATCCCGCCGGGCATGGTGTTCGATATTGGCAGCCAGCTATTTCCCATGCTCGCGGAAAAGGGCATGCCTTTTTATGCGCAAAAGCGCTTTTTCAACTGGATCGATATAGGCCATGTGCACGATTACTGGGTGGTATTGCAGCGAGTACTGAACGGCGAGATCGTGCAAATGCAGATGCCCGGCAAAGAAATCAAACCCGGAGTCTGGGTGGGACTCAACACACGCATCGACTGGGATCACGTCAAGATCATAGGGCCGGTGTATATCGACTCCGGTGTGTGCATCGAGGCGGGTGCCGAGATCGTCGGGCCGGCCTGGATCACACGCGGATCGCACATTTGCAAGAATGCCCGTGTCGTTCGTAGCGTGCTATTGGAATACACGCGTATCAGTGCCAACATGACGTTCGAGGAAGCTATCGTCTCGCCAAGTTATTATGTCGAACACCGTTCCGGCGAAACATACTACATCGGCGATGACCGTACGCAACAGCGCTGGGGAGATGCTCGGGGGCGATGAAGGATATCTCACCCCGTCAAATCAAGCGTGCGTATTCAAGTTGCGGCTGTGCACTACCAAAAGCGCGAAGCCTTTAACCCAAATAGTCCATTCGCAAAAACTGCGTCATTCCGGCGAAGGCCGGAATCCAGATGATTAAAATATCCCCACGAAAGTGGGACAACATCATGGTTTTGTCCGCTTCGCGGCATGTTTTCGTGACTGGATTCTGGCCTTCGCCGGAATGACGGTCTAATAAACCATTTGGGTTAAAAGGAACAATATTATTCGATAACAGTGCTTACTTCGCGCCCGTAATAATCCTGAAAACGTACGATATCATCCTCACCGAGGTAAGCTCCTGACTGCACCTCGATGATTTCCAAAGGAACAATACCGGGATTTTTCAAACGATGGGGAGTTCCCAAAGGAATATAAGTCGACTGGTTTTCCGCCAGAATCAATACCTCGTCCCCTCGTGTCACTTGCGCTGTTCCGGTGACCACGATCCAATGTTCGGCGCGGTGATAATGCATTTGCATGGAGAGGCTCGCCCCGGGGTTCACCACGATGCGCTTTACCTGAAAACGTGGGCCGCTATCAATACTGTCGTAGTTGCCCCAGGGACGATGCACCTTGCGGTGGACGACAGGCTCGGAACGACCGGAAGCTTTCAGCGTCGACACCATATCTTTCATATGATCAATGTGGTCGCGACTGGCGACAAGAACTGCATCGGGAGTTTCGATGACAATCATGTTGTCGAGACCGATGCATGCGACCAGGCGACTTTTCGCCATGACCAGGCTGCCGTTGCTTTTGATTGCGACTACGTTTTCGCTGAGAACATTCCCATTGTCGTCCTTTTTGCCGATATCCAGCAGCGCACCCCAAGCACCGACATCCGACCATCCCGCATCCATCGGGATTACTACTGCCCTTGAATTGCCGTCTGCGGGGCAGGCGATCTTTTCCATGACAGCGTAGTCGATGGAGTCGGAAGGGCATTTTGCAAATGCATCGTGGGGTATGCGAATGAATGCATGATCGCGAGTGGCGATCGTAAAAGAGTGCTGGCAAGCCAGCAGAATGTCGGGACGGAACTTTCCGATGAGTTCGATCCAGGTAGAAGCCCTTACCATGAAGATACCGCTGTTCCAGAAATACCGACCGCTGGCCAGATAGCCCTCAGCTGTTTCAAGGTGTGGTTTCTCGACGAACTCGGCAATCGAGAAAAGACCGTCGGACAACTGGTCCGAAGCTCGTATGTAGCCGTAACCGGTTTCCGGCGTATCGGGAACGATGCCAAAAGTGACTACATTTCCCTCTTGCGCCGATGGCAATGCCAGATTCGCCGCGTGACGGAATGCCGCCAATTGAGTTATCACGTGGTCGGCGGGCATGACCAGAAGAAGCGGGTCACCGTCATTGCCCAGCGCATATAGTGCGGCCAGGGTCAATGCCGGTGCGGTATTGCGGCCTACGGGTTCAAGTATGATCCCTTGCGGGTGCACGTTGACCTGTTGCAATTGTTGCTGAGTAATAAAGCGCGAAGCTTCGTTGCAGATAATCAACGGCTGTTCTATCTGGATATCCGGCCCATTGAATGAAGCATCCAGGCGCAAGGCCGTAGACTGGAGCATGGTGGTATCACCGCATAGCGCCAACAATTGCTTGGGATACTCTTCACGTGACAAAGGCCACAGGCGAGTGCCGGAACCGCCGCTTAAAATTACTGGAATCAGCTGCATGATTTATCTTTCCTGAATTGAGTAAATGTAGGTCGGCGTTGCTCCAGCAGAGCGGCGATTAGTATGCATACCGGTCCTTGATCACGACCTGGATGGTTTTAAGAACAATGTAAAGATCAAGTCGCAGAGACCAGTTTCTGAGGTAATCCAGATCGAAGTCGATGCGTTTTTTCATCTTGTCGAGAACTTCAGTTTCGCCGCGATAGCCGTTGACCTGAGCCCACCCCGTGATGCCTGGTTTCACTTTGTGCCGCACCATGTAGCCATCGATAAGCTTGCGGTATTGTTCGTTATGCGCGACTGCGTGCGGGCGGGGGCCGACCACACTCATCTTTCCTTGCAACACATTGATAAATTGCGGCAGCTCGTCCAGCGATGTTTTGCGCAGGAATGCGCCAAGCGGTGTGATACGACGGTCATTTTTCTGCGCCTGAGGAATGTTGGGGCCGTCCTCGGTGACCGTCATCGAGCGGAATTTGTAGACGACGATTTCATGCCCATCCAGGCCGTAGCGACGCTGCCTGAAAATGACAGGGCCAGGCGAAGTGAGCTTGATGCCAATCGAGATGATTGCCATGATAGGCGCGATCATCATGAGAATGAGGATCGACAATATGATATCGCTCAAGCGTTTGATGATGCCGTCGAATCCGGTGAAAGGAGTCTCGCAGACTGCGACGACTGGCAGTCCGGATACAGTGCTCAGCCGCCCCTGGATCAGGTCGGTCACAAAAATATCCGGCACAAAATAGATCGAGGCAGTTGTGTCGCGTAATCCATCCAGCAAGGACATGATGCGCGGCTGGGTAGACATGGGCATTGACAGGTAGATCAGCGGAATTTTGTTTTCATTGACGAACTGGGGCAGCTCGCGGATTTTGCCCAGGACGGAACGTTCGTAGGGATGAGCCAGACGGCTGACAACGCGGTCATCGAAAAACCCAAGTATCCTGATGTTCGAATACGGATCTTCTTTTAGGCGCTGTGCCAGTTCCATGCTCTGTTCATTGACGCCGACCACGACGGCATATTTGATTTCCCCCTGAAGCTTCAGGATAGATGGCGCGACCTGACGTACCAGAAGCTGAACCGCGATTTGGCTTGCGGGTGCCAACCAGAACCAGGCAATGAGGATATCGGTATCAAAATATGACAGATAGTGGCTGGCGTAACCGAAGAATGCCAACAAACCGACCTTGACCACCCAATCGAACAAGACATGGCTGATCTTGCGCAGCATTGGCAAATGCAGTTGCGCATCGCCGGGGAAACTGATCGCGAACATCAACAGCGAAAGAATAAAATAGGGCGGTGTCAACTCTGTATTGTGTATCAGTACAAGGAAATAGAGCGTAACGATGGCAGTCAAAGGATCGATGAACGCCCCGACCAGGTTCAACAGACTTGACCGGTCGATGGTAATGGAGGCGGTTCGCCGGAAAGAAGGGGGTGCTTTAGTTTGAGTCGTCATGATTTCCAGAGTTGAACATTACTGAGACACAAAAATAATTACGCAATCTCAAGTGAAACATCTCGTGTAGCCGACATTTGCCGATTCAGCCGCCACCGGAAAAAAAGAAATATGGATAAAAGCGACTTTGGAACCGGGAGCGCAATCTTCCACGAAGAATGTTACGTTTTTGTGGAGTAAGCCAAGTTGTTTGAAGATTACAGACTGCAGCGCAAACAGGGAGCGGACTGCGTCGTATTTGAAATATTGATTACAGCGGCGTGTCAATGCAACGTATCGCCACTTCAAGCGAGATAATCCATCCGGTGTTTCCGGCACGGCGAAACGCAACACGTAGAGTCCATTGATGCGAAAAGGACTAGTCGCGGTTATGTATTTGTCACAAAGAATTAATTTGTATGACATTCAAGAAAAATAGAATCGCACGCTGTGTAAAAAAACCTGTTAACGATCCAGTTCAATAATTATTTAGGTCCATCTTCCGGGTGAAATATGAAGATCAGGCAATTGGCATGTCCTTCAGTATTGATATTGTTTTCTCTGGCTTCAAGTGTGCCCGCTTTTGCAACGACATACGACGACTTGAATCTCATATCGGCGGCAGGCCGTGGCGATCTTAGAATATTCAAGATGATGCTGGACATGGGTGCGAATCCGAACGCGCTCGACCATGGCCAAAATTCGGCGATCCTGATGGCGGCCTATCACAGCAAACGCGATATGGTGCGCAGACTCATCGAGTTGCACGCAGACGTCAATGTATTGGGAAGTATCGGGTTTACGCCGCTTGGTGCCGCGGCGATGCGCGGGGATGCCGGGATCGTCAGGATGTTGATCGAAGCCGGCGCGCGCCTGAACGTGCATGACTATGAGGGAGAAACGCCGCTGTTGAGAGCCATACGTGCCCAACGCGACGAGAACCTGAAAATTCTCCTTGATGCGGGTGCCAGAACGGATATTGCCAATAACACGGGCGAAACACCGTTGATGGTTGCGGCACAGCTCGGGCGTCTGGATTATGTCGAAACCCTGCTTGCCGAAAAAGCTTATGCCAGTACAAGGAATCCGGATGGCAACACGGCCTTGTATTACGCCATTTTCGAAGGGCACGACGATGTTGCGAAACGACTGATCCGGGCCGGAACGGTCGTCGAAGGTTTGAATAATGGCTACACGCTCTTGCATTGGGCAAAGGCCATGGACAGAAAAGATATCGTGCCGCTTCTTGTGCAGGCAGGGGCAGTCAATTGATGCTCGCTTGCCAAAGCGCATTAACCAGGAGAAACCACAGAACAAATGAACCGATCTAGAGATGACATTATGCTGGTAGGAGAAGAGCCGTCGCGGCTGGCTTCAGTGGTCGATAGCTCCTTGCGCGTATCGAACGAGCAGCAATTCTTTTCCTGGGTTCAGGGAGAATTGCAGTATTTGCTGTCGCACGAAATCCTGATCTGCGGAATTGCTTCCGGCGCGGATTCGAAGATGCGATGTTATCGATTCTCAAGCACTCGCTACTTCCGGCTGGAACACTTTAATGCCGTGTGCGATCCGGTGAACGGCTTGTTCACACAGATGATGTCGCTAACGCGCAAGACCGGCGGGCCCTGTTTGTTGGGGCCCGGCATTTCCATCGGCGGTTGCGATGAGGCATGGTTGCCGTTGCTCGAAAGCAGCGAATTGCGCAATGTCGCCGCCTATGGACAGCGCGGCACGGACGGTCAGCTGAAGAGCTATTTCTGTTTTGCCCGTATCGGTGAAGAACTCTGTCCTCGCATCATGTATATCCTCGAGGTACTGGCACCCATTCTGGAATCGACATTCTCCCGTGTGGTGTCTCATCAGGGATTCAAAACCCAGGCATATTTTCCAAATGCCATGCTGTTGAGCAAACGCGAAACAGAGGTGCTGCACTTTCTGATGGCGGGAAAATCCAATCAGGTTATAGCGGAAGAACTTTTTCTCAGTCCGTTGACGGTCAAGAATCATGTGCAGAACATCATGAAAAAACTCAGAGTAAAAACGCGCGGCCATGCCGTCACCATTGGTTTGAAAATGGGCCTTTTAATATCGAAAAATGAAATCCAGGGAGAAAGCAATGTCTGAATTGGCCCGTATCGCAAGCGTATTGATCATGTTGTCCGTAATGTACAGCGCCTGTGGCGGCGAACAAGAGATCAGAAAGGCCATTACGGAAAATGCGCCGGACATCAAGATCGTCTCCATCTCCAAATCGCCCTATGCCGGTCTGTATCAGGTTGTCGCCAACGGCTACAGCATTTTCTATACCGATGAAAAGGGCGAAGTCGGATTTTTCGGCAATGTGGTGGATCTCAAAAATCGACAGAACCTGACCCAGCAGGAAAAGGACAAGATCACTGTGATCGATTTTTCAAAATTGCCGCTCGATAAAGCCATCGTCAGGGTCAAAGGCAACGGTACGCGCAAACTCGCCCTGTTTTCCGATCCCGAGTGTCCGTATTGCCAGGGACTCGAAAAACAACTGGAAGGCGTGAACGACGTCACCATCTACACATTTCTGTTGCCGCTCGCCGAACTGCATCCGGGCGCCATGCGCAAAGCGGAATTGATCTGGTGCGCCAAAGACAGAGCCAAGGCCTGGAACGACATGTTGTTGCTGCAAAAGGAACCCGAAGGCAGCAACACAGACTGTCAGACGCCGATCAAGGATATCGCCGAGATCGCCACAAAAAACTGGATCACCGGCACGCCAGGCATCGTTTTCAGCAACGGCAAATTGCTGTTTGGAAATCAGCCGACCGATAAAATCGCCAAGATGCTGGATGCGTCAGCGCCGCAACCTTAGATATTAGGTTGATCAAGGAAACGCTGAACAAGTTCCCTCTCCTACTGGGAGAGGGTTAGGGTGAGGGATAGCTCGTTGAATTTTCACCCTCATCCCAACCTTCTCCCGGGGGAGAAGGAGCGGCTGCGTCCTCTCCCGCTGGGAGAGGATTGAGGAGAGGGTGCCGGTGTCCAGTCGATTGAACCCAAATAGTTCATTAGACCGTCATTCCGGCCCTTCGATAAACTCAGGACAGGCTCACCTCTGGTCAGGCCGGAATCCAGTCATAAAGACATGCCGCGAAGCCGACAAAACCATGATGTTGCTTCACTTGACCGAAGGTCAGCCTGTCCTGAGCCTGTCGAAGGGTGGGAATTTTTTAATCATCTGGATTCCGGCCTGCGCCGGAGTGACGCAGATTTTGCTAATGGACTATTTGAGTTGAAATCACCGGCCCCGGACTATGCCGGACTTCAATCGGCCGGATCAATTAGGCCGGATCAACCGATAAGCCGAGGACTAGCATGTCGTTGAAGCACACGCCTTTATATTGCCGCAGCGCGGGCTTCACCTACATCGGCCTGCTGATTCTGGTCGCCATCATGGGCGTGACGCTCGCCACGATCGGCACTTTCTGGAAGACAGCGCAGCAGCGTGCCAAGGAACAGCAACTGCTGTTCATCGGCAACCAGTTCAGCCAGGCGATCACGGCCTACAATCAAAATACGCCCAGCGGAGCGGTACAGTTCCCGAAGAAGCTCGAAGATTTAGTGCTGGACAAGCGCTATCTCAACACCACACGTTATCTGCGCAAGATATTTGCCGATCCCATCACCGGCACCAGGCAATGGGGGCTGATCAAAGGCGCGGATGGCGGTATTGTCGGCGTGTATAGCCTGTCCGAAATTGAGCCGATCAAAAAAAACAATTTCGGCAGAGGATGTGAAGCGTTCGCCGGAAAAAAACACTATTCGGAATGGAAATTCGTCTATCACCCCAACGGCAACGCCCTGGCTTCAGCCGCCACGCCCGCTAGTCCGCCACCCGCCAACCCGTTACCACCCGCCTACCAGGTACCACCGGTGCAACCGCTGCCGGCAGGATCCACTGCCGACCCGCGCAAACAAAACTATTGCCAGATCACGTTCAGCACCGATGCGACAATCTGCGCGAATATTGGCGCCAAGTTTGGCGCTGCAGCCGGGGCGACTTGCATGGCGTCGGCCAGGGCACGCAACGCCATCTGCGTGAGCAGCGATGGAGCCGCATCCATGCCCCCTCTGGCAGTTCAATACCAATAACCCGAATCGCGCTGGAATCAACGCGCATCTAAACGTAGCAACGTAAATCCCGCAGTTGAATCGCAACTGCGGAATTTACGTTGACCCCGTATTTTTTTCTCCGATATCAAGCCTACCGATTTTTTCCATTGAGATCTGATTTCTCGTTTCACCGGCACCAATACCTGTCTGTCAGCACCCGAGTGTCACGTTCAATAGTCCGGATGGACTAGTAAAACCTAGTCCGTTCGGACTAGAGAAGATATTTTTTTTGAACATTTCTTTTCATGTTGCCACGCTAATGTGCAACTCGCCTGAAAGCCGTTCAGGCACGCACCAAAATAGTCTGAACGGCTCATGCCAAATGCATTTTCAGACCGAAACTTTGTAATGACCACTCGGTAGATTTGCGGTCGGCTGCACAGGAATGTTGTGGGTCAGTTGTTAAGGCTAAACCCGTTGCGAGGCGGGGGCGGAAAGCCACGGATCTCGACGCAAGTGGAGATGGCCGGGTTGCACATGCAGTAGCGGGCGATGCGTTGTCCGTAACTTGAATGGCTGTGAAACCGCTTGCGGTTTCGGGCTTTCTTAACAGACCTCCCTCATCAGGGAGTTATTGAAAGGGATTTACGATGAAAATGAAAATGAATATGACCGTACTGGCAGGTGCTTTGGCACTGGCTGTTGCTGGTCAGGCAAACGCTACAGCAACTGACACTATCGTCAATGGCGGTACTTTTGCCAACGATCTGGTTCTGTCGGTTTGGGATACAACTGCCAACACTTCCTACACCGGCAATCTGGGTGTCACCATGCAGAGCTTCCTGAATGGCATTACCTTTGGTGGCACAGCCAAGGTTCCCGCTATTTCCGGTGCTTCAACTCAAGGTAACTTCAGCTTTAGCGATGCCACTTTGACCAGCTTCCTGGCCAAAACTACAGATGCTTATGTATGGTCCGTTGCTGCTGTATCTGTGCCTGGGATTGCTTATGGCACCTCTGGTATTCTTAGCACTACTAACAGTGGCACAGCAGCCGTTGCAAATACAACTGCACCGAATTTTACAGCTGCAGCTACAGTTATGAATGGCACATACCTCGCTGATGTCAACACAATGTTGACTGCGGCTCCTGCAGGTACAATTTCCATCACTACTCCGGCAGGTTATGCGGGTGCAGCTTATATGGGTAATTCCGTTGCCAACGGCTTCGCTGGAGCTGTTCCGTTCACCAATACCGCAGCACTCGGCGCAAGCCAAAGCTTCTACTTCGTGACCCCGACACAAAACAGCCGTGGCGCTTATGCCGGTTCTACGAACCTGCAATTCCTGAATTCGACAGGCGCGGCTGCAACATGGACGCTGGGCACAAACGGCGCGTTGTCATACGCCGTAGCTGCAGTTCCGGAACCCGGCGAATGGCTGTTGATGTTGAGCGGTTTGGGATTGCTTGGTTTCATCGCAACACGTCGTCGTAATAACGAAAGCAGCATGACCTTTGCTTAAGGTTGCGTAGCCAGCCCCTGCCTTGAAGTGGAGGCAGGGGTGATGCAAGTGAATAGCACCACTGAATATTTAATTTAATGTCATTCCCAAATTGGAGAAATAAAATGAAATTGAAAGCAATCGCAGCAGTATGCGCCTTGGCCTTTGCCGGCCAGGCATTCGCCGCAGCCCCGACACCCGCTCAAGCTGCTGCCTCAACAAATCAGTTGTTCATCTCCGGTTCTTCTGCCTTGCAGAATACGATCGGCCAGATCGCCAACGGTATTTTCACAGCCGGCACAGTGAGCGTATTTGAAGACGGCTCTGCAACAGTTCCTTCCGGCAACAACTATCGCGCTTATGCCGGTACGTTCTCGGCTGCAGCGGGTGCTGCTCTGGCTGGGCAGACCGGTGTTGTGTATGAAACTGCCAAGGGCGGTTCTATCATGGGTGTGGTTCCCGTGGCTTTGGCTCAAAATGTAAACAGAATCGATCTGACCACTTGCGGCGCAGCCGCTGTGGGCGTTGATTCTGTCACGGGCGCACCGCTGTGGTCTTGTACTGGCGCAGTTGGGGCAGTGCCTGATGCAGGTGTTTCCGACGTAGAGCCAGCCATGTTCGTGGGTATCAACGTACCGGCAGGTACTGCACCGGCTACGCCGGCCATCATCGCTGCGCTGACAGCCCAAGCC
Organism: Sideroxydans sp. CL21; assembly: GCF_902459525.1. Taxonomy (NCBI): domain Bacteria; kingdom Pseudomonadati; phylum Pseudomonadota; class Betaproteobacteria; order Nitrosomonadales; family Gallionellaceae; genus Sideroxydans; species Sideroxydans sp. CL21. Next base: position 1,049,228 of record NZ_LR699166.1, read on the forward strand.
ACACTGGCTCAGCCAATGTCCATCATTGTTACTCCTAACACCGGCATCACCAACCTCACCAAAGCACAGGTAACCGGCTTGATGGGCGGTTTGTCCACTGACTGGAGCTTCGTTGACGCAACTTACGCAGCAGGTCCCGTTATTGTTTGCAAACGCACTGCCGGGTCGGGTACACAGGCTTCGATCAACGACTTCTTCTTCGGTTTCCCTTGCACTTCATTACCACAAGGTCCTGCATCTTATCTCGCAACGGTTGCTGGTGGCTACACAGTGATCGAGAACACTTCTTCCGGCGCGCTGGGTTCTTGCATGACAGCTGCTCAGAATGGTCTCGCAGCGGGTGCGACTATCGATATCACCAGCGGTGCGATCGCTGTGCATGCCGTTGACGCAACTCACATCACTTTGGCAGCAGGTGGCCGTGCCATCGGTCTGATGGGTCTGGATCGTCCGCCCCAGCCTTTGACGAATGCCCTCATCAATGGCTATGCAACCAAGACTACTGAGTTGTATCAGCCTATCAGCATCGGCGGAGCGGTTCCTTCCGTTGTAAACGCTTCTTTGGGTGGCTATGATGTTGTTGTGAACAACTCCTGGAACAAGCGTGCAGGAACAGTAGGCACGGTCGCTCCTCTGGCTGGCAATCAATTGGCATTCTTCAACGCCATGGCCGCGCAATCAGGCAACAAGACCATCCTCGGTACAACCAAGGTTCCACCCGTACCAGGCGTTGCAGCTTTGGCTGATCCGATCAACCTGAACTTCGACCCGACTCTGAATGCTGACGGCACCTTTACCAACCCGGTCATGCGCACCAGCAAGTCCAACAGCTGCCAGCCTGCAATCCAAGTGCAATAAGCAGTTCGTTTATTTGGCCTGTCTCCTGAGTACCCCGGCGCAATGCCGGGGTTTTTCTTTTTGGGTTGGGTAAGACGATCCTTGAATTTCTCGAGCGGTTGGCCGGTGGTTTGTTGCAGAAATGTCAGTCCCTATTTTGCCACCAGACCTTTCAACGCCTGAAGTTAGCACGGTACTAGTCCGTTCGGACTAGTCAATTCTCCCCATTTGTATATTTATATTCATGTTGGGCCGCTAGAGTCGCTAGTTGCAAAGAACGTTGTCCGGACGTGGGTTCACCGACCATTCGGCAAGCATGTCTGAGCGTCGTTCGTCCCTTCGGCATAACCAGCGACTTGGTTGAGGTTTTTTGGCAACCTAGTCGAATGGCTAGTAGTTTTATCAAGCTCAGGGCGAACGGATTTTCAGTTATCGGGGACAGGCTGGATTGCTGGCGCCTGTTTATTGCGTGCGAAATGTTGTGGCGGGCATTTATGGGCCTGCAGTGATGAGCGTCAAATTCGTTGAATTGATAGGGCGCATTTTGGTAACGAATTGATGAGATTGACCCCCATTTTATGGCTGTGTGCAGGACTCTTGCTTATGTGCACCAGCCGGGCAGAGCCGGTACCCGAGGCAGCCCCCGCAAGAAAGAACAGTTTCAACGTGATGGAGTATCGCATCGAAGGAAACAGGATGCTGTCTGCAACCCGTATTGAAGAGGCTGTGTATCCGTATCTCGGCGAGGACAAAACCATCGCCGACGTGGAGGCTGCACGCAGTGCGCTGGAGAAAGCGTATCGGGATGCAGGCTACCTGACGGTGCTGGTGGATATTCCCGAACAGACCATCACCAGCGGAATCGTGCGCCTGGCCGTGGCGGAAGGCAGTGTAGAAAAAGTGCGCGTCGTGGGTTCCCATTATTACGATCTGGGCCGCATCCTGTCCAAGGTGCCGGAGTTGGCGCAGAACAGCGTGCCGTATTTTCCCGGGGTGCAGAAGCAAATGGCGGACGCGAATCGCGCAGCCGATCTGCGGGTGACCCCGGTGCTGCGTCCGGGCAAGACGCCGGGCACGGTGGATGTGGATTTGAAGGTTGAGGATAAGTTGCCGTTGCATGGCAGCCTCGATATGAGCAATTACGCCGCCCCCAGTACCTCTTCGCAGCGGCTGACCGGGATGTTGCGTTACGACAACCTGTGGCAGCAGGAACACAGCCTGTCGCTGCAGTACCAGACGTCACCGCAGCAATGGGATCAGATACGTGTGCTGTCCGCTACTTACCTGATCCCGTTGGCAAGCGGAAATCAGTTGGCGATGTACGCGGTCTCTTCGCACAGTAACGTGGCAGCCCTGGGCGATTTGACGATGCTGGGGCAAGGCAACATTGCTGGTGCGCGCTGGGTGTTGCCGTTGTGGTCGAAGCCGGACTTGTTTCATAGCTTCACGTTGGGCGTGGATTACAAGAATTTCAAGAACGATCTGTTGGTTTCCAGTACGAACACCGGACACACGCCGATCAGCTACATCCCGTTCTCGGTGGGCTACAACGCCACCCTGCCGGGAACGGAAGGGATGACCACCGCCAATGTCACGCTCAATTTCACTTTGCGCGGCGTGGGCGACAAGATGACGAGTTGCAACGGGCAGACGGTATCGGAGTTCGAGTGCAACCGCTATGGCGCCACGTCGGATTATTTTTATTTGCGCGGCGGCTTCGACCGCACCCAGACCCTGTTCTGGGGAACGTCGCTGTACGCCAAGCTGGATGGCCAGATGGCCAGCGGCCCGTTGATCAACACCGAGCAATTTCTGGGTGGCGGCGCAGATAGTGTGCGCGGCTACAGGGAAGCCGAGCAAGCAGGTGACGACGGCACGCACGGCACGCTGGAACTGCGCGGCCCGCAGTGGGCCGAGGGCGATGTGAACGATCTGCGCATGTTGACGTTCATCGATGCGGCGCATCTGCGGGTGAGAAGTGCGCTGCCTGCGCAGGCAGAAACAGCCAACCTGACCAGCGTCGGTGTCGGGTTGCGGTTTCAGGCCTGGACGTATTTGAACATGAGGCTGGATGTGGGTTGGCCGCGCAAGAGTACGGCTTACACCCCGGCGGGGGAACCGCGTGTGGGGTTCAGGGCGAGCTTGGCGTTTTAGTTATTGACGTTTCGATGAAGGTCGATGGCCTTGCCCCCTCCCTCATTCCCTCCCCCGATGGGAGAGGGAAGCCTAGTCCTTCTTTGCTATGGAGGAAGGCTTTAATTCCCTCTCCCTTCGGGGGAGGGCTAGGGTGGGGGAAGTAGTTTTGATTTAACCGAACCCGCACAGAAATAAAGTGGAAGGAACAGCGATGAAAAATGACAAGCAAAAAGTCGGCACGAAGCAAACGCGTGTACCCCAAATCGGCAGACTGACTTTGCTGGTTGGCGCGCTGATCGCCACGGGCGTGCTGTCGCCATTGTCGCTGCCGGAAGCAGTAGCTGCGCCGTTGCCGGTGCCGATGGGTTTGCCTTGCGGTGGGTGTACCCTTGCTGCCAATGCTCCAACTAACGTGTATAGCAATTTTGCCGGAGCGGGTACATCGGTCACGATGTCGAACATCGATCCGAAAACCGGTCTCCCGAACGCCAACAACCTGACTATCAATCAGCAAAGTCAAGTCGCCATCCTCAACTGGCAACAATTCAACATCGCCCAAGGCAATACTGTAACTTTTGTGCAGCCGAGCAGCACGTCGAGTGCGCTCAACCGCATCTGGGATGCGAACCCAACCACCATCGCCGGTTCTCTCACCGCCAACGGCCAACTCTATCTGATCAACCAGAACGGTATCGTTTTCGCGAATGGCGCGCAGGTGAACACGAATGCGCTGATCGCCTCGTCACTCAACATTACGGATAGCGTGTATCAGAACGGCTATCTGGCGAACAACAATACACCCGGTACCGGTGTGATCACGCCGACATTCTCTGGTAATAGCGGCTTTGTCAGGGTCGATACCGGTGCGGTGCTGAATGGTTCGCGCATCATGCTGTTTGCGCCGGTGGTGGAGAACAACGGCAGCATCGTTACGGCTGATGGTCAGGCAGTGCTGGCGGCGGGTTACAAGGTCTATCTGGAAGCCAGTCAGGATCCGAATTTGCGCGGAGTATTAGTTGAAGTAGATTTCAATAATCCGGGGTCTAGGGCAGGGGGTGTTGCGGCTCCAAACGTAGGTGTGGCCGATCCAAATCTGGCGGGGAAGGGGCTTCAACATACTGAAGTCGGTACTGTTACCAACACTGCCGACATTGTCGCCCAGCGCGGCAACATCACCCTGATTGGCTATGCCGTAAACCAGCAGGGGCGGGTTTCGGCCACGACTTCGGTCACCGAGAACGGCTCGATCAAGCTACTTGCCCGTTACAATTTAGCGACGTCTATACCGTACAATCAATCCCAAACCACCGATGTTAAAGATCCCATTTACGATATCAGGGCGAACCAGACTGGAGTCGTGACACTGGCCAAAGGCAGCCTCACCCAGATAACCCCTGAAACGACCGACACTTCGACCACGACAGACGGACAGGGATTCAACCCCTCCATCGTGGAAGTCATGGGCAAGAACGTGAACGTGGAAGGCAGCATCTTCGCACCCGGCGGCAAGGTGAACCTGGTGGCTGCGGGCTACATCGATCCTACGGTGGGGTCTCTCGGTTACAGCGGAAACGGAATCTACCAGGAAATCGATCCGAAGCTTGCCTACAGCAGTTTCCTCAATCCCAATTACAAGCCGGTCGCAACGGCGGATGGTGCCAGGGTATTCCTCGACAATGGCAGCCTGATCGACGTTTCGGGCAGCACGGCTTCGGTTTCCGTTGCGCGAGACATTATTGCCGTGCAATTGCGCGGAACTGAACTGGCGAATGCTCCGTTGCAGAAGAACGGTATGCTGTACGGCCAGACTGTATATGTGGATATCCGCAAGGGAACAACTCTTGCCAACTATTCCGGAGAAGAGGCCCAGATCGGGCGCACGGTTGCCGAGCGCACGTCGGCGGGCGGGAATGTGGTCATCGCATCCACCGGGGACGCAGTGATGAACCCGGGAGCAGTAATCAATATTTCCGGAGGCCAGGTCAATCACACCGGCGCGAATATCAATACGACATCGCTTATATCCAACGGCAAAGTCTACGATATCGCCACCGCCTCTCCTAACATGATCTATGCCGGCATCTCCGGCACCTATAGCGTGACACACAGCAAATGGGGTATCACCGAGACCTTCAGCACGATGGCCGGCGGCGACCTGCGTGGTAGATGGGATCCGGGATATGTCGAAGGCAAGGCGGCCGGGTCGGTGACATTGCTGGTGCCAAATGCGGCTGTCGAAGGCGAAATCATCGCGAATACGGTTTCCGGTATCTACCAGCGGCAGCCCTATGTGGATATGACTGCCTCGGGCACGTTGACCCCTCTATACATGAATACTTGGCAGATGCTGCCCAAGGGCGGAACTCTGACCATAGGCTACAACGGATCGGGAGCATTGAATGCGACTACCGGTCAATACAATTTCCTCACGAACCACGATGTGGCAGTACAGGCGAATTCGCAGCAGACGACGAACTATGCACCTCTTGATGCGTTGTCACCGACCTCGCCTATTGTTCTGGATACCAGCCTTTTCTCCTCCAACCTGAACAATCTGAACGTTTATACAAACGGCATCGCCAGAATCGATGCCGGCACGCCACTCGTACTTGCTTCGGGCGGCTCGGTCACGCTGCAGGGAGGGCAGGCTGATATGCTGGGTTCGATCAATGTCTCCGGTGGGTCGGTCAGCTTGGGAACGGTGTCAACCGTAAATCCGAAATACAACCTTGCTGGTGCAGTCACGGTCGGCGGCAATATTTCAACGCGCGGTACGTGGGTGAACGATTCAAAATTTTTCGGGCCGTTTGATCCTTCCAAAGCGATCGTGACGAATGGCGGGAATATTTCCATCAATTCAGGCAATGACCTGATCGTCGCTTCCGGTCTGACATTGGATGCATCGGCAGGCGGCTGGGTCGATCAATCCGGCACGGTTCACGGCGGCAACGGCGGGAATATCAGCCTTTCCGGGAATTCGGTTAAGGCAACAGATGGTACCGCGTTGAGCGGGTTGGACAGTATCGCTTTGAAAAGTTACGGCTTGGATAGCGGCACCGGCGGGAGCTTCAAACTGGCCTTAATTGACGATATTCAGATCGGAGGTGTTGCAGCTAATGGAGCATTCTTGTTGCCTGCTGAATTTTTCCAGAGCGGCGGATTTTCTGCTTACACGATCAATAGCGGAGGTATCTATGGACTCAACGTGGACGGCTTTATCCAGCCCAAAGCGCAGTCGCTGATACTCAACCGTGATGCGGCATTCAAGGCTACGGGCACGGATGTCTATGCCTTGTCAAATCCCGGATTCCAGCCTGACTGGCAGCGTAAACCGGTCAACATTACTCTTGGGCAAACAAGTTCTGCGGGTTTCAGCGCTTTGACCATAGGCGACAAGGCTGAAATCCTGGTCGACCCCACGGCAAGCATCACCCTGAATTCAGTGAACCAGTTGAACGTGCTGGGCACGCTGGACGCGCCCGCCGGGTCGATCAATCTGAATCTGAACTTGCCAGCCAATTTATATATCCCGACGCAGTCGATCTGGCTGGGTTCGGGTAGCCAACTTTTGGCAAGAGGTTATTTTCTGCAGGCTCAACCCACCAAGAAGAATCTGACCCAAGGGCAAATGCTTGCCGGCGGCAAGATCAACATCAGCGGCGCAAACAATGGCTATGTGGTCGCGCAAAAAGGTTCCCTGATGGATGTATCGGGAGCATCAGCCAATATCGATCTGCCGCAACTGCAATCGGGTAATTTGGTTTACCGCACAAGTCATGTGGCTGGGGATGCGGGTTCGATCTCTGTCCAGTCAAGTGAAGGCGCACTTTTCGATGGCAGCATGAACGCAGCCGTCGAGGCGGGAAGCCAGGCGGCTGCAGGATCGTTCTCATTGACCTTGAAAAATAATCCGGGAATCGCCCAACTCGATCCGCTCATCAGCCCGCTCTATCCGACAAATCCTGCGCAGATTCAAGTCATGTCAGGGGGTAATGGTAGCTTTGCCACCCAAGTTTTTGGATCTAATACCAAACTGGTAGCTGGTGGTATAGCTACTTCTACTATTCTTGATCCACTTGCGGGCCGGGTACTATTGGATGCAAATGCCCTGCAAAAGGCGGGTTTTGATCAAGTGACGTTGAAGAGCGACAACGCCATTATGCTTGCCGACCAGGTTAATCTGCAAACCCGGCGCAGCATCACGCTGGATGCACCACAGCTTGTTTCCAATGGCAACAGTACGGTGTCATCGGCGCAAGTCACGCTCGGCAATCTCAATCTGAATCCTCAACTCCAGTCATTGCTTGATCCGATTCTTGCCACAAGCATTAGTCCGGCAAAAGGCAGCGGAACGCTGAATGTTTCGGGCCAGATGGTCGATCTGACGGGTAACTTCGTGGTCTCCGGCATCAGCCAATTAAATGTCGTCAGTAGCGGCGGCGCCAGCAGCGACGACATCCGTCTGAACGGTGTAATCAACTCTACCAATACTGCCCTGCAAGGCAGCTTGCATACACTAGGGAATGTGACCCTGACAGCCGATCAGGTCTATCCCACCACCATGTCGCAATTCACGCTTTCGGTGGACCCGGGTAATCAGAATGGGACGATCACGATTCAGCCCGGTCAACATGGTGCGAGTCCGGTGATGTCTGCCGGAGGTCAACTGACTTTGAGTGCAGCTGACATCGTGCAAAACGGTGTGCTTAAAGCACCCTTGGGCACGCTTAATCTGAATGGCGGCAATACTGTGACTTTGGGTGGCGGAAGCCAGACTTCAGTGTCGGCAGACGGTCTCATCATTCCTTTCGGGCTGATCCAGGGTGGCAATTCCTGGATGTATGACCTGACCGGAAACGGCAATCTTGTTCCAATCTCTGCTCTCCAGCTAAACCAGCAAAAGATAGTGACTTTGAATGGACCAAAAGTCACGGTTGCGCCAGGCGCGACAGTCAATCTTTCGGGTGGCGGCGATCTTTATGCCAACGAATTCTTTGCCGGGACGGGCGGTACGGTGAATGTGCTCGATCCGGCCAAAGCGCCAGCCAACACGTTTGCCATCATTCCTGGCATATCCGGCTTCGCACCTTATGATCCGCAATCGGTCGGGCAATACCTGCAGGGGGGTTCCAATACCACACTGAAAGCGGGCGCCAGCGTTTATCTTGCAGGTGGCAATGGCCTTGCGGCGGGTTATTACACGCTGCTGCCGGCAAGTTATGCGTTGCTGCCCGGCGCTTACCGGGTGACGGCGGTTTCCGGTTACTCCGACATGCAGCCGGGTCTGGGAGCTACAACCCTGCTGGATGGGTCGCAGATCATGGCGGGTAAATTTGCCGTCGTCGGCACCAACATCCAGGATGCGCGCTATTCCGGTTTTGAAGTGTCGCCGGGTGCCGTGGTGCGTACACAGTCTGAATATCACGACAGCTATGCCAATGCATTCTTTGCAGCTCAGGCTGCAACCAGCGGGAGCCTTGCGCCCAGATCACCCGTGGACGCAGGCCAGCTCATCGTCGATGCAACGGGTGCGCTCGTATTGGATGGCACTTTCAATTCCCAGCCTGCTGCCGGAGGCAAGGGGGCATGGGTTGATCTTAACGGGCCGCAATTCGATATTGTGAATACCGCAGGCACAGGGATCGCAGGCTACGTTGAATTGACGACGAGCATGCTGAACAACCTCGGGGCGGAAAGCCTGCTGATCGGCGGGGTGAGGACACAGACCTTGACCGGAACTTCAATTGCTGTAGGCGCAGATACTGTTCGCGTCGACAACGCCGGTAGTGTGCTGGCCGGACCCGAAATCATCCTGGCCGCGAACAACGCAGTGACCGTCAAGGCAGGAAGCGACATTGAAGGCAAGGGAACGTTCTCCGGTCAAGCGAGCAACATTACCATTGCAAATGTGAACGCCAACGGTACTTCAGCGTATGGCGACGGTGCCTTGTTGCGCGTTTCTTCCGCAGCACAGGTGACGGTTGCACGAACCAATACGGCCCCGGTTCCGCTCACTGCAACGCTTTCCATCGAAGACGGTGCGACAGTCGGTGCCCAGAATGCAGTGTTGCTGGATTCTTCCAATGCAACCACCATTGGCAACAAAGCCGTTCTCAAAGGACAAGCGCTGAGCGTTGCGGCGCAGGGCATCGATGTCGGAACGAATCCGAATCCCGCCGCGACTTCGCTCGCGCTGACGCCGACACTGCTGGCCCAGATGCAGAATTTCCAGGACATCGCCCTGCATAGTTATACCGACATCAATTTCTATGGTGCGGCTGCGTTGGGCGGATCGGTGCAGGGCAAGTACTCGATATCGAACCTGGTGTTGAATGCCGGAAATCTCAATAGCATCGGCAATGCAGGCAATACCACCATCGACGCATCGACCGTGACCCTCATTAACAACAACGGGAGTTCGACTGCGTCAACACCGGGCGGCTCGGGAACACTGAACATCAATGCGAACCAGATTATCCTGGCGGACGGGAGCAAAGGCATTCAGGGTTTCGACACTGTCAACCTCAATGCGGCACAGCAGATCACCGGGCAGGGCACCGGCAGCCTGACAGTCAGTTCCGGCAACGCCCAAAAATTGGCGCTAACCGGAGAGATCACAGGAACAGCGAAATCGAACCTGTCCATTACCGCATCGGATTACGACGTAACCATCGCGGCGGGCACCGTTTCTGCGCCAACGACGGCCGATGTCGGAGCGGCGTTCTCCCTCAACGGCAAGAGCATTGCTGACAATGGAAACATTGTCATGCCTTCGGGCGCGGTGACGCTGCATGCAACAAATGGTGTGACGCTCGGTGCCGCTTCGCAAATTGTCGCATCTGGCGCAACCAAGGTTATTGCCGGACAAACAGCTTATTCGCCGGCGGGATCCGTTACCCTGACTTCCGACAACAGCAACGTCGATATCGCGAGCGGGGCGGTTGTGGATGTATCTGGCGCGAGGAATTCGAATGCAAAAGATGGCGGCGATGCAGGAACCTTTAACGTCAATGCAACGCAAGGGATAGTATCCATTGCGGGCAAACTCAAGGGTTCTGCGGTGCCTGGGCACGCACAAGGCTCTTTTGTGCTGGACGCGAAATCTCTTGGTACTACTCTCACGACGCTGGACAACCAGTTGATGTCCGGAGGCTTCAACCAGTTGATCGACATACGCGTCCGTTCCGGCGATCTCGCCCTGGATGCCGGCAGCACGGTAACGGCACATTCCTTCCACCTCGCGGCCGACAACGGAAAAATCGACGTGTCAGGCAAGGTAGATGCATCCGGCATAACGGGAGGAGACATCCTGTTGGCAGCGCTGAACAATGTGACGCTAAAAAGCGGCGCGCTGCTGGATGCTCATGCAAGCGGCACCGGACAGGCGGGTGGAAAGGTGACGCTTGAAACCACGGCGGGGGTGATCGATCTCAATAATCAAAGCATCGATGTGCATGGCGATGGCAATACAGGTGGCAGCGTGCTATTGCGCGCACCGCAGATTGCAGTCGGAGGTAGTACAACAAATAACGATGTTGCGATCAACAATAATGATTTGGCTACTGCCAAGCCAGCTGCGAGTCTTAATGTGAGCGCTGGTGCAAACGTCAACGTCGAGGCTTTCAAAACCTATACCGCGACTACGATTGGGGCGGCAGATGTAGTGGCGGCAACAAGCTCGGTTTACTATAACGATGCAACAAACTTTGCCAATAACAACGCCGCCGCAATCAAGACTCGGCTTGGCATGACCGCCAGCCAGCATCTGACTCCGGGCATAGAGATCGACAGCACCACAAACCTCGCACTTACGGCTGACTGGGATTTGTCACAATGGCGCTTCAATAATGGCAATGGCACTGGCGCGGCCTTCAACACGGAATCTGGCATCCTGACTCTGAAAGCGGCCGGCGATCTCATTTTCGGTTCTGCACCTACATCTGCGTTGAACGCCACAACCAATCTTGTTGACATAACTTATCACACAGCGTCGTTATCCGACGGATTTGCCATTACCCCTGCAACTGCCACTGCTCCCGCTAATTACTTCACGCTATTACCCGTTGGCTCATCCTCCTGGTCGTACCGGCTGGTTGCAGGCGCGGATGCGACGGGAGCTAACGTGCTTTCTGTGAAAAATGACAAGAAGGGAAATGTGACGCTTGCAGAAGGAGGCTTTGTAGCCGGTACTCAGGAACTAAAAAATAAAAGAGGTCAGGTGGTTGTTCCTTATAAACCCTCAACAACGTATTTCGAAATGATCCGCACTGGCACCGGCAGCATAGATATTGCGGCTGGAGGCGACCTGTATTTGGGTAACAGTAATTCGATGATTTACACTGCGGGACAGCAGACGATTTTGCCTGCAAGCCGCGCGGTCACCGCGACACAAGGGCCTGTATTTACGACTGGCGGAGGCGATATCAACATCGCCGTCAAGGGCAACATCAGTGCGGTCGGGGCGCCAGATCCGATAACTGGATTGCCATCTGGTTCTGCTGTCAGTCAGCTCATCACAGATTGGCTATGGCGTCAGGGTTCGCCTAACGGCACAGTGGCCGTGCAGCCCGCATGGTGGGTTGATTTCGGTTCCTTTGCGCAGAACATCGGCGCATTGGGCGGTGGCAATCTCAACATCAGTGCGGGAGGCAACATCACCAGCCTCTCTGCCGTGGTGCCGAGCACGGGTTATGTGGATACGGCCACCGGTGCAACGAAGCTGGTTTCAGGCGGCAACCTCAGCGTGAAAGCCGGGGGCAACATTGACAGCGGTATTTTCTACGTGGGCAACGGGCAGGGAACCATCAGTGCGGGGGGGGCTTTGGACTCGTCGCGCAAAGATGCGAATACCACGCTCTATACCATTCTGGCATTGGGGCAGGGCAATATCGATGTACGAACAGGCGGAGATTTGAATCTGCAGACTGCGTTCAACCCGACCATGAATGGTGTAGGAACCATGTTTTTCACGTATGGCGATAACAGCGGCATTTCGCTCGAGAGCCTGAATGGCAACATTTTGCTCAGCAACGCTACAACTTTCTATCAAGGTAACGTAGGTACCAACCTTGCCACTACTCCTTACATCAATCCTATCAATATCGGCACCACAGCCTATCCCAAATACGCAAATCCAGGTGCGTTGACGGTTTATCCCGGCACGCTGAACGTTACGGCCTTGAACGGCAGCATCAGCACCAGCAGTTCACCCATGAGGCTTTTCCCCTCGTCTACAGGCAATCTGCAACTCATTGCGGGTGCCGACATTAATTTCAACGGTCTACTGACCATGTCGGATGTCAGCCCGATTACGCTACAGCCGAATACGCCAGTTTCCAACTACATCGACACAGGTAGTAGCGACCCCATGGCAGGCCATGGTTTTGTGATCGATCCTGTTCTTGGTCAGGTGCCAGTGCACAACGGGGATACAACTCCGATCATCATCGCGGCGGGTGGCAGCATCATAGGAAACAATACCGTTTCACCGATCACGCCGCTGTTAACCCTGCCCAAAGCAGCCAATATCCAGGCTGGGGTCGACATCGTGAATCTCTCGATGTCCGTGCAGAATGTTCAGAGTACCGATACCACCGGCATGACGGCAGGGCGCGACATCTTGTTCACCCCGAACCCAAACTCTACCAGCACAAGTCCGATCAATACGATGGGCATAACCGTTACAGGGCCGGGGCAACTTGTTTTGCAGGCCGGACGTAACGTAGATCTGGGGGTTTCGCCCGGTATTGTGTCGAACGGCAATCTCGCCAATCCTTACCTGCCTGCTCAGGGTGCCGGCATCACCGTGCTGGCCGGAGTCGGACAAGGCGCAACCGATACGCAGGCGTTCATCGATAAATATATCAACCCTGCCAGCGCAGGAACGACATACGGTGCCGACCTGATCGCGTACGTGGACAGCTACGGAATGCCGCAGAATCAGACTGCAGCGCAAGCGTTTGCCTACTTTGACACGTTGTCGCAGCCGCTTCAGGACGCTTTCGTCAGGCAGGTTTTCTTCAGCGAACTGAGGAGTACGGGACGCAGCGCGGTGAATACGGGCAACTACCACTCTGGATATGCCGCCATCGCCACGCTGTTCCCTTCCGGCGGGTATCAGGGCGATATCAATCTTTACTACAGCCAGATCAAGACGCTGCGCGGCGGAGATATCAATCTGCTGACTCCAGGTGGCGGTGTCAACGCGGGACTGGCTAATCCGTCCTCGAACGGCCTTGCAAAAACGGCGGCTGAATTGGGTATCGTCACTGTTGATGGCGGCAATGTGAATGCTTTCGTCAACAATGATTTCACGGTCAACCAGTCGCGCGTGTTTACGCTGCAGGGCGGCAATATTCTGATGTGGTCTTCTTACGGCAATATCGACGCAGGCAAGGGATCGAAGAGCGTATCGTCCACGCCGCCGCCGCTGCTGGTGGTCGATCCGAAGACGGGTACTTTCAATGTGGACGTAACGCAGTCCGTGGTCGGCAGCGGCATCCGCGTGTTGCTGGCGAACAAGAACGTCGTGCCGGGCTCAGTCGATCTTTACGCACCTGCCGGCGTGATCAATGCGGGAGATGCAGGCATCGGATCGGCAGGCAATATTTATCTCGGTGCGTTGCAAGTGCTGGGTGCCAACAACATCAACTTCGGCGGCGTTGCGGCAGGTGTACCGATTGCCGCGCCGGCGCCGGTCAGTGTGGGTCTGGGCAATCTGCAGGACGCGAGCAAGGCCGCTGATCAGGCGACCCAGAGCCTGGCGAGCGTCAACAGCATGAATACGAATGACTTCAGACCTACTTTCCTCTCCGTCGAGGTGATCGGATTGGGAGATGACGCAAATCCGAGAGATCAAAACTCGACCCAGTAAGGATACCAACCTGAATAAACCCAATGATCGCGCCGGGATATTTCCCGGTACGTCACTGTCCCGTAACTTGAAATTGAGAAAATGGAAACATGAAATCTATAACTGCCCAACGTATTAAAACCTTCTCCATTTTTTGTGTCACCGCCCTCGCGTTATTGCCGGGCCTGTCTCATGCATGGTGGAACGGGGACTGGGATACCCGCAAGAAGATCACTCTGAATACAGCCCAGATTGGAACCAAGGAGGCTTTAACCCAGGTGCCGGTTCTGGTACGTTTGCATACCGGCGACTTCGATTTTGGCAATGCGAAGGAAAACGGCGGGGACATCCGCTTCGTGGCAGACGACGACAAGACGCTGCTCAAGTACCACATCGAAAAATTCGATCCGGTCAACGAGATGGCGATGGTTTGGGTGCAGGTGCCTAAGCTCACTCCCGGCAAAGCCGACACGATCTGGATGTACTCCGGCAATCCCAAGGCCACACCCGCCGACGATGCGAAGGCGACTTACGATGCCAGCCAGATTGTGGTGTATCACTTCGACGGGGCGGAAGCGGTGCCGCAGGACCGTAGCGGCAATGGCAATCATGCGTCACAGTCGGGCGCGAAGCTGGGCGATGGATCGCTGATCGGACGCGGCGCAACATTCGACGGCGGCAGCACAATCACCATCCCGGCATCGCCCACGCTCAGGCTTGTCGCAGCGCAAGGCTACACAGTTTCGGCCTGGATCAAGACGGCAGTTGTGCAGAACGGTGCCGTTCTGTTCCAGCAGCAGGATGGCGCAAAATCAATCGGCTTGAGTATCTCCGGCGGCAAGCTCGTTGCATCGGTTGGTGCGACGGAAACACCGAGAACCATGGATGTCAAACCCGGAATGTGGCATCACGTGGCGGTGACTGCCGGGCAGACTCTGATGACCGTGTATCTGGACGGGCAGGAAATCGCGCAGGCACCGGTCGCGCTTGCCGACATGCAAGGCGAGGTGACGATAGGCAGGGGTTTTACCGGCGAGATGGATGAACTGGAACTGTCCGGCGTTGTGCGCCCTGCGGACTGGATCAAGGTCGAGGCGGCAGGTCAGGGTTCCGATGCGTTGCTGGTGGGCTATGGTCAGGATGAGGCGAATGGCGGCGGCGGGACTTCGTACTTCGGCACCATTTTGCATTCCGTAACGACGGACGGCTGGGTGGTGATCGGCATCCTGTTCGTGATGGCGGTCATCAGCTGGGTGGTGATGGTACTCAAGGCGGTGGTCATCAACAAAGTGCAAAAAGGGAACAAGGCTTTTCTGCGCGACTACAACAATCTGTCGGTTACCGAAACAGCCAAGCTGGATCAGGACGATAGCGAAGAAGATGAAGAAATCGGAAGTTCGCAACTGCTGATCGCGCTATATGGCAAGCATGACCATTATCAGGATTCCACGCTGTATCGGATCTACCACACGGGCATGCAGGAGATCAAAAATCGCTTCGGCAAGGCGGAAGCCAAGGATCAATATCTGTCGTCGCAAGCCATCGGTTCGATCAAGGCCAGCCTTGACGCAACGCTGGTGCGCGAGAACCAGAAGCTCAGCAGCCTGATGGTGTTGCTCACTATCGCCATTAGCGGCGGGCCTTTCCTGGGGCTGTTGGGTACGGTGGTGGGCGTGATGATCACCTTCGCCGCGATCGCGGCGACAGGCGACGTGAACGTGGCGGCGATCGCACCCGGTATTGCGGCGGCGCTGGTAGCAACGGTGGCGGGTCTGGCGGTCGCGATTCCGGCTTTGTTCGGCTACAACTATCTCGGCAGCGTGATCAAGAATACTTCAGCGGATATGCATATCTTCGTCGATGAATACATCAGCCGCATCACTGAAGCGTATTCGCGCTAGGAGCCGCACATGAAAGTCCAGGAAGACAATGAACCGTTCGACGATATCAACATCACGCCCATGCTCGATCTGGCGTATGTGTTGCTGATCATTTTCATCATCATGACCACGGCTTCCGTGCAGGGCATCAAGGTCAACCTGCCCCAGGCCAGCAAGTCGCCCGCATTGGCCAAACCCAAGACCAAGGCGATCACCATTGCCGAAGACGGCAGGATTTATCTGGATACCTATCCGGTGACGTTTGCCGAATTGGAGACAAGGTTGCGCGCCTACAGTGCGGAGACTCCGGACTTGCCGGTGATCATCAAGGGCGATGCAAAGGTGCAATATGAAAAGGTCATCGACGTGATGGATTTGCTGGGGCGCCTTGATATTACGCATCTGGGATTGGTCACTCAGAAGTCGGCGAAATAAGCTGTGCGTTCGCCCGTGATTTCAGCTCCGGCCAAACACAGTAAAAATTACCGCAAGCGTTTGCCGATTCTGGCCGGCGGGGGGTTGATCATCATCGTGGCGTTGGTCGTGGTGATGCTGATCAGGAATTTCCTCTCCGATGCCGACGAGCCGAAAAAGCACAGGGTGCAGCAGATATCGCTGATCAAGCCGCCGGAACCGCCTCCACCGGAACCCAAGCCGCCGGAGGAGAAGCCGCCCGAGCCCAAGGAGGAAATGAAGCAGGAACAGCCTCCACCGGAGCCTCTGCAATCGGATCAGCCTCCGCCTGGAATTGGCGGGGCGGGCTACGGGAATGGCGATACGTCCTTTGGCGGCGGAGGCGGGTGGATGGGAGGTAGTGGCCGTTTCGGTTTCTATCTCGGCGGAGTCCAACAGGGTATCCATGAGGAGCTTAACCGCAACGAAAAGCTGCGCAAAAGCGAATACAAGGTCGAGGTTGCGCTCTGGATAGGCAAGAGCGGTGTTGTCAACCGTATTGAATTGCTCGGATCAAGTGGCAGCAATGAGCTGGATGCGTTGATGAAGAAAGTTTTGTCCGGTGCAAAGTTCGAAGAGCCGCCTTCTGATATTCCCCAACCGATCAAGCTGCGCATCAGTTCGCGCTAAGTGAACAATTACATAACTTCTAGAGAAACACGCCAGAAATGAACAGGAACCCAGGCATGAACATTAAAAGCATAATTTCAATATTTTTGATCTGGGGCATTATTTCTGTCCCGGCTTTCGCAGAAGAAACAGAGCAGAAAAATCAACTCGAAGTATTGCACCAATCCATTCTGAATCTGATTGACCAACTGACCAGGAAGGGTGTGCTGACCAAGGAGGTCGCGGACAAGCTGATGCGCGATGCGGATGCGTCAGCCGCCAAGTCTGTTGCGGCCAAGAGCACGCCGGCCGTGGCTGCGCAGAGTGGCGTCGCAGCGGCGAACCCGGATGCTCAAAGCGGTGTTGCTGCGACGAATGTTCTCCCGACCGTTGAGCCTGTTGCGCCGGGTGTCGTGCGTGTGCCCTATATACCGGATTCGTTGAAGGATGAAATGACCGAGTCGATCAAACACGAAGTGCTGGCGCAAGCCAGGGGTGAGCGCTGGGGTGATCCCGGCGCAATGCCCGGCTGGTTGAGCCGTATTTCCTGGGACGGGGAGTTCCGCCTGCGCTATCAGAGCGACAGATATCCGGCAGGCAATGCGCTGCCAGCCCAGTTCAACCCCGCAGGATTGAACCTGATTTACGATAGCACCAACACACATAACTATATGCGAGTCCTGGGACGCATGGGCATGAAGGCGCGTGTAAGCGATGACACGATAGTCGTGTTCCGGATTGGCACGGGTAACCAGACGGGAGTATCCACCGGCAACCAGACCATGGGAAACGATTACAACAACTACACCATGGTGCTCACTCGTGCTTATGTCCAGAACATTCCGTATTCATGGCTGGAGCTTAGCGGTGGGAAATTGGCCAATCCCTGGGTGAGCACGGACTTGCTCTGGGACACCAATATCAACTTTGAAGGCGTGACGGCGAAACTCAAGCCGCAAATCAGCGATGAATGGGGCAGTTTCCTGACTGTCGGTGCTTATCCTTATCAGGATGTTCAGGGCTCGGATACGAATCTTGCCAATACCAAGTGGCTTTACGCCACGCAATTGGGTGCAGCCTGGATGGCGCCGAATTCTTCTGCCGCCCAGTTAGGAGTGGCGCTGTACGATTTCCGTAATGTGCAGGGAACTCAAAACACGATATTGGGTTCGCATTTCTACGATCAGACTGCAGTGCAAAATATGCAGAAAGGAAATACGCTGATGTATGTCAATGCTGTCGGGGATCCGACCATTTATGGGCTGGCATCGAAATTCAGGGAACTCGATTTCACGGCAAAGATGGATTGGGCGGATTTCGACCCGATCCATGTGATGCTCACTGCCGATTTTGTCAGGAATCTGGGATATAACCAGCAGGAAATTGCGCTTCGCACGGGGTTGCCTGCCCCAACACCCAGAATTAACGGGCACATGGCAATGTTAGCGGTGGGTGTGCCCAGGATTACACGTCCCGGTGAGTGGCAGGCCAGTGCCACGTACAAATATCTGGAAAGAGATGCGGTGCTGGATGCGTTGAACGATCAGGACTTCCACCTGGGGGGTACCAATGCCAAAGGCTTCATCATTGGCGGAAGCTACGGTGTGGATAACAACGCCTGGTTGACTGTGCGCTGGTTGAGCAGCGATCAGATCGACGGTGCTCCGTTGTCGATCGACACTTTGCAAGTAGACATAAGCGCGCGTTTTTAAATGCGGGGAGCTATCCAAATGAAGAACACGGTTTCGCAGTGGGTTTGTTGTCTGGCAGCAACCATCGCGGTGACGGGCTTAATGGCACCTGAAGCAGTGGCTGAAGTCAGCAAGGAAGCTCGCGAAATACGCCACATGCAGGCGCAATTGTCGGCGGCGCAAAGAGAAAAAGCGGAACTTGCTTCACAGGTCGACGATCTGAAAAAGCAGATAGGCGAATTGGGGTCGAAAAGCGCGGCACTGGAAAAGAAATCGGGAGGGCAACGCAAACAGTTTGCCGAGCTGACGGAAAAATATCAGGAAACCGAAAAAAGCCTTCAGCAAATGACGCAACAAAATTCCGAGGCCAATAAAAGTCTGCAACAGGTTCAGAAGGAAAAAGAGCAGGAGCAAATGCGCCTGTCGGGAGATATCCAGGCTTGTGAAAGGAAGAATGCAGAGCTTTACCGGATCAGCGTGGAGTTGATGGACAAATATCAGTCCAAGGGGATTTTTACTTCGCTGCTGCAGGCCGAGCCGTTCACTCAACTGGAGAAAGTCAAAATTCAGAATCTGCTGCAAGAGTACAAGGACAAAGCTGACGCCGCCAAAATTACGCCTGCCAAACTTCCTGCCGGCGTAACCGCTAACAATACGCCCGCCAGTGCATCCGGAAGTCCGCCTGTCAGTACCCCAAGCGGTGGTGAACCTGTCAGTGCCGTATCTGATTACGTACAAGGCGGCGGAGTTCACGATACTGCCCCAGCCGATGCTGCACCCGCCAACGTGTCGGGTAGCTCGCCCGGCAATGATATTGCCGTCGGCTCAACTGTTACACCTTCCAGCAATAAAGTGCAGGATGTGCCGCGTCCCTAATTCATTTGTTCCGGAACGAGTCCGGACAGTGCCTCTGTCTTTGCTTGGCTTGCTGGTGTGTTTGTGTGCGACTTGCAATGAAGCGCGTAGCGATATCTACATGTATACGGATGCCAACGGTACGCCGAATTTCAGCAATGTCCCAACGGATGCGCGCTATGTGCTTAGTCTGCGAACGGATCAGTCTATGGAACCGACAAAATTCGCCGTGCACCGAAGCAACGGTATCAACCTGTCGCAACAAAAAATATTCACACCGGAAATTAACCGTGTCGCATCGATCTATCATCTTGATCCGGCATTGCTGCATGCAGTCATTGCAACCGAATCAGGCTACGACGCAAGAGCAGTATCGGGCAAAGGGGCGATGGGTTTAATGCAGCTGATGCCGGAAACGGCGCGGCACTACGGGGCATCCGATCCTTTCGACCCGGGCCAGAATATCCAGGCCGGAGCTCAGCACCTGAGCAGCCTGTTGCAGCGTTTTGGCAACAATCTGCAACTTGCGCTCGCTGCCTACAACTCGGGTGAGGCGAATGTCGTAAAGTACGGAGATCGCATTCCTCCTTTTCCTGAAACTGCGGCCTATGTACCCAGGGTGATCGGGCTGTACAAAAGGTATCAAAGGGAGGTTAGGTAAATCCCCTTATTGCAAAGCCTTTAGCCCTTTCCTGCGGGGGCGGCAGCAAAGCCGGGTTCATGATTCTGTAATCTTATCTGCCTACAATCGACATGCTAACCACAATGAACTGGCTGTGCTTGTACGGCAGTGTGTTGTCTAGTTCTGATAAGAGTTTGGTTGGTCTTTTCAAGATTGTCTCTTCCAGTCATTTCACCAAATTACTGGTGAGCCAACGAATTTCTGCCTTGCAGTGATATTGATCACTGCTTAATGAACAAACGGAGTAATTGGGAGTATTACGTGACCGGGAAAATCAAGGTTAGGCAAACAAGCATGTCGGGATTCACTTTGCTGGAATTGCTGGTGGTGATGGTGATCATCGGCTTACTGGCCGGCTACGTCGGGCCAAAGTATTTTGCGCAAATCGGCAAATCCGAAACCAAGACCGCGATGGCTCAGATCGATGCATTGGGAAAGGCGCTGGATCAGTACCGACTGGATGTCGGTCGCTATCCCACCACCGAAGAAGGATTGTCGGCATTGTTCACCAAACCCTCAAGCGAGGCCAAATGGGGCGGTCCATACCTTCAAAAAAGCGTGCCGCTCGATCCATGGGGTAAGCCTTATGTGTACAAGCAGCCTGGAGAACATGGCGAGTACGATCTGCTGTCCTATGGCAAAGACGGACAACCTGGCGGCACAGGCGAAGCGTCCGATGTTACCAACTGGTAGAGCGTACATATGCAGTTCGAGATAAAGGCTCTGCGAAGCGGTGAGGGAGTATCCGTACTTTCCATTTCGGCCCTGAACGAGAGCGACGCGACAAACGTTGCAAAAAGTCAGGGATATGCCGTGCTCAGCGTCAAAGCCGCAGGCAAGGCGCTGATTCAATTGAAACCGCGCAGTGCTTTTCCTCTGGTGCTCTTTAGTCAGGAACTGCTCTCATTGTTGGAAGCCGGGTTGAGTTTGATAGAAGCATTGGTTGCCCTTGCCAACAAAGAACGCAATTCAGATTCAAAAAAAGTGCTCGACTCGGTTATCTCGCGGTTATATGAAGGGCAGACTTTTTCTGCTGCTTTGCAAGAGTTTCAGGAAATTTTTCCGCCGCTTTATATCGCTTCCATTCGCGCCAGTGAAAAAACCGGGGGGCTGAATGAGGCATTAAGCAGGTTTGTTTCTTATCAGACACAACTCAATTTCGTAAAAAAGAAAATTGTCAGTGCATCCATTTACCCTGTGGTGTTGATGGCTGCGGGTGGATTGGTGATGCTGTTTCTTTTGGGATATGTGGTTCCCAGGTTCTCTGCAGTCTATGAAGGCGCACGCACCTCGCTACCGTGGATGTCGCAGGTGCTGCTCAAGTGGGGTGCAATGCTGCATAACCATGGAATGTTAATGCTGGCGGTGGTCGCCACCTGTTTATTGGGCGCGATTTATTGTTTGAGCCGCCAATCCGTCCGGGAGGCACTGCTGACCAGACTATGGCGTATCCCCGCGCTCGGAGAGCGCATGCACATCTATCAGTTGGCCCGATTTTACCGGACTCTCGCCATGCTGCTCAAAGGCGGAATACCGGCAGTCACCGCGCTCGACATGGTGTCCGGCCTGCTGCAGCCGGCACTCAGGGGAAAATTGATACTGGCATCCAATAGTATCCGCGAAGGCTGGACGATTTCGCAAGCCATGGAAGCACATGAACTTACCACACCGGTTGCATTAAGCATGCTGCGCGTAGGCGAGCGCAGCGGAAATATGGGCGAGATGATGGAGCGCATAGCCACTTTCTACGATGAGGAAATGGCCAGATGGGTTGAATGGTTCACCAAGTTGTTCGAACCGATCCTGATGGCGGTGATCGGGGTGGTGATCGGGGTGATCGTGGTTTTGATGTACATGCCGATATTCGATCTGGCCGGGAGCATCCAATGAATACCGTATCGGAGAAGCGGAACCTGGATCTCGCTGTGGAGCATTTTCGCAAGGCGCATGTCGATGCCAAGCGACTGGGGAGACATACCACCGAAGTACTGGAAGATGAGTTTTCCCTGACGCCGCATGAGGCGGTTGAAGCGATGGGGCGTCTGTTCCATTACCCGGTAATGGATATGCAGACTTTGAATACTTGTTCGCCGACATTCGATAGCATTTCCTTCGCCGAGGTCTCGCGCCGGGAATGCATGATATTGCGCGATGCCAGCGATAATCTGACGGCGGTGTTCTGCGATCCATTTGAAGCCGAACTGCAAGAATGGGCCGAAGCCGTTTCCGGACGCTCCTATACCTGGCACCTCATCCATCCGACAGATTTCGCGGCATATCTTGCACGCTATGAAGAAAACATGCGCGCAATGGACAGCATCATGTCCAACAGTGGCAAAACAACCGACGAAACGGAACATACCGAAAATCTCACCTTGAAAGGGATTAGCGAAGATACCAATCCGGTGGTCAAGCTGGTTCACTCCACTCTCTACGACGCGCTCAAGGGAGGTGTGAGCGACATTCATATCGAGTCGCACTCCACCGGACTGAAAATAAAATACCGTGTCGACGGGGTGTTGATCTCTGCCGGAGAAGTTTCGGGAGTCGAGATGGCGGAGCAAGTCATCTCGCGCATCAAGGTGATGTCCGAACTGGATATCACCGAGCGCCGTATTCCCCAGGACGGGCGCTTCAAGGTAAATACCCAGGGGCATGAGGTCGATTTTCGCGTGTCTATCATGCCCAGCAGCTTCGGTGAAGATGCGGTGCTGAGAATTCTGGATCGACGCAGTCTTTCCGATGAAATGCAAGGCCTTCGCCTCGAAAGGCTGGGTTTCGATGAGGAAAGCATGGCGCGGTTCAGACGCCTTTCAAACGAGCCGTACGGTATGGTACTGGTGACCGGGCCTACCGGCAGCGGCAAGACGACAACGCTATACGCGGCGATCAGCGAGATCAACAATGGCGAGGACAAGATCATCACCATTGAGGACCCGGTTGAATACCAGTTGCCCGGAATTCTCCAGATCCCGGTGAACGAAAAGAAAGGACTGACTTTCGCCCGGGGGCTGCGATCAATCCTGCGGCACGATCCTGACAAGATCATGGTGGGCGAGATACGCGATCCGGAAACCGCCCAGATTGCCGTTCAATCGGCGTTGACGGGACATTTGGTGTTCACGACCGTGCATGCCAACAACGTATTCGATGTGATTGGACGCTTTATGCATATGGGTGTGGATCCCTATAGTCTGGTGTCGGCATTGAATGGCGTGTTGGCACAACGCCTGGTGCGGCTGTCCTGTCCTCATTGTGTAGAGCCGACCGAGCCCGGTGCCGAATTGCTGAAAAGCTCGGGTATCGAACCGGAGGCCGTGCACGAGTACAAATTTATGGCTGGCCGCGGCTGCGGACTTTGTCGGGGAACCGGCTATAAAGGGCGCAAGGCGATCGCAGAGATGCTGCATCTGAACGATGAAATCAGGGAACTGATCGTCGCCAGAGAACCGATCCGGAAAATCAAAGAAGCCGCCCGCCGCAACGGTACACGCTACCTGCGGGAATCGGCGCTCGCTCTGGTGAAGCAGGGCGAGACCACGTTACAGGAGATCAACCGTGTTACCTTTGTGGCGTGACAAAGTACGTATCGTACTTTGCAAAGATCGTTTGATCGTCCTGCATCATCAGGGAGGCAAGCGAAGCCGCATTCATTCGAAGCAGGTGTTGCCTTATACGGGTCCTGAGTCTGGGTGGCAGCCGGTGGTTGCCATGCTGGAAAGCGTTTTGAACGGCAAGGATTGGAAAAAAGCGGACGCGACGGTCATCCTGTCCAATTACTTCGTGCGCTACCTGGTGTTGCCATGGAACGAAGCAATATTGTCAGGGCCGGAAAAAATGGCCCTGGTCCAACATCGTTTCGACGAAGTTTATGGAGAGGCGAGTTCGAGCTGGGAGTTTCGCCTGAGCGAAGGATCGTTCGGATCTCCATCGATAGCCTGCGCGATACCACATGCGCTGCTGAATCATCTCAAGGTGCTGTTTGAGGCTACGACTTTGAGCCTGAAATTTGTACAGCCGTATTTGATGAGTGCATTCAATGCTTGCCGGAGCGAATTGGGTAGCGGCGCGTCCTGGTTCGTGCTGGCGGAGCGAGACAATATCTGCGTTGGATTACAGCAAGCGGGGCAATGGTCCAGCATCCGCCTGCGCCATGTAGTTTCCGACTGGTTCGAGGAAGCGATGTTGATGCTGGAGCGCGAGGCATTGCTGGCGGCCAACGGGGAGAAACTCAACAAGGTGTTTGTTTTGGCTCCGGAGGTGGCGGGAATGACATCGATAAAACGCGGGCACTGGTCGATAAACAGGCTCGTGTTGAATCCTCCCCTTGGGCTTTCGCAAGAGGAAATGACTACTAGCTATGCGATGGTTACGGCGGGGATGTAGTCATGGAAGCGCTTAGACTTGATTTCTTGAACGATGGGCGCAACATCCGGGCCGGGCTTGCTGTGCTGTTGGTGGGATTGTCCGGTACGATATTCATGGCTTGGAGTTACCACGAGGAAAGCCAGAAAATCTCCCAGCAGGAAACACTGATCGCCAGTCTCAGGAGTGCAAGAATCCCGCGGCTGGATAAGATGCCGGTAGAGAAAGACAGCGAACAAATTGCCCTTGAGACCAGTCAAGCGAAGGCCATCATTCTCGAACTCAACTTGCCGTGGAAAGAATTATTCGAGGCGATCGAGTCGTATCAGAAAGATGACATTGCGGTCCTGGCCATCGAGCCCGATGCACAGAAGGGATTTGTTCGTATCAACGCTGAAGCAAAATCGCTGGATAGCATGATTGCTTACCTTGCCTATCTGCAAAATATTTCCCTGTTTCGAGATGTGGAGTTGGTGAATCACCAGATTCAGGAACAGGACCCGCAACAGCCTGTCAGGTTCATGCTCCAGGCCTCATGGGGAGGACGCCCATGAATCGTTTTTTATGGATTACTTCCCGGTGGGTGAAGAATCTCGGGTTGACGGGAATGGCCGGGATGGCCCTGGTGGCTTTTTCGCTAGCCGGCTATTTGTCCATGATCCTTCTGGAACATTCGAAGCTGGAGCAGTTGACGCAAGACGTGGCGGAAGAACGGAAACGCTTGGAAATGGCTCGCCTGAATCCGGAGGAGGATACGTATTCGGCGGGCGGGCAGCTACATGCATTCTACGAATTCTTCCCAGTCCGGCAGAAAGCGCCGAATTTGTTCAAGGCTATATACAGTGCCGCTCACGATGAATCGATCAGCCTGTCGCAGGGAGAATACAAATATAGTCTTGGCAAATCGGGGAGGATGGGAATTTACGAGGTCAATCTGCCGGTGCAAGGTTCGTATATCCAGATCAGAAAATTCATCGTCAAGGTTTTGAATTCGGTGCCATCGGCAGCGTTGGAAGAAGTCAGTTTCAGGCGAGAAGCCGTCGGCAAAGGCGATCTTGAAGCCAAAATCCGCTTCTCCATCTATCTGAGCGTTATTTGATGAATATCCCGAAAAAATACCGCAGCTGGTTATTGGGGGCAGCCTTGTTGCTGACAGTTGCGGCTACGGCATCGGTCAATAATCAGGATGATGGGGACATAAGGGTCGTTCATCCGGAGATTCCCAAAGACCGGGAAATGTACCAAAGGCCAGAACATCCGGCACTCGAGGAGGCGGATTCTCTTGTGAAAAAGTTGAAAAGACCGGCCCTTCCCGAAGGCGTAAAGGATATGTTCACAGCCAAATCATGGTATGCCCCGCCACCGCCACCCAAGATTCCGCCGCGTCCTTCCGCGCCGCCATTACCCTTCAATTACATCGGCAAAATGCTGGAAGAGGGAGATCATCGCGCCGTTTTTCTGGAGAAGCAAAGCCGGATTTTTGTGGTACGGGAAGGGGATGCAATTGAAGCCAGTTATCGAGTGGATGCGATCAATCCCCCGGTGATGATCTTGACCTATTTACCGTTGGAAATAAAACAAACTGTGCAAATTGGAGAAGCAAATTGAAGTTGAGGCCTGTTGAGTTGTTGTTGCTCTGGATGGTGTTGGGTGTGGGCGGATGCGCCAATCAGCAACCGGTACGTGACTTTGAGGCGGGCAAGGAAAAACTGTCTGAAGGACAAATTGAGCAAGGATTGGCTCAGATCGGACAAGCTTCCGCGGCTGATCCCGAAAATGTGGAATATAGGCAATACCTGTTCACCCAGCGCGAGCGGATTGTGAGTCAGCTGCTGGGAAAAGCAGAATTTGAAAGGGTGAATGAAGCATTTGACGCCGCAGTGAACGATTATAAGCGAGTGCAGGGCATCGATCCGAACAATCAGCGTGCCAATGACGGGATAGATCAGGTGCAGGGAGACAAGGTGCGCAAGCAACAGTTGGCAGAGGTACAGGCTTTATTCAACAAGGGTGACAGAGAGGAGGCCGCAGCTAAGCTGCGACCGATTCTCGCGGAAAATCCTTTGAATCACGACGCTAAAGTTTTACAGAAACAGATAGATGAGAAGAATGCTGAGGATCGTGAAGTGTCTGCGTCGCCTATTATCAAGAAGGCGCTCAAAAAGACACTCTCTCTGGAATTTCAGGATGCCGGCCTCAAGTCCGTTTTCAGCGTGATATCCCGTGTTTCCGGATTGAATTTTGTGTTCGATAAGGACATCAAGCCCGAGTTGAAAACGACCATCCTCGTCAAGGATATGACGATCGAAAATGCAATCAAGCTTGTGCTTGTTACAAATCAATTGCAACAAGAGGTGATAAATGAAAACACCATTATCATCTACCCGGATACACCCGCAAAAATGAAGGATTACCAGCAACAGGTGGTCAAGAGTTTTTATCTGGCCAATGCCGATGTAAAAAAGACCCTGGAAATGGTCAAAACAATTCTCAAAGCCAAGGATGTCTTTATTGATGAGAGAAGGAATTTGCTGGTCATGCGAGATACTCCGGAAGTCATTCGCCTGACGGAAAAGCTCATCGCTGCACAAGATTTGCCGGATTCGGAAGTGGAGCTGGAAGTCGAAATTCTGGAAATCGATACTGCCCGCCTGAACGATCTGGGTCTGCAATTCCCCCAGCAACTCAGTGCCAGCCTGGGAACTGCAGGGAGTTATACGCTCAATCAATGGCAGAATCGCGACTCCAATTTCTTGACCTATAAAATCACTGACCCGGCATTTGCGCTTAATCTGCAAAAAACCGATACCGATACTACCTTGCTTGCCAATCCGCGCATCCGTGTAAAAGATCGGGAAAAAGCCAATATTCACATCGGCCAAAAACTGCCAATCCTGACGACGGTGGCGACTGCCGGAGTGGGTAGCGCGGAATCGGTTAACTATATCGATGTAGGGCTCAAGCTGGACGTGGAGCCGAGCATCCGGCTGGATGACGAAGTCGATATGAAGGTCAAGCTGGAAGTGAGCAGTGTCAACCAAACGATCACGACGGCTGCAGGCACTCAGGTCTACGAGCTGGGCACGCGTAATGCGGATACCGTATTAAGGCTTAAAGATGGTGAAACGCAGGTCCTGGCCGGGTTGATTCAAAACGACATCACTTCCACAGTGAACAAGATTCCCGGCTTGGGCGAGATACCTTTGATCGGCAGACTGTTCTCTAACGACAACAGCAATAAGAAAAAAACAGATCTTGTGCTTCTGATCACGCCGCATGTTGTTCGCAATGTGACGCGACCTGACGAGCTGTCCAACCAATTTGCATCCGGCACCGACAACGCTATTGGTAGCGCCCCCAAGAAAACACCTTACCTTCTACCAGTCGAGATTAATATCGTGCCGGCACCTGCCGTGAAACCGGTCGATTTACCAGCGAATGAACCAGCGCCGACTCCCGTTCCCCCTGTCAGTTCCGTACAGCCTGCATCTCCGGTGGAGCTGACCAAGCAGGAATTGAAACCGGATCTTTCGGCACAACCTGTCGCATCCCCATGATATCGCGCAATTACACATTGCATTTATGGAAACTCAATCGCCAGCCCGGCTTTACGCTGATCGAGCTGTTGATTACTGTGTCCATTGTTGCAACTCTGGCGAGTATTGCATTGCCTATGGCGGAGCTCGTTGTGCAGCGGAATAAAGAGCAGGAATTGCAATCCGGCTTGCGACAAATTCGCGGAGCAATCGATGCCTACAGACAGGCAGTTGAAGAAGGGCACATAGCAAAAGCGGTTGGGGAATCGGGCTATCCCAAGTTGTTGAAGGACCTGGTTTATGGTGTCGAAAAAATCGATGACCCAAAAAAAGGAAAAATATATTTTTTAAGGCAAATCCCTCGCGATCCATTTGCCCAGGATTCGAATGTGCCTGCTGAACAGACATGGGGTAAACGAAATTATGAAAGCAGTCCGGACTCCCCGCATGAGGGCACTGACGTATTTGACGTTTATACGCTTTCCAATGGGGTTGGACTTAACGGTATTCCTTACAGGGACTGGTAATGACCAATCGCCGTAAAAGCAAGGGGTTCACGCTCATTGAATTACTCGTTGTTATGTCGATCATAGCAATGTTATTAAGCTTGACCATGCCGCGTTATTTTCGTAGCGTTGATAAATCCAAAGAGGCTGCTTTGCATTCGGATCTTAGCGGGTTTCGTGATGCCATAGACAAATACTATGGCGATAACGGGAAATATCCGGATTCATTGGATGATCTGGTGGTTAAAAAATATCTGAGAGAAATTCCTCCCGACCCGTTGACCGGAAGCAACCAGACTTGGGTGGTCATTGCGCCGACAGGAGGAGATGTTCAAGGCAAAGTTTACAATGTAAGAAGCGCAGCACCGGGTAATGCCATAGATGGAACGCCGTATAGTCAATGGTAAAGGGTTAGGAGGGGTCTTGCTCGATATTCGCGGGATTCTCCAGTGATGAAACCGGCCCGATCAGTTGTCCCTGAAAGCCCAGAACTCCAGCCTTGACCAAGCGTTCGAACCATTCCTTTTTTTCAACGCAAGTTGCGATGACCGGAACCCCCAAAATCTCTGATGTTTTTACAAGCCAGGCTATATATTCGCCATATTCTTCCACTTCGGAACAATGACGGGTAAGGTCAGTTGCCAATTTGAAGTAAGAAGGACGTAATTTCGCCAGTTCAGTTACGGTGCCCTTGTGCAATCCGAATTGATCTATTCCGAATGACAGTCCTTGTTGAAGCATAGTTTCCGAGAAACGTTGCGCCTCTTGCGGTGATGCGTGCAGGAACGATTCGGCAACCTCAAGAATCAGACTGCTTTTGGCCAGAGCGGAATCATCAAGCTGCTTACTGAGCCATTCAGGGAAAGCATGGTCACGCAGTACCTCATGGGAAATATTGAAAGCATATCGTTTTCCGGCCGCATTATACGATTTCATGATTCGTACGAGGTTGAGCAGGCAGTGTCTGTCTATATCCGTAGCGAGACCATGCCTTATAGCCATCGGCATGAATCGTGCGGCCTTGATCAATTTTCCGTCGGAATCGATCAACCGGGAAAAAACCTCAAAATGAAGCGGGTCAGGTACTTCTTGAAGCTCTTTTCCCACTTGGCCGATCACCGGTTGCTCATATAAAACGAAACGGTTGTCCGCCATGGCTTCTTGCAGAAATTTCTTCCACAGACCTGATGGCATCCCTGACCCTTGGGCATAGTCGACCTCACTTTGACCAGACTTTTGGGCTCGAGCCAGAGCCTCGTCTGCTTTGGCCAGTGCTTCGCTGCTTGTATGATTATAAAATAATCGAACCGCTCCTGCGGAGCAACGTACCTCGCTTGAGAGGTCGAAATTTTTGCAAACATTTTCGAGACTCAGGCTGATTGCATCCAATATTTCCGCCAGTGCGCTTTCCGATGTGGATTCCAGCAGCAAGGCAAAGGTGGATCCCTGGACTCTGGCGAGAAATGTCAGGTGGGGAGACTCTGCTATGGCGTCGACCAAGGCAAGCACGAATTGGTCACCTTGCTCATGACCGGTCGAGCTGTTCAATTCAGTCAATCCCCCAACCTGAATCAAAGCAAGCGCATACTCACTTTGGGGAGATTCAAGCAACATTTCGATATTTGCAACCAGACTGCGACGGTTGCCTATGCCTGTCAGCGTATCAGTCAATGTTTGCTTGCGAAATTGCTCGGCAAGATTTTCTGCCTCGCTCAGCATCAAGCGAACTGAAGAAGACAGGGTGTTGAAAGCTTTCACAACTCGTCCGAGTTCGCGCGCGCGCGGTATGGGAGCGATGACGGGGAAGTGCCTGTTGGAAACGGCTAGCGCCGCTTTTTCAATTTGACCGAGAGGACGAAGTATAGATCGCACCAGCGCTGCCATGAGGAGCATTGTGAAAAGGATCGCGGCTGATAGCCATATTGTTGCATCTTTCATCAGTTGCCAAAGCTCCCGGTAGGCAAAAGCCGGCTGACTGGTAACCTCGACGACTCCTGCCTGCTTCCAGCCGGAGGTGACAAATGCAGAGCGGAGTGGTGTGTCGAGCTTGATGACTTTCGGGAGCCACTTTGGTACGTCTCCGGTGGTCGGCGGGAGAGTTTTTTCCACTATTTGTTTGCCGGCGGCATCCATTACGGCGACGCGTTTGTAATAGCCACTATCGAAGACTGCCTGGACCGTGGTTTCCAGTAGTATCGAGTCTCGTTGGCGCATTGCCGAGTTGATGGCAACTGCCAGTGATGTAGCGGTATCTTGAGCGTGAGAGCTGAGTTGACCTTGGAAATAATGCTGTAGCCGCATTCCCATGCCCATAAAAAGCATGGTAAATACCGATAGCACAACGATCAGGCTTCCAAGCAAAAACTGGACTTTCAGATTCATCGCGTTCTCACAATGCAAACTCCTTGTTCATATGCTCTACCAGCTCGCCCCATTTGCGCATGGCCGGACCACTGAATTTGTCCGAAAGATCGCCATTGAATTCATATACGGGCAGGAGGTCGGGCCTTTTGCTAGCCGGCAGCATTTGAGGCTGAATGTTATCCAGCAGCAATGGCTCGTCGCTGGGAACTGGATAATATGCAAGCACCATGTGGTTTTCTATTTTCCCTCCCTGAAAGGATTTAACGTAAGCCAAGCGCATTTTTTCGGCAGGGATCCCGCTTTCTTTTAAAGCGAAATATTTGGCAATGACAAAGTCCTCGCAATCGCCGCCATTGCTGGCGATAAATTCGGCGGGGCTGGCCCAGTAGTCTACTGCGCCCCAATGCGCGAGATCTTCAACTTGGGGAACACTATTAAGCAGATCATTAACGAATCGCAATGTGATTGCATCGTTAATTGGCAACTTTTTCATGTGCTCCAGAAGCAGTTGGCGCGTATAGGCAAGGCGAAACGCACCAGATGGCTCAAAGCGATTGGCTATGTGGTCGAAAAAATTCTTGTCCATATTGGAGAAATAGTTCTGAGTAAAGCTTTCTGCGACGCACAGAGAAATTATCAACGAAAGAATCAATACAGCGACACCTTTATGTCCAGTTTTAAGTATTGGAGATTCGTTACTTCCAACTGGAGATGACATGTTTGCCGATTTCTATCTTGCATTTGCGAGAAAACGCGGGTTAGATTCCCGCAACGTGATCTGTAATGTGGACAAAGCCTGCGTGCGTGTGGCTGCAAATGCCGCAAAATTTCAGTTCAATCGGCAACACTGGCCACACGTATGATGCGGACAGCTCGTTTGCTAAAACTCGAAATCAGGCATGCGCGACAGCAGGTTTGACAAAATCCGTTTCAGTGTTTCTTTTAGAACGCCCGGCTTGTAAACCAATCAGCCGGTCCCAGTTATCCAAAGAAGACAGGTGCAGGTACGCAACGTGCAGGGCTCCGGACTGGAACATGCTATAGGTGGTTTCAGGAGGAAGCTTGGATAGTTTTTCCGTATCGACCATAAAGAACCCGGAGAGACTGAAAGTTTGCCCATCATTAAGCTGGAAATTTGCCGTTTTCTCAGTAAGCAGGCCGGCATCGGCCAATTGTTTGACAAGCGCTATGGTTGTGTCAGTTTGTGCTTTGTATTCCTGTAGGAATTGAATTGTTCTTTCCAGTAATGCAGAATTTCTTCCGTCAAAAAACAAATGCTCGCCATGATCCCGATTTACGCATTCGGCGGCTTCGTCGATGCATATTGTCATCGTGTCTTCTTGCCCCATGGCAGGTACGAAAGGATACCGGCGAATGAAGGCCGGGGTATAGCGTGCTGTCCATTGCCCCGACTCATCGACAAACAGGTTTTGATTTTGTTGAAGACCAAAAATGGCCGTAGGCAAATAGCTGTCGTTTTCTTTAATGAATACGACCGGGAATTCCTTGCTTGCGTGATTCATCTCGATTGCTGCAAGAATCGCGGACTGGCATGCGCTCGCAAAGAAAAAATTCCTGTCGCCATTGATTCGTATTTCTTGATGAACATTTCGATCGAGTGCAACTGGACGTTCGTATATTTGCATGACTGGCATAGCTTTCCTCATTAGAAAATAGTTTCAAGCATTGATTTACTTGTTTTCTTATAGCTAAAGAAGTATGTCATTAACTTATTGCAGTTGTGTTTCGCCCTTCAAATTGGAAGAAACGTCTCATCTGGTAATATTCCTGTCATCTGCCTTCTCTATTTTGTGGGCATAGGCGATTCGAGAATGCGGTGAAATTTAAATTGGCTGATCAAAAAGGCACAGATGCAAGCGAATTCCGTTTTCTTGTGGTTGCGCCTTTAAATTGCACCGCTTCAAATTCGAACTCGCGATTGTTGAACGGGAACCCTGGCCGATTTATACAATAGTCGAACAAATCACACGTGCAGCCGCTATGAACGCAAGTGAAGCCGAAAATCAGATATTGCGACGTCAACTTCGGTCTTTGATGGATGAAGCGCGATTGAATGAAAAGAAATGGCGCCGCTTTGACCAACTGGAAAGGCGGCTAATTTCTACGCACTCCTTGCCCGAGCTTATTCATCTAATTCTAAATGACTATAAATCGGCAAGCGAAACCGATACCGCTACACTCGTACTTTCCGATCCGGATTTCGAAATCAGGCGATTTCTTGAAAGGGAGAAATCGGGCGCATCGGAAGTACGCGGTCTGGTACTACTTGAAAAGCTACGCACTGATGATCCAGTGCTATATCTCGGGGCTTTCGATATGGACCACCCGCGCGCGATATTCGATACTTTGCCTTCCGAAAGCCGGTCGATGATCCTGTTGCCTTTGATGCGGAAGAATGAACTGATTGGCTGTTTGAATCTGGCTAGTTGCAAAACTGAACGCTTTACCGATGACAGCAGTACAGACTTCATAGAAAGGCTGGCAAATATTTTTTCTATTTGTCTGGAAAATTCCCTCAATCATGAGCGCCTGAAAAATGTCGGTTTCACCGACGCCCTAACCGGAATATTTAACAGGCGATACTTTGAGTCTCGCTGCCAAGAGGAGGTTGCCAGCATTCGGCGACATAAGACACCTTTGGCTTGCATGTTCCTGGATATAGATAAATTCAAACGCATAAACGATTCATTCGGCCACCCTGCCGGAGATGAAGTATTGCGTAACATATCCAAACAAATTAAAACCCAGTTGCGCGGCAATGATGTGCTGGCTCGCTTTGGAGGCGAGGAGTTTGTAGTGCTGTTACCCCAGACCGGACTTCAGCATGCTTGTGAAATTGCCGAGCGGATACGCTCTACAATTGCCTTACAACCATTTCAGATCACCCCAAAGAATAGTTTGTCTGTAACCATTTCCATAGGTGTGGCCTTGGCACCCGATGAATTGGATGGAGATGACCGGGCAGTTGCACACAAGCTGATATCCACAGCCGATGAGGCGTTGTTCCAGGCAAAAAGGAAAGGGCGAAACAGAGTTGTCAGCGAAAACAGGTTGGCCGGAACGATCGGGATGAGAGGTGGCTTGAGCAAGTTGCTCAACTTCGATTGATCGAACCACTTTGGTAAGCACCGCACTTACCGCGCGAGTATTCAGGAATACTCAATAACAATATAGTGAAAGGGCTGCATTCGCAGCCCTTCCGTTTGGTGTTGCCTCAACTGGCAGGACATTCCGGGCAGTTGCTCGGACGTGTCCTTCGATTATTTCTTGTCGTGCTGGGAGCCGAAAAGATCGGACATTACTTGCACGTTTGCGTCGCAGGCATGATTCAGACATGGCAACTCGAACGCGGCCTCGATTGTCTTGAGCAAGGAGAAGTGGTTGTAGCGGATTGCACTTGTCTTGCCGTTCGCTCCGTAGTTTGTGTCCACGATCAGAGCTACCTTATTGATATTCGGTGTTAGGCTATAGTCATTCTCATCCCAAAGCACAACAATCGCATTGTTGCCTTCGCTCCAGGCTGGAGAGTTCTTGATTGCCGTCACGAGTTTTTTGATCGTCATATCGCCACGTTGAATCAGAGCGGGATTCAGGCCGGCCTGAGTACCATCCGAGACCGGATCGTAGTTGCAGAACGGCCCCGAATTGCCGCGACCATGTTGATCGTTGCATTGGTTCGGTGCGATGAAGGAGAAAGCCGGAACCTTGCCCGAAGCGAGATCGCCGAACAATCCGTTTGCCCCGTCGAAACCTACCGTGTTTGCCAAACTTAATTCGGGATTGCGGCCTTCCTGAACGCTTTGGAAGTAGACAAACGGGTTGTGCTTGGCCGCATAGAGGCTGACGATGCCGGCAGAAGTCAGCGGCGGATTCATTACCGGCGTGATCTTGGAGAAATCAGTCAGGTTTGAATAAACGCCATCGCTGTAGTTCACCGAGTCAGCACTGGCCGGTACATTTTCCTGATAGCTTTTCCAAGTGCGGCCTGCTTCAACAAGCTGGTCGGCAATGGTTTTTCCTGTTATGTGTTCCGCAGCCGGAATAGCCTGGATGCCATCGATATTGTTAAGGAACGATACTTGAGTTTCGTTTGTTGAGTCGATGGCAGGCGTTGCAGCGTCAGTGCCGGAACCCGAAATCGGGCAGATGCTTGGGCTTGGCGGATTGTCGGTATTCGCAACACCCGTTGTGAGGTTGGTGGCGCAAGATGTGCTGTGCCAATCTGAATCATTGTCGCTTTGCACGCCGAAGTTGGAGCCGCCAACTACTTCCAGATAGTTGGTCAAACTGGGATGGCCAATACCAAAATAGTTTGTTGCCAAATTGCCTGTATGAGCCAGTTGATTGATAAATGGGGCGTTCGGGTTATTGAGAATCTGGTTAAAGCTGGTGTTTTCCATCATGATCACAAAAACATGATCCAGATGGCGGATACCTTCGGGTGTTTTGCCCTCGCTGGCGAAAGCCGAGCTCGCTAGCGCGATGCCCAGCAGGCTTAGAGCTGCAATGGATTTTTTCATGATGGGATCTCCTGTGTTGGTTTGAATTGCTGGTTGCTTCTCTGTAACAAAAAATCAAGCATGACAAATCACAATAATGAAATTGGCAGCTCGGTTGTGATTATTGGGGCGCAAAATGACATGCATATGAATTGAGAATGATCCGAACGGACTATTCTGCAGGAGGCTACTTAGTCATGCCCATACGTATGTATGCAGAATCGATAGCCTTTATTTTGGGAAATGAAATTCAGGATTAGTTAACGAATGCCGCCGTATCTCTCCTCCCAATCTGCGTCATTATTAATTGCTCCCTTCCTGAACCTTCCTCATAATTCAGCGCGCCCTCTAACCGGGATTTCGGAAAGAGTTGCAGTGCGTGGCTTTCAGATTATTTCGCGCCGGCCTGTTCGAAGGATTTTTCCAGTTGCTCTGATTCCAGTTCAGCCAGCTTTTGAATTAGTTTGGTTTTGGGAATCGGGCGGTGATACAAGTATCCCTGCATGATATTGCAGCCGGCGCGTTCCAGATATCTCGACTGGATTTCTGTTTCAACACCTTCGGCGACCACATTCAAGCCGAGCCCCTTCGCGATGGAGATGATGGCGAGGATGATGGGCGAATGGGCGCTCTCCCAATGGATTTCCTTCACAAATGATTGGTCGATCTTGAGCGTGTGGATCGAGAACCGTTGCAAGTACGCGAGGGAAGAATAGCCGGTGCCGAAATCGTCGATTGCAATGCTCACGCCGAGCTGACACAGTCTGTTGAATTGCTCGATTGCATGGTCGGGGTTGCGTATGAAGGTGTTTTCAGTGACTTCGATTTCTA
This sequence comes from Sideroxydans sp. CL21, assembly GCF_902459525.1. Lineage (NCBI taxonomy): Bacteria > Pseudomonadati > Pseudomonadota > Betaproteobacteria > Nitrosomonadales > Gallionellaceae > Sideroxydans > Sideroxydans sp. CL21. The sequence continues at coordinate 1,085,345 of NZ_LR699166.1, forward strand.
TTTGCTGCGGGGAAATTTCGTGACGTTTCAGCGCGCTGGTCAGCTTTTCAACAAACTTTCCCCGTTCGAGATACTGCGGCGAAAGGTTCAGCGCTACCCTGACCGGTTCGTTCAATGTCGTATTCCACTCGATCAGGTCATTGCATATGGACTCAAGCATCCAGTCGCTGATGGGGATCATGAGGCCGTTTTCTTCAGCAAAAGGCAAAAACTCGCTGGGTGTCAGCAAGCCCCGCTCCGGGTGATTCCAGCGCATCAGGGCTTCTGCGGCCACAATACGACCTGTTGATACATCCACTTGAGGCTGGTAGTACATTTCAAGTTCACCGCGCTCCAGCGCTCTGTGCAGATCTTGCTCGACCACCAGTTTCTGGTGCGATGCATCAACCATTGAGCTGTCATAGAAAGAATGGCCGTTCTTCCCCTGCGCCTTGACGTGGTACATGGCCAGGTCGGCATGCCGCACCAGTTCCTCGATGGATGAACCGTCATCCGGGTACATGGCAATACCGATGCTGGCTGAAATTCGCACTTCGGTGCTGCCGAGGAAGAACGGTTGTTGCAGACAATCGAGAAATTTTTCTGCGATCTCCGCGACGTCCTGCCTGTCCCGCAAGTCGGGGATGGACAATATGAATTCGTCTCCGCCCAAACGGGCCAGCGTGTCACTCCGGCGCAAGCATTCTTTCAATCGAACGGCGACCTGCTGCAAGAGCTCGTCACCCCTGACATGGCCCATCGAGTCGTTGACCAGCTTGAAGCGGTCGAGGTCTATGAACATGACCGCCAGTTTGGTCTCGTTCCGCTGAGATTGAATGATCGACAGGCCCAGGCGGTCCTTGAACAGCACCCGGTTGGGCAGGTCGGTCAGAATGTCGTGATAGGCATGATAGGCGATCAACTCCTCGGCCCGCTTGCGTTCCGTGATATCCCGCGCAACTCCGTAGGTTCCAAGAAACTCGGGGTTGTTTTCGTTCTGGTTCAGCGCGTACATTCCCATTGAGCTGAACGAGATGGTCAGAAGAGAGTTTTCAAATGTCCGGCTTTCGCAATATCCCTTGTGACTCCTGAGTCGCAGCTCGACATTGCGGGAAGCGCGTTCGTCGACTCTGCGTTCTATGAAAACATAGCGGGCCAGTTCATTGTCTTCGTCGTGAACCAGTGAAGAATAGTGTTTGCCTATCAGTTCCTCGCGCGACAATCCGAGCAATTGCTCGACCCGGTTGTTTACAAATGTAAACATGCCTTCGTTGTTCAGCGTGTAGATGATGTCCGGAGAGTTTTCAACGAAATACCGGTAGACTCTTTCGGAACTTTCAAGCTGCCAGGCAAAGCGCTGGTTGTCCGCCTTAAGGTCGCGTTGCTTCAGGACGTTTCCGACCGCTTTGAGAAGTTCTTCGCGGGCATAGGGTTTGCGCAAGTAGTCGAATGCGCCGCGCTTTAATGCTCCGATTGCAGAATCAATATCGTTGTTTCCGCTGACCACGATCACATCCGTGTCCACATCGCTGGAGATGATGAAGTCCATGACCTCACGACCGCTTATGTCCGGAAGGGACATATCGAGGATGACCAGATCAAATTTGCCCTTGCCCAAGTGGTCTATCGCTTCAAAACCGGATACGGCAGTAGCCAGCTGATAACCGCCTGTTTTGAGGAGTTCGCCGAGGCTGCTGAGCATTCTTGGTTCATCGTCAACCAGAAGAACGCGGGACGGCGGCTTGATGTCAATTTGTACTCCCCCGCCACCCAGCAGACCGGAGGTAAAGTTCATGAAGGCCAACTTGGGGTATTCCATAGTATCCATTTTCTATTTGTCCGCCCTATCTTTTTGCTTTTTGGCAAAAAAAATAATCAATTTGATGAGTTTCTGAGGTATGGGTGGTTCCGAGTGACCAACGAAAGATTGCGAATTGGTTATAAAGTCCATTTATCAATGGTGTCACTTTCTAATGTTTTTGAATGAAGCAAAGTTGAGCAAAGAAGCCGTATATAAATTACTAGACATAACTATCACATTAAGGAAACGCCGAACTAGCACCTGCACAGTGCAGGTGCAGTGTTGATGAATCCGAATTGTTGAACAAAAAGACGCTTTTCATCTGCGATTGAGCATCTTGTTTTGTCATTCAGGAAACATTCCCCTGATCTTTGCTACGCTGGACACTCCTGTCCTGTCAGTGGCGATCCCCACTTGTCCAAATTGATCAGTGCCAGCAACGCAAATGCACGGTTGGCGTTCTTCATCAGGCCACGGTAGCGCGCCTTGGCAAATCCGTAGATGTTTTTGAGCGGTCGAAACGGGTGTTCGACCTTGGCTCGCACCTGTGACTTCCTGCGATTGGTTTCCTTGTCGGCATCAGTCAATAGGGTGCTGCGGCTGGCGCGTTTGTTGGTGAAGTCTTTTGCTTTTGGCGCAACCTGATTGAGTACTTCTTTCTGACCAATGTAGGCACTGTCACCATACAAACGGGTTTCGTTGCCATGCAGCAGGTTTGGCAGTTCCTGACTGCCGCGGATGTTGGCGGGCGTGACCGTGACGCTGTGAGCAAGGCCTGATTTGCTATCCACACCAATGCGTACCTTCATGCCGAAGTGCCACTGGTTGTTCTTCTTGGTCTGGTGCATTTCGGGATCACGCGCATTGTCGGCGTTCTTGGTCGAGCTTGGTGCTGCAATAATGGTGGCATCCACGATGGTGTCGCCTGAGAGTTTCATCCCATTGGCCAGAAGCAACTCGCCCACCTTGCTAAACATTGCAGCACCCAGATTGTACTGTTCGAGTAAGTGGCGGAAGTTCATCAGGGTCGTAGCGTCAGAGATACGCTCACACCCCAAGTCAAACTGACAGAAGTCACGAAATGCCGGTACGTCATACAAGGCATCTTCACAGGCGACATCGGACAGGTTGAACCAGTTGGCAATGAAGTACATCCGCAGCATGCGTTCCAGACCAACCGGCGGGTGTCCGTTTCCGGCCTTGGGATAGAAAGGATCGATCACTGCGCAGAACTCTGACCAGGGAACCAGCTTATCCATGCGCCCAAGAAACTCCGCCTTGCGCGTCGTCTTCCCAAATGCCTCGAATCCGTTTACTGCCAATGTTTGTTGTTTCATCTCATTCGCCTCGTGGTGTGCCTTGGGCTTTAACGCACTACACCCTCCTCGCGTGGACTTATTCGGCATTTCCTTAAATTGTGGCTCCGCGATGACCTTGGGTGATTGAATATAAAACTAATAGGTAACAGGATTATGACGCGGGTTCAAATTTGATGCGTAACACTTGACAGGAATCCTGAACATCAGGCTAGCTGCGTGAATCTACTTGCCCAAAATATCCTATGTTTGATCGTTGACATCCTACTCTGACCTGCTCTCAGTTGTAGTGCCGGGGCTCTTGGCAAAGTTCGGAAATCAGCTATCCATTCTCAGTTTCTACGCTACCGGGCGGAAGCGCAGCAAATTCAGCTGGCGTCTTATAGTTCAGCACACTGTGCAGGCTTCTCATTGAAATCGCGCCTCCATGCAGCAACTAGAACCCGTGTTTCCACCAAACTGGTTAACCAATGCTCGTTCAGGCACTCATCCCAGAACCGACCGTTGAGACTTTCGATATAGGCATACTGCATCGGCTTGCCAGATTGGATCAGCTTGAGCTGAACGCCGTTACGATACCGATACCGACACCAACGACCATGCCCTCGAATGACACCTATTATTACAATCCACATTGCGTGTCCGGATATTGCAGCGTCATGTCAGGGCACACAGTGGAGTTGGGCGCGAGCAGTAATGCAGGCATCAGTAACGTCGCCCGCGTGTGGCGCAAGGTCTTTCTTCCCTGCGAGGGGATAAGCGCTTTTACAGTATCGATAATGGGGGCTAGATGAAACGAAAGTCGACTACCATAGGCATGATGCGCATTGTTGAGTTGAGTGCTTTCCTGCCCGACAGCGCGTGGCATAATAGACCGATACGAGCAGGCTGGTTCAGCAGCAATAAAGCCCGCTTCTCGTGGCAGACAAGGTGGCGATGGCCGTTTCTTGAGTGACGAACAAGAGAGATCAGTTCGGCAGATCATCTGCGACAAGCGACCGGAACAACTGAAGATGTAATTTGCGCTGTGGAACCGTGCTGCGGTCATGCAACTGATTGAGGGCGAATGCGGCATCAAGCTATCGGCGCGGGGTGTTGGCAACCACCTCAAACGTTGGGGATTCACACCGCAAAAGCCAATCAAGAAAGCGTATGAGCAACGCCCTGAAGCCGTGCAGGAATGGTTGGATAACGAATATCCGGCAATCGAAAAACGCGCCAAGCTTGAGGAGGCCGAGATTCACTCGGGTGATGAAACGGTGGTGGTGAATACCGAGCGCGAGGTCGAAGCTACGCCCCCGCTGGTAAAACACCGGTGACCTATGCGGTAGGCGGCTCACGCCAGAAGCTATCGATGATCGCCACCGTCACCAACCAGGGCAAGGCACGCTGGATGATCATTGATGAGGCATTCAACTCGGACAAGCTGGTCGAGTTCTTGGAAGCGCTGATCAAAGAGGCGGAGAAGAAAGTGTTTTTGATTCTCGATAACCTACGAGTGCATCACAGCAAACCAGTCAAGAAATGGGCGGAAGAACATAAAGACAAGATCGAATTGTTTTACCTACCCAGCTATAGCCCGGAGCTAAATCCTGAAGAGCGGCTTAACGCCGATTTGAAGCACGCCATTTATACAAAGGTTCCTCAGGATCAACCCGCACGCTGTTACCCCACTCGTTTTTTGACAGAACCAATATTAAAGATGTCGGGATATTTCATCAGGCCGGAAAAATATGAGTCTACAAACGCTTACTTGCATTGGCGTACAATTGTGGCAACAACCCAGGCAAAAAAGACTTGTTCTGCAACTGAACACGACTGAAGTCAGAATTTAATTCGCATAAGGATCGCGCTTATGACAACAAGCAATCAAAATATGCAAATCGAACCGCCCCTTATTGGGCAGACATACGTTTCACGCGCCACGCCGGATTTGATTATCTACGTGGTGGATGTGATTGACTCGGATCCGGATGAAGATTTTGCCTTTATAGTTGAAGGTTGCGATCCTGCCTACAAAGACGACACTACAAATGCCGACGGATATGAAATTACTTCGGACGTTTGGATAAAGCACGATTTCGCACTTGTATTCGAATAACAATTTTCGGGAGGCGAACCCCGAATAAAGTTGTTTTAGTCCTTGTTGGCCTCGATCGGAGAATAGAGCTTGATTTCGTCACCAACCATAGGCACGAATTTCGCCATGCCGAACTGAATGCGCGAGATGGTGGCGGAGATGTCCGCGCCGCAGTGCATTTTCCTGGTCAGCGGGAACGGTGCGCAATGAAAGTTTTCCACCCGCAGGGTCAGGGGCCGCGTAGTGGCGAGCAGAGTGAACTTTCCCTCGGCACCGACGACTTTGTCGCCGTCGAAAATCAGCTTGTCGGAAGTGAAACGTATGGTCGGGTATTGTGAGACGTTAAAAAACTCCTCCCCTTTCATGTGTTCGTCCCACTTGGCGAAGCCCATGTCGAGAGAGTTTGCATCGATGACGATGTCGACGCTGCCTTGCCTGGCGGCGACATCGAGAGTAATCGTGCCGCTGGATTTGTTGAAACGTCCGCGCTGGGTGGAGTATCCAAGATGATTTACTTCGAACATCGGCCAGGTATGTGTCGGGTCGATCGTGTAATTGTCCAGGGCATAAGCGGGAATGGCGAATATTGTGGCGAGAAGGATAAGCAGCGGTTTATTCATGGCAGTTTTTCCTTGCAGGTGGTGAATTTACAAAAAAGCGACTGTTGCATTCTCAGGATTTTTTGTCGAGGAATGGAATCATGCGCGTAAGTATGTCATCGCGTTCGATGAAGTGATGCTTGATTGCAGCGGCGACGTGGGCAATTACCAGACCGAGCATGATGTAGTTGAACATCTCGTGCAGCTCTTGCAGCAAGTCGCCGAGTGCCTTGTTCTTGCCGACCAGGTCGGGCAGAGGCAGAACACCAAACCACACGGTCTGGAACCCTTTGGCTGAACTCATCAGCCAGCCGGTGATTGGAACGATGAAGATCAATGTGTAAAGCAGGTAATGCACACTTTCGGCGGCGATCTTTTCCCAGCGCAGCATGGCGTCAGGCAAAAGCGGCGGACGGTGGGTTGATCGCCAGAATACGCGAATTACCGCAAATAGAAATACGGTGACTCCTATCCACTTGTGGTAACTGTATAAGCGCAATTTGGTGGGCGAGAGCGGCAGGCCATGCATGTAAAGCCCCAGCGGGAAGGCGGCGAAGATCAGCAGTGCGATAAGCCAATGCAGGATGACAGCGGTTTTTGTATAGCGATCAGTCATTTCTGCCTCTTTAATATGCGCTCTTCATAATATCCTAGTGAAGAGCTCGGCAGCGTGTCAATCAAAGTTTTGTACTTGCACGGACATGCTTTGTGACAGACAGGCAGATGCAACTTTTCTTGCCGACATCATTCAAATACACGCCCGAGCGGGGTGGTAGGGCTTGAAAATCCCCGATCCGCCCGCATTATGGTGGCCGTGGCCGGGTGATACATTCCGCGCCGCCATACTTCGTACTTTTGGAGAGTTTACGCAATGAAACGAATATTCTTGTTCATCTTGACCAACCTCGCTGTCTTGCTGGTTATCAACTTCACCTTGCGCCTGCTGGGGGTGGATCGTGTTCTGGATCAAAGCGGCGGAATCAATTTCAGCGCGCTGATGGTGATGTCTGCGGTGATCGGTTTTTCCGGTTCCATCATTTCCCTGCTGATGTCCAAGTGGTTGGCCAAAATGTCGGTCGGGGCCCAGGTCATTGAGAACCCGCAAGACCCGACTGAGCGCTGGCTGGTGGAGACCGTGCGCCGTCACGCGCAAGCCGCCGGCATCGGTATGCCGGAAGTGGCAATCTACGATGCACCGGACGTGAATGCTTTTGCCACCGGCTGGAACCGGAATGATGCACTGGTGGCAGTGAGTACCGGCCTGTTGCACAGCATGAGCCGCGACGAAGCGGAAGCCGTGCTCGGCCACGAGATCAGCCATGTCGCCAACGGGGATATGGTCACGCTCGCGTTGATCCAGGGCGTGGTCAATACCTTCGTGGTGTTCTTTGCCAAGATCATCGGTATTCTCGTGGACCGCGTGCTGCTCAAGAACGACCCGCGCAACGGCCCCGGTATCGGTGCATTCGTTGCCGAGATCGCCGCGCAGATCGTGCTGGGTATCCTGGCCAGTATCATCGTCATGTGGTTCTCGCGTCAGCGCGAGTTCCGTGCGGATGCCGGCGGAGCGAATCTGGCAGGACGGCAGAAGATGATCGCGGCACTGGAGCGCCTGAAGGTGAACCATGAGCAAGCCGCGATGCCGCAGAATATGGCCGCGATGGCGATCTCCAGCCAGGGTGGATTTTCCAGGCTGTTCATGACGCACCCGCCCCTGGATGAGCGCATCGAAGCCTTGCGTGCAGCGAAATAATTGAGAGCGATTGAGCCGCAACAAAAACGGCGGGTTAAACCCGCCGTTTTTTAATTGTCATCGTCGAATTTCTGGCGCGGCGGGTTGCCGTCATACACCAGGCTTTGCCGGTGCTGCAGATATGCATCCCGAATGAAGCTGTAACGGTCGATGATTGCATCATCCAGCACTTTTTCCTGTTCCAGCAAGCCTACCCGCATGTCCAAACCCTCGAGAGCCCAGGCGCTGTTGCGCGCCGGAACATTTTTGGTGTTGCTGATGACGCTGAAGTAGCTATCCGTGTAGAGTCCTGTGCCATCGCGTATCGTGCTTGGTCCCAGGATAGGCAACACCAGATACGGGCCGCTAGGCACACCCCAATAGCCGAGCGTCTGACCGAAGTCTTCGTTGTGTTTTTCCAGACGATCGGTGATGTTGATCAAGCCGAAAATGCCGAAAGTGGTGTTGAAGGCCACCCGTGCCGCATCGCTCGCAGCTTGCCTGAATTTCAATTGCAGAATGTCGTTGGCGGTAACCACCACATCATCCAGATTGGAAAAGAAGTTGCTGACCATGGTTTTCACCGGGCTGGGCACGACCTTGTTATAACCCTGCGCAACCGGTTTGATCACGGCCCGGTCTAGCTTGTCGTTGAATTTATCGACACCGCGATTGAAGGATTCGAAAGGATCTTTTTCCTGGGTGTATGCACTGAGATTGATTGAGCTGCAACCTGCCAACAGCAGACTTGCAAGCAACATGGATATTCGCATCAAAAGCATGAAAATGTGGGCGAGCCGTAAGAATAGTTTTGATTATAGAGGGAAATCGGTGCAGGGTGCATCAGTCTTGTCGCAACCTGCGCAAAGCGTTTAGTATGCGCGACTATGGACAACCCGCCTTCATCGAATAGCCGTCAGACTTCGTTACGCATCGGGGCTTTGTTTCTGATGTTGGCGTTTCTTGAACTGACCTGGCTGCACGCATTATCTCCATTGGAAAATCGTTTGTCCGACTGGTTCGTGAGCCTGCAGGCTCAGGGACTGGCGCCGGACAAAGATATCGTTATCGTCGATATCGACGATGCCAGCCTCGCGCGCATGCAGGATACGGCCGGAAGCTGGCCATGGCCGCGCTCGGTGCATGGCGAATTGTTGCAAGGAATCGCCAAACAACAGCCCAGAGCCATTGTGTTCGACATCCTGTTCAGCGAACGTGATGAATTCAGGCCGGAGAGTGATCGCGAGTTCAATCGATCCCTGCAAGGACTGAATAACGTGTATTTCCCGATGGTGAGGCGCGATGCCGAACTGGACAAGCAGGGTGCTCCTGCCGCGCAAGTGGCGGTCATGCTCGGTTTGCGGCGCACGGAACATGCGGATGACAAGGCGCGCATTGCCGTGTTGCCGCCCTTGGCGGTGGATCCGGCGTATTGGCGTGCGGGTACGATCAATTTTGAAGAAGATGCCGACGGAGTGGGGCGGCGTTACCAGATTTATACCGATGCATACGGTTGGCTCATTCCATCACTGCCGGCGAGAGTGGCGCAGGATCTGGGCTATGCAGTACCGAATCAGCCGGATATGGTGTTGGCGTGGCGCGGGGGGCCGGGAACATTCAAGCATATTTCCTATGCGGATCTTTACGAGGATTTCAATCGCGAGCATGCGCGGCGCGCCCTTGACGAATTGAAAGGCAAAATCGTCATCATCGGCACGGCGGCAACCGGTTTGCATGATATGCGCGTAACGCCGATGGCTAGCTTGTATCCGGGCACGGAGATATTGGCTACCGCCATCGACGACCTGAAGAACCAGCGCATGATGCACCGTACGCAAGGCGACTTTGCGCTGTATTTGGCTTTCCTGTTGCTGGCCTTGTTGAACATCGCCTTCCTGCGCGGCATGAATGCGATCAAGGTGGGGGTCGCGTTGCTCTCAATCAGCCTGCTGGCGCTGCTTGTCAGTTACCTTGCGGTAGCCCGGCTGTATCTGCTGCCGGTGTTGCTGCCCCTGATGCTGGCTTGGGCCTGTTACTTCGTGTTTGCCCTGCGCGAATATCTGCTTGAGCGCAAATCTCGCGAACAGGCGGTGCAGATGTTCAGCCGCTTCGTCAATCCTCACGTGGTTAAAGAGTTGGTTGCACATGGCGGCCTGAGTCGCGCGGGGGAAAGCCGCCAGATCACCATTTTGTTTTCCGACATACGCGGCTTCACCACCTTGTCGGAAAAACGCACGCCGCAGCAGGTGGTGGAGCTGCTCAACCGCTATTTCACTTTGCAGGTCGAGGTGGTGTTTCGCCACGGCGGCTCGCTGGACAAGTTCATCGGCGATGCCATCATGGCGTTCTGGGGCGCTCCGCTGGATGACCCGGATCATGCGTGCCATGCCGTAGAGGCAGCGATGGAAATGGGCGAGGTGTTGCAGCGATTCAAGAAAGAATTGGGCGAGGAAGATGCGAATTTTGATGTCGGCATCGGCATCCATACCGGCCCCGCGGTAGTCGGCCTGATCGGCTCCGAACAGCGCCGCGAATATACCGCCATCGGTGATACGGTCAATCTGGGCAGCCGCATCGAAGGCCTGACCAAGGGCGTGTCGCGCATTCTTGTTTCGCGTGAGACCATGGAGGCCTGTGGCGATGCATACCAATTCAAATCCTTTGGGTCGTTTAAAGTCAAAGGTCGCGAGCAGGAAGTAGAGTTGTTTGCACCAGTCGAAAAGGAAGGAAGAAGATCATGAGGAACGTCATTGCATTATGTTTGCTGCTCGGCTTCGTGCCGACAGCCTGGGCTACAGAATACGCCTACACAATACGCTCTGCCGAACTGAAAGCAAAACCCTACACCGATGCACAGACGCTGACGTCGCTGCCCCCACGCAGCAAGGTCGAGGTGCTGGGACGGCAAGGGGGCTGGACCCATGTCAAATCGATCTCCTTCAGCGGCTGGGTGAAGATGTTGAGCCTGCAGCTGGAAGCGAATGACCAAAACAGGCGAGGAGACAACGGCTTGAGTGCCTTGTTCAATGTTGCCTCCACCGGCAGAAGCAGCAGCACGGTGACTACCGGGATACGCGGTCTGTCGGAAGAACAGTTGAAGAACGCAAAACCCAACCCGCAGGAGCTGCAAGCCGCAAAACGTTATGCCGTGAGCCGCCAGGAGGCGCAACGTTATGCCGCTGCCGGCAAGCTGCATGCACAGAGTATGGATTATCTGAATGGAGGCCAGGAATGAGAACGAATAAAACGATAGCCTTGCTGTGCCTGTTGGTTTCAGCGCTTCCCGCTGCCGCATTCGATCTGGGTAGTATCGACTGGCAAAAAGCGGTTGATACTGTCAAGAAAGTGCAGAAAGCCAGTACCGATATCAGTGAACCGCAAGAGATTGCACTGGGCGAGGGGATTGCCAGCAATTTGCTGGGCGCAGCCCCGCTGCTGGACAATCCGGCAGCACAGGAATATGTGAATCGCGTCGGGCGCTGGCTTACCTTGCAAACGGAACGCCCCGAATTGCCATGGCAATTCGGTGTGCTGGACGACAACGATGTGAATGCCTTCGCCGCGCCCGGCGGCTATGTGTTCATTACCAAAGGGTTGCTGGCGAAAATGAACAGTGAGGCAGAGCTGGCAGGCGTTTTGGCGCACGAGATATCGCATGTGCTGCGCAAGCATCATTTGCAGGCCATCAAAAAGGGGGCGCGAACAGAATTGCTTTCCGATCTTGCGAGCGAAGCGCTGCAGAGCAACGGCTCCAATCCCGCGCTGACCAAGTTGGTCAGCGCGGGAACGGAAGTGTATGCACGGGGTTTGGACAAAAACGACGAGTTTGAGGCTGACCGCATGGGCGTGGTGATCGCAGCGCGGGGTGGTTACGATCCCTACGGATTACCCGCTGTGTTGCAGACTCTGCAATCGCTCAACCCGAACGATTCCAGCGTTGCATTGATGTTCAAGACACATCCGGCACCTGCGGACCGTTTGAGCCTGCTCGACAAGGAGATGACCGGCCAATTCAACAACTTCGAGAATCAGCCCGACCTCGCGCCGCGTTTTCTCCAGGCATTGGGTGCGGGAAAGAAATAGGGTTCGCCGGATTGGCAGGTTGCCTGACTGGGGATTTGCTGATCGGGGTCAATGTCGGCCTGGTTAAATTCACCGCATCACAAATCAGACAGCGGGCTGTCGGCAAGCTTGTCATCTTTGGTGCTTAATTGCCCGATGACCTCGACCAGTGATCTGTCCAAAGCGAGCAAAGTCGATTCGGATAGCCCCTGCAGAGCTTCCGGCAGTATTCCTTCCGCGGGCCCCGGTGCCTTTTTCAGGATCTTTGAGGCATCTTCAGTCAGGCACAAGCCAACTCGCCGCTGATCTTCCTTGCTTCGCTCCTTGATCACCAGACCGTGCGTGACAAGCTTCTCGACCAGCTGACTGCAGGTCGATTGGTGTATGGACAGGCGCTCGGCAAGTTCGGAAACGCCGATATCCGGAGTCTTTGCCACTTCCTGCAATATCCACAATTGTGAACCCGTGACTCCGCAGGTTTTTTCCACTTCACGAAAATGCTGACGAACAGAGCCGAAAATGATGCGAAATTTTTTAAGCACCTGAACTGAAAGCTGACTTTTGTTGCGCTTGGCCAATTTATTGCCTCTTTCTAGGGATTGTGCAGTCTGATTTGAAACCATATGTCACGGAAAAAACATTTATATCATATGTATTCATGTCAACGTAAATTCACTCCAATGCGTTTAATGCAATGCTTTGACTGGTTTTGGTTTGTTAAATCTTTGGTAAGGAAATATACATGAAAAAAATTGCATTCATTCTGGTTTCATTGCTGGTAGCTGCATGTTCGTCCACCCACAAGGCAGATACTGCGGCGGCACCGCAAGCTGCACCGCAAGCTGCACCGCAAACGGCTGCCAGCCCTGCGCCGGTATCGGCGACGCCAGCCGAGCTGGCTGCGAGCAAGCTCGCGGCCGAACTGCAGGGGCTGGAAAAGGAAAGCGTTTATTTTGATTTCGACAAGTATGCCGTAAAGCCGGAATATCAGGATGCAATTCGGAAGCAGGCCAATTTCATCAAGGAGCACAAGAATGACGTGGTCACTCTGGAAGGCAATGCTGACGAGCGCGGGAGCGAAAAGTACAATCTGGCTTTGGGAAACAGGCGTGCAGCAGCTGTTCTGAAAAGCCTGGAACGCCTGGGTGTGCCAGCCTCCCAGATCAGGACAGTGAGCTTCGGGAAAGATCATCCGCGTCTCGCGTGCCACGAAGAAAAATGCTGGAAAGAGAATCGCCGGGTTGATTTTGAGCACAAGCTTAACTAGCAGTAGTGGCTGCATTGTTGGCCGGATTTGGAGCAGATCCGGCTTTGCTTGGGTTATCGATTTAATGGTGACCGGTCGTGCTTGGTCGGAGTCAAGTGCGGACTCATGGCTCGACCGGATTTCCTGCAAGCACTGTTTGCTATCCCGTTTTTATATCAAAGTACTCAAATTCACGAAGGTGGTTTGATGAATTATAGGATTGCCAGTAGTCTTGGAATTGATCGCAAGCACATCTTGCCGATGTCGGTTATCTTGCTCATCCCTTGAGTATTCGCATTGTGTTCGACCGGCTTCAGCGACAACATACTCTGCCGGTACCGAAATCGAATCTGTATGGTTTCCTGATTTTAAAAAGCGGGGTCGTCGCAGCACGGAGTATTGATCGAGCGGATAAAATGTCGGTTCAACACAATCGGTGACACTTAACATGATAGAAACCCTCACTTTAATTACGCTTGCCGTCTTGTTCCTGGTTTTCTTCCGTCCCGGCAAAACGCCCCCCCTTGGGAGTCAACTGGTGATTGAACGGCCGGGGCAGTACAAGATCACTCTCGCGCCCAAATTGAATTTGGCCCAACCCTTCATTGAAGCGATTATCGATCGTCTGCTTAAATTGAATGTCTCAACACGGCATGGCAGTGCCATGCAATTCTTTGCTGTTAACGACAGGCAGGTGGCAACTGCCAATGGTGATGTCTACCTGCTGGCAATCATCGTTCGTGAAGGCATGATTTACTTCCTGGGGGCCCAGCCAGAGTCAGCTATTCCCGCAAATTATCTTGCAACCATCAAAGCCAATGCAAAAGATTTGCTCGTCGGCTTTCCGTCCGCTGATGGGGAAAGCAAAGAGCTTGAGGAGGGATTGTTCAATGCAATACAGGAAGCATCTCGGGAAAGAGGCATCGTTGTCGATTTATTGAAGGATTAGCGCCATCTATTTGCCGCATCAGTCGATATGGCGCATTTGGCTTTTGCCAATGAAATTCTCGGCGAGTGTGTGAAATAGCGGTGCGGGACACACCAGTCTCGAGCTCAGTTTGGCAATGAACGCTGCTGCCATCAAAGGCAATATCATTTCGTGGTTGTCTATCATTTCCATGACGATGACGAACGCAGTGATGGGGGCCTGGGTGACTCCGGAAAAATAGGCAACCATACCTATTATGATCACCGCACCGGCCGGCACTGAAGTGAATAGGTGTGCGATATTGGCACCGAATCCGGCACCGGCCGACAGCGTGGGCGCCATGATTCCGCCGGGTATTCCGCTGATGTAGGAAATTGCCGTCGCCGCCATTTTTAACAGTCCGTAGCTTTCAGGCAATATCGTACTGCCATCTATGAGCGATTTCGCCTCGCTGTAGCCGCTGCCGTAAGTCGAGTTGCCGGACGCCAGTCCCACCAACGCCAGAAGCAGTCCGCAGATGGCTGCAAAAGCTATCGGCTGTGCCCGCATCCATGTGCCAATTCTTCCCGTCAGCCCTTTGTTGATTTCGATCAGCGTGCGGCTGAATACGCCGCCAAACAGGCCACCCGTTACGCCGCAGATGACGACAACGCCCCATTCGCGACCAAAGGCAAGCGATTGCGAAGTGTGTCCGAAATAGGAGTAATTTCCGAGCAGCGCAAGCGAGGTGATACCGGCGATGATGACGGTCATGAGTATGGTCGAGCTATTGTGCTCTTCAAATGAGCGGCTCATCTCCTCGATGGCGAACACGATTCCGGCCAGCGGCGTATTGAAGGCGGCTGCGACTCCGGCTGCGGCGCCGGCAAGGATTAAACCTTTATCAAGATCGTGCTTCGGGAAGTGGGCAAATTTGCCCAGGCTATGCATGATGGATGCGCCGATCTGGACGGAGGGTCCTTCGCGTCCTACCGATGCTCCAAACGTCAGACCGGTGATGGTGAGGACGATCTTTCCAGTCGCCACCCCCAGTGAAAGCACCTGTTCGCGGATCCTGCCATTTTCATTGGGGTCGAGTGCGGCAATGGTCTGCGGAATGCCGCTGCCTTGCGCACCGGGGAAAAATTTCCTGGTAAGGATGACGATAAAAACGAGTCCCAAAGGCGTAAGCACCAAGGGAAGATAAGGGGAAATGGAAAGCAGTCTGTGGAAAACACCGTTCGCCCACTCGCAGGCTACCGCAAACACAATCGCAACCAAGCCTACGCTGATCGCTCCGCACCAGAATACAAGTCTGCGTTTCCAATTCAGGACCAGAATATTCTCCAATAGATAAATTCCACCATCTGCCGCTTTCACTTCTGTGACATTCAGCCTAAAAATATTTTTCACACATATTATGCATCGACATTTAACATTTATATAAATATTATTTATGCAAACCAAGTTTGCTGTTATTCGTCAGCAATCGCGCTTCATAGAGTCAAAAGTGACTGCCAAAGCAGGGCGTACCGGCAGCACAAACCGGGCTGGTCGCCCGGGCAAGGAAAAGCCGTGGCTGACATGCCATGAAAAAAATATTGGAAAGAGAATCGCAGGGCCGATTTTGCACATAGGATGGGTTGGCAATATCCCGCCGAGGGAAGTTTGATAAGAAATTCGGTCGTCCCTTATTGTCGATTCAAATGCCGCCCTGCTGGCAGTTGGAGGTTTGCTGTGGATGATTGGCTGATTATCGGTGCTTTGGGGATTCTGCTTGTCATTCAGTTTGAAAAGCAGCAATCGCCGGATATTCCGCCGGGAATGCGCGACCAGGCAATCGTCAGTTCATATTGGCAACAAAATTAAATTTGTCGTGAGCCTCTACTTGCGGTAGTCAGAGGTTTTAAGGTTGTAATGGGCCGCTAGCGCGTCGGTGGTTCGAGATCGGAGTTTCGGAATAAGTACTCGCCGCGTTTGCGGTCGGCAAAGTAATGCTCGAGCGTGTAGCGTATCGGGCGGAATGCCAGTGTGTCCCACGGAATCTCGTCTTCAGCGAAAAGCTCCGCTTCCAGGCTCTCCACGCCCGGAAAAAAGTCCAGATCGAGCAGCGTGGCACGATACAGCAGCTGTACCTGATTGATGTAGGGAAGGTTGTACATCGCATAAAGACCCAGCACGTCGATACGTGCATTGGCTTCTTCCAGGGTCTCGCGCGCTGCCGCCTGTGCCGTTGTCTCGCCGTTTTCCATGAAGCCTGCCGGCAATGTCCACAGGCCGTGACGCGGTTCGATGGCGCGGCGGCAAAGCAGGATGCGGCCATCCTTCCACTCGGGGATGGCACCGACAATCAGCTTGGGGTTCTGGTAATGGATGGTATTGCAGACGGTGCAGACATGCCGCTCGCGGTTATCGTCCTGAGGCAGGGAAAGCTCGACCGGTGCACCGCATTCTGAGCAGAATTTCACGGCATCAGTCCCAGAACTTCCACCACGGTGTGGGATTCAGCGGGGACTCCTTGGCCTCTGGCTGAGCGCCGTCCTTGGCGACGTTCAGGGCGAGCACGCGTTTTGCGTCATCGCGCAGGTCTTTCATTCCCATGGCGTCATAGGCTTGTACCAGGATTTGCAGGGCATCCCGGGTCTGCGGTGTTTGCGGAAAATCGATCAATACCCCTTTGGCGCGGTTTGCCGCCGCGACATAGGCACCGCGGCGCAGGTAATAGTCCGCCACATGGATTTCCGCGCGGGCCAGAGTGATCAGCAGGAATTGCATGCGCAGCCGGGCATCTGGCGTGTATTTGCTGTCCGGGAAGCGTGTGACCAGTTCCTTGAACGAATTGAAGGATTCGCGCAAAGCTGCGGGATCGCGTTCAGCCGGATCCTGTTTCAACAGGGTGCCGAAAAGACTGTTGATGTTCTCGTTGAAGTTGATGAGTCCCTTGAGGTAGTACACGTAATCAAGATGGGTGCTCGTGGGATACATCTTCACGAATTGGTCCAGGGCCCCAAGCGCCGGGGCCGGTTCGCTGTGTTTGTAATAGGCGTAGGCGATCTCCATTTGCGCCTGTTGGGCGTAACGGCCATACGGATAACGCGATTGCAAGGTCTCGAACTGTTTCACGGCCTTTTCGTAGTTCTCATCCTTCATCTGCTCTTGCGCTTTTGCATAAATCTCGTCGGCTGACAGATTCTTCATTTCATCCTTGACAGTGTCGGAACTGCAAGCAACTAACGTGAGCAGGAAGAAAACGGCTAAACTATGGCGCATGATGAAACCCGAAGAAGATTTACCCGATTATAGCAAAGACGATGACTCTGCCGACCTGCTTGAGATGCGTGTTCCGATGGAACACGGCGGGCTGCGCCTCGACCAGGCACTCGTCAAACTGTTTCCGGAATACTCGCGCAGCCGTTTGCAGGACTGGATAGAGCAGGGGCTGGTTACGGTCAACGGCACTGCAGGAAGTGTCAAACAAAAGGTCTGGGGCGGGGAAACAATCTGCGTATCGCCGCAGATACATCCTTCCGAACAACCCTATGTGGCCGAGGATATTCCGCTCGATATCGTCTATGAAGACAATGACATCCTGGTTATCAACAAACCGGTAGGGCTGGTGGTGCACCCGGGTAGCGGCAACTGGCAAGGCACGCTGCTCAATGCATTGTTGCACCATGCTCCGCAACTTGCCGAAGTGCCGCGCGCGGGCATCGTGCACCGGCTGGACAAGGATACCAGCGGTTTGATGGTGGTGGCCAAGACACTCATTGCGCAGACCGCGCTGGTGCGGCAAATGCAGTCCCGCAGCGTGAAACGCGAATATCTTGCGCTGGTGTGGGGAGAACTGGATTACGGCGGCGTTATTGATCTGCCCATCGGGCGTCATCCATCGCAGCGCGTGAAGATGGCGGTGATTCAAGGTGGCAAGGAAGCCGTCACTCATTACAGCGTGGAAGCGAATTTCCCCAGCTGCACTTTGTTGCGTTGTAGGCTCGAGACCGGACGTACACACCAGATCCGCGTGCACCTGACGCATAACGGCCATCCCCTGATCGGCGATAGCGTGTACCAGAAAGGTGTGCAGAAATGCGCCCTGCCATTGCGCGAACTATTGAACAATTTTCCGCGGCAGGCACTGCACGCGACGAAATTGGCACTGGAACATCCCGTTACCGGCGAATGGCTGGAATGGCATGCGCCGCTGCCGGAGGATATGGAACAGCTGCTGGATCAGATCGACGAGGCAAGCCATGGGATTGCCTGATCACTGCATTACGCCTGAGTGGCCTGCGCCGGCGAACGTCAAAGCTTTGCAGACCACGCGCCAGGGCGGCATCAGCACGGCACCCTACGACACACTCAACCTGGGTTTGCATGTCGGCGATAGCCCGCAAGCCGTTGCGCGCAATCGCCAGTTGCTGGAACCGTTTTTGCCGAGTGAGCCGGTGTGGCTGGAACAGGTGCACGGCACCGTCGTTGCCGATGCGGATTCCGCGAGTTGCCACGTTCAGGCCGATGCCAGCATCGCGCGCCATCGCGGTACGGTGTGCGTGGTGATGACGGCGGATTGCCTGCCTGTGTTGCTGTGCGACGAGGCGGGTACGGTGGTCGGTGCGGTGCATGCGGGCTGGAAGGGATTGGCTGCCGGCGTCATCGAAGCGACTGTCAAGGCGATGGGTGTTGCGCCGCACAAGTTGATGGCATGGTTCGGTCCCGCCATCGGGCAGGAAGCATTCGAGGTGGGGGCAGAGGTGCGCGCCGCTTTCATTGCGCATCAGGCGCGGGCTGCCGAGGCATTCGTGGCGCATGGCGGGGAAGGCAAATACCTTGCCGACCTCTATCTGCTGGCGCGCCAGCGGCTTGAGGTATTGGGCATCAGGAAAGTCAGTGGGGGAAATTACTGCACCTACCACCAGAAGGACAAGTTCTTTTCCTACCGCCGCGATGGGGTGACCGGGCGCATGGGCACGTTTATCTGGTTGGGTTAGCGTGCTGGTTTCTCAATCGACTGAATGGAGAAACCTTCGCGGCCAGGCCGTCTCGCGGAGTAATACGCCGGCGAGGCGCTATGCCCTGACCGCCTGCGGCATCGGCATCGCCGCCTTGTCCAACAACAAGCACGGCAATGCCCATGCACAAGCTCTATTGCGAGCCGGAGCTCAAGGGCGGCAACAGCGGGGTTGAGGTTTGCCTGAAATAGCAGTTTGCAACATTCCAAAATCAATCGGAGGCGTGCAGCATGAATAAGGTCTACATCACGGGCAGCGGACTCTGGGTGCCCTCAAATCTCATTAGCAATGACGAACTCGTGGCTTCCTACAACGAGTATGTTCGGCGCACCAACGAGCGCAATGCTGCCGCCATCGGCCGCGGCGAGGTTGCCGCGCTGCCTGAATCGAGCAGCGAGTTCATCGAAAAGGCCTCGGGCATCAAGCAGCGCTATGTGGTCGAAAAGACCGGTGTGCTTGATCCCGACCGCATGTGTCCCGTGATTCCGCCGCGCCCGAACGAACAGATATCATTGATGGCAGAGATGGCAGTCGGTGCCGCGCGCGAAGCGCTGGCCAGCGCCGGACGCAAGGCGGAAGAGGTCGATCTGGTCATCGTCGCCTGCTCCAGTTTTCAACGGCCCTATCCGGCCATCGCCGTCGAGGTGCAGGGCGCGCTCGGCTGCGGCGGTTACGGTTACGACATGAACGTTGCATGCTCATCCGCTACTTTCGGTATCGAGCAAGCCGCCAACGCCGTGCGCTCCGGCAGCGCGCGCTGTGCATTGGTGATCAGTCCGGAACTGCCTTCTGGCCACCTCGAATGGCGCGACCGCGATTGCCACTTCATTTTCGGCGACATCGCCACCGCCGTTGTCGTCGAAGCCTCTCCCTCGGGTCGGCAAAAGTCTGCGTGGGAGATACTCAGCTCCAAGGCCGCGACCGTCTTTTCCAACAACATTCGTAACAACAGCGGCTTTCTCGACCGCTGCAATCCGGCATCGCGCGACAACCGCGACAAGCTCTTCATGCAGGAGGGCCGCAAGGTGTTCAAGGAAGTCTGCCCGATGGCCGCCGACCATATCTCCTCGCACCTTGCTGCCAACGGTCTTACGGCAAGCGATGTCAATCGCTTCTGGCTACACCAGGCCAACCTGACCATGAACCACCTGATCGCGAAGCGCATCCTCGGGCGTGAAGCCACGCTGGAAGAAGCACCCGTGATCCTCGACAAGTTCGCCAACACGGCCTCGGCCGGTTCCATCATCGCATTCCATCAGCACAACACCGATCTCGCGGCAGGCAGCATCGGCGTCATTTGCTCGTTCGGGGCCGGGTATTCGATTGGCAGCCACATCCTCAAGCGAGTTTGACGGTATCGACCGCTAACCTTCCCGACCTTTCATGCAAGAAATCACCGTCACCCAACGCAAAGTAATCCTCGCCGCCTGTTTCGGTACATTCCTCGAGTGGTACGACTTCCTTACCTTTGCCTCGCTGGCGACCTATTTCGGCGTGCTGTTCTTCCCGCCGGAGAATCCGACGGCAGCGTTGCTGATGAGCCTCGCCACCTTTGGCGTCGGCATGGTGGTGCGGCCATTGGGTTCGGCATTGTTCGGTTCGCTGGCGGACAAATTCGGCCGACGTCCGATCTTTATCGCGACCATCTCGCTGATGGGCATGACAACCTTTCTGGTCGGAGTGCTGCCGACCTATGCGCAGATCGGCATTCTTGCGCCGCTGCTGTTGCTGCTATTGCGCCTGTTGCAGGGCTTTGCTGTGGGCGGCGAGATCGGCGGGGTGGCGGTATATCTCACCGAGCATGCACCGCAGGGCAGACGCGGTTTCTACACCAGCGTGCTGCAACTGATGGGGCCGCTCGGCATTCTGGTTTCCACTTTGCAGATTGTGCTGTTGCAGGCCTTTTTAAGCGATGCAGATTTTCATGGCTGGGGCTGGCGCGTGCCATTCCTGTTTTCTGCGCTGCTGTTGTTCATTTCCATCAAGACGCGCATGAGCCTGGAGGAATCTCCGGTATTTCGACAGTTGCAGGCAGCGGGCACAGTCTCCAAAGCGCCTCTGCGGGAATGTCTGGGTGATCGTCGCACTTTGGGACGCATGGCGCTGCTGTTCTTCTGCATTTCTGCAGGCGGTTCGCTGCTGTTTTTCTCGTCGCAGGTGTATGCCAATGTGTTCCTTAAAAGTGTGGTGCGGCTCGACGCACAACTCGCCAGTACGCTGGTGATGGCCAGCACCCTGCTGCTGTTCCCGCTCACTGTCTTTTGCGGCTGGCTGTCGGACAAGGCACCTTGCTGCCAACGGTCTTACGGCAAGCGATGTCAATCGCTTCTGGCTACACCAGGCCAACCTGACCATGAACCACCTGATCGCGAAGCGCATCCTCGGGCGTGAAGCCACGCTGGAAGAAGCACCCGTGATCCTCGACAAGTTCGCCAACACGGCCTCGGCCGGTTCCATCATCGCATTCCATCAGCACAACACCGATCTCGCGGCAGGCAGCATCGGCGTCATTTGCTCGTTCGGGGCCGGGTATTCGATTGGCAGCCACATCCTCAAGCGAGTTTGACGGTATCGACCGCTAACCTTCCCGACCTTTCATGCAAGAAATCACCGTCACCCAACGCAAAGTAATCCTCGCCGCCTGTTTCGGTACATTCCTCGAGTGGTACGACTTCCTTACCTTTGCCTCGCTGGCGACCTATTTCGGCGTGCTGTTCTTCCCGCCGGAGAATCCGACGGCAGCGTTGCTGATGAGCCTCGCCACCTTTGGCGTCGGCATGGTGGTGCGGCCATTGGGTTCGGCATTGTTCGGTTCGCTGGCGGA
Source organism: Sideroxydans sp. CL21 (assembly GCF_902459525.1). Lineage (NCBI taxonomy): Bacteria > Pseudomonadati > Pseudomonadota > Betaproteobacteria > Nitrosomonadales > Gallionellaceae > Sideroxydans > Sideroxydans sp. CL21. Next base: position 1,106,900 of record NZ_LR699166.1, read on the forward strand.
CAAATTCGGCCGACGTCCGATCTTTATCGCGACCATCTCGCTGATGGGCATGACAACCTTTCTGGTCGGAGTGCTGCCGACCTATGCGCAGATCGGCATTCTTGCGCCGCTGCTGTTGCTGCTATTGCGCCTGTTGCAGGGCTTTGCTGTGGGCGGCGAGATCGGCGGGGTGGCGGTATATCTCACCGAGCATGCACCGCAGGGCAGACGCGGTTTCTACACCAGCGTGCTGCAACTGATGGGGCCGCTCGGCATTCTGGTTTCCACTTTGCAGATTGTGCTGTTGCAGGCCTTTTTAAGCGATGCAGATTTTCATGGCTGGGGCTGGCGCGTGCCATTCCTGTTTTCTGCGCTGCTGTTGTTCATTTCCATCAAGACGCGCATGAGCCTGGAGGAATCTCCGGTATTTCGACAGTTGCAGGCAGCGGGCACAGTCTCCAAAGCGCCTCTGCGGGAATGTCTGGGTGATCGTCGCACTTTGGGACGCATGGCGCTGCTGTTCTTCTGCATTTCTGCAGGCGGTTCGCTGCTGTTTTTCTCGTCGCAGGTGTATGCCAATGTGTTCCTTAAAAGTGTGGTGCGGCTCGACGCACAACTCGCCAGTACGCTGGTGATGGCCAGCACCCTGCTGCTGTTCCCGCTCACTGTCTTTTGCGGCTGGCTGTCGGACAAGATCGGGCGCAAGCCGGTCTTGCTGGCAGGCTTGATTCTGGGCGCGATTACTATCCTGCCGGTGTTCAAGGGCTTGCAGCATTACGGCAATCCGGCGCTGGAACGTTTCAATCGCGAAGTTGCAGTGACGCTGTACGGAAGTGATTGCGACTACAGTCCGTTCCGCAAAGCTGCGAACGATTGCGAGCGCAATCAGGAGTTTCTCACCAGGAACGGCGTTTCGTATTCCCTTCAGCCGCAGCGAACCGGGCAGGACGCGGCGGTGAGCATAGGCGGCGATGGCGGAATCAACGGTTTCAGTCCGGAAAAACTGACCGGGGTGTTAAAAGCCAAAGGCTGGTCGGAAAAAGCGGACGCTAATCAGGTAAACCGCTTCATGATGTTCCTGCTGCTCATTGTGCCGGTGATTGCAGTTGCACTGATCACGGGCCCGCAGACCGCGGTTCTCGCAGAACTGTTCCCGGCACGCACGCGCTATACCGCCGCCGCCGTGCCGCATAACCTGAGCGCGGGGTGGATCGGCGGGCTGTCGCCGTTCATGGTCACATTGCTCTCGGTTCAGGCGGGCGATGCGCTGGCGGGACTGTGGTATCCGGTGGGCATGCTGATCTTTGCTTCCGTGCTCGGAGTGCTGTTCATGCCGGAGACGCTCGATGTTTCCCTGAGCGATTAACAGCCTAAAATGGCATAGAACGACCTGTCCACATTCCGGCCTCAAGTTTTCCCGCCGGATGTCGTCATAGACGTGCGCACTACATTTTCATAAATGTAGCCCCCTTCTGGAGAAATCGATGAACAACTGGTACAACTCGCTCAGCATACGCTGGAAGCTTCAATTCGGCTTCTTCCTGGTGACAATGGTCACCACTGTCTACAACCGGATGCTTGCCTCGCATGAATTGGGGCAGATGGTCGACATCGCGCGTGAAGGCGGGGTCGGCCAGCAGGTCATCAGCCAGCTCGTGGCAAACCATAATGCCTATATTTTCAATTCTTTCTGGGAATCGGGGCTGGAGTTCATGCTCCAGTTCTTCATCATCGGTTTTGTAGCCAACCTGTTCGTCAAACCCATCAAGGCGCTGTGCAATGCGCTGAAGACGGTGGAAAAAGGCGACCTCACCAAGGGTGTGGAGCATCGCTCGCGCGACGAGATTGGCGAACTGGAAAAAAGTTTCAACGACATGCTGGCCAAGCTCAACCATATCATGTGCGAGGTGGACGACAGCGGGAAGGAAATGGAACAGTCTGCATTCCAGATCGCCAAGATATCGCACGAAATCGCGGAGGTGGGCCGCAAGGAACAAAACCGTTCGGATGAGGTGAACGGCGCCACGCAGCAGTTGCACCAGATTTCGGAAAGCGTGCAGGTGCAGGCGACCGAAGCGACAATAAGGGCGCAAAGGACCGAGTCCCAGGCGCGCGAAGGAATCAGTTTTGTGCAGAAGAACATCTCCGAGATGGAAAATACGGTGCAGGAAGTGAATCAGGCAGCGACGAAGATCAATGAACTGGAGAGATCGGCGGCGCAGATCCACGACATCATCTCTACCATTCAGGATATCGCCGGACAGACCAATCTGTTGGCGCTCAATGCCGCTATCGAAGCCGCGCGCGCCGGAGAGCAGGGGCGCGGATTCGCTGTGGTGGCCGATGAAGTGCGCAAACTGGCCGAACGCACGACGCAATCGGCCGGCGAGGTTTCGCGCATCATTTCCCAACTGGGCGGCAAGGTGGAAGAAGTGACGACGTCGATGAACGTGGTGGTGGGCAAGGTGCACGAGAACCAGAAGCTGGCGGGCGAGACGGCTGCAGTGATCGAGCGTATTTCGGTGGATGTTGCGGAAACGGCCAGTGCGAACAACGGCATATCCGAGGCCAGCGCTGCGCAGATACGCAATGTGGACATCCTCCAGAAGACGCTGAAGGAACTCTTCGCGACGTTGCAGGAGAGCTCGGTCAAGGTGGAGACGACGGCGGGCATCGGCGACGGACTGCATACAGTCACCGGGAAGCTGAACAATCTGATGGCTGAATTTACCTTTAACCACACTTCTGCCATCAAGGCAATTCAGCATGAGAAGCGAACTTTTCCGCGCGCTGCCAACCGTTTGCTGGTTCATGTGGCGCAGGGCGGGACCTCAGTCGAATGCCCCAGCCTCGATTTCAGCATGACCGGTATTCGCCTGCTGATGAGCAAAGAACTGGACCGGAGCAAGCTGATCGAAATGGAGATATATCTACCGCAGGAAGATATCAGTCATTACGAGGGACAGAAGCCAGTCAAATTACCTGGCAGGATCACCTGGCAACGCAAGGAGCAGGGGAAGTTTGTCTGCGGTGTTGTCTTTGAGAAAATGTCCGATGAAGCGGCCAAACGTTTGCGTGAAAGTTTCAGGTACTACAACAAGGAACCCGAATTCGGTGCCATCCGGTGATACTGGGTATAATCCGCGCCCTTCACTAATTTGGGTTATAGCATGAGCATCCTGGCCTGGATCATCATCACCAGCCTATTGGGCGGCATCCTGAGCGTGTTAGCGGCTGCGCTGTTTGCGCTCAATGCGCGGGGTGAATACCTCGGCGGACTGGTGAGCTATGCCATCGGTGCGCTGCTGGGTGCCGTATTCCTCGACATTCTGCCCGAGGCTTTTCAGCAAGCGTCCAATCTGCCGGCGGTGAGTGGCATGGTGCTGGTCGGCATATTGATGTTTTTCACGCTGGAGAAAGTGTTGATCTGGCGCCACTGCCATCACGAACACTGCGAAGCGCATGAGCCTCACGAACAGGCAGGGCACGATCATGGGCGCAGCGGGACGATGGTCATCGTCGGCGATACCTTCCACAACTTTATCGATGGCATCATCATCGCGGCGGCCTTCCTGGTCGATGTGCACCTGGGGGTTGTGACTTCGCTGGCCATCATTGCCCACGAGATTCCGCAGGAAGTCGGCGACTTTGCCGTTCTGCTGCATTCCGGCTACAGCAAGCTGCGCGCTTTTCAACTCAATCTCATTTCCAGTTTTGCCACACTGGTCGGCGGTGTGCTGGGATATGTCGCACTGAAGGACATGCAATCGCTGGTGCCGTATTTGCTGGCCTTGGCAGCTTCCAGCCTGATCTATATTGCGGTGGCTGACCTGATACCCGGTTTGCACAAACGAACACGTATGCGCGACACCGTGCAGCAGGTCGTGTTGATCCTGTTGGGCGTGGGCACAGTCGCGCTGTTCGGTTCCATCGCACCCGCCTGAGGGCCTTGCGACAAATGCAGTGTCAAGGTTGAAAGTACCGGTCAAATGACTCCGGATGAGTTGTTTTCTTTCGGCAAGTCCATTTTGCTCTTCTTGAGGCTATCCTTAAAGGACGGGCATTCCGGGAAGATTAAATTTATTGTAATAATCGGTTTTAGAAGATACGGGAGAATTGATATGTGCCAATATGTATCCGGCTAAGGATATATGGATCGCCCGTGTGCAAGCTATGCCAAAATCTGCATACGCTAGGGCAGCCGGGGACTGAGTCACAATACGATCAGCAATGGAAAATGCAAAAGATCCCTAAATCTGCGGCTTGCAAAGTGGCATCAATGATGGCCTTGTGTTATTTTTTGCCGTAATCCGGTTTCATGCTGGCGTTGCTGGGCTAGCTGCTTCTGTGAAACTTTCGTAACCAGCTTGATAAACATCATTGGACGAACCAGGCGAAACTTTGATGCCTCCAGAAGATAAATCGGTTAGCAAGAAGATCCAAAATTCTCTTCGCAGGAAAGCCGAAGAACAACTCCTGCGCCCGTCTCCGGTGGAAGCACATTCTCGCGCTACCTGGGAAAAATTGTACGAACTCCAGGCGCACCAGATCGAACCCAAGAGTCATGACGATGAACTGCGGAATGCACATATTGCGCCAAAGGTGTCCCTTGACCGATATATGGAACTTTATGACTTTTTCCCCATCGGTTATCTCACGCTTAGCGGCGAGGGAATCATTATCGAGGCCAATCTTGCCGCTGCCGCACTCCTGGGTGTGGAACGCAACAAGCTGATCCGCCGCAGCTTCGCCCACTTTTTGACATCCGAAGACATTGAACTGTGGCATCGGCATTGTTTGGCCATACAAAATTGCAATGTGAAACAAAGTTGCGAGCTGGCAATCAAGCGCGGTGATGGTTCAGTCTTTCAGGCCAAACTGGATGGTTTGCGGATGGGGGCGGAAAATGATTCCCCGTTGCGAATTGTCATCTCCGATATCACCGAACAACAAAGCATGGAAAAAGAAATACAAGAGCGTCGAAAGAAAATGGACGATCTGCATATGCTGCATGCAACCTCGCAAACGGTTGCAGCCATCGCACACGAGTTGAATCAGCCGCTGCTCGCAATTGCATCTTATAGCAGTGCAGCACTCATGTTGCTGAAATCCAAAGATCCCAATCTGGATAAAATCAGAAAAGCCATCGATGGCTGCGAGCGACAAGCACTCCGTGCCGGGAAATCGATCCGCGATCTGCTCGAATTTTTGAACATTCAGGAATTCACGGCCGAAATGTTCGACCTTGATAAAGAGATACTCGATGTTCTCGATGCGGCAAGATCGGAACATGAATTGGCGTTTGAATATGTTTTTCAAAAGGACGAAGAGCTGCCATTGATTCGAGCCAGTCGTACCCATGTGCAAAAGGTGCTGTTCAACCTGTTGCACAACGGTGTGGAGGCCATGCGGGATGCCGGTGTTTCTCTGCCGGTCATTTCCGTGACGGTGAAAAAAATACCGGATGAGGGAGTCGTCCAAGTGACGATACAGGACAACGGACCCGGCATTAAGGAGGAAGATTTGCATCGTTTGTTCAAGCCGTTTTTTACCACCAAGGCCAAGGGCATAGGCATGGGACTCGCAGTTAGCCGTTCTCTGGTCGAGACCAATGGCGGCAAACTCTGGTTTGAACCGCAAGCCGGTACCGGCGCCACTTTTCATCTGACGTTGCCCTTCGCATCATGAGCTACTACGGCTACGTATTTATTGTGGATGACGATGCGGTTGTGCTGGACTCGCTGCGCATGCAACTGGAAGCTGCCGGTTATGCCGTTGCCACCTTTCACGGCGCTGAAGATTTTCTGGAAATATGCACCCCCGATACCCATGGCTGCATCATTCTGGATGTGAGCATGCCCGACATGGACGGCCCCGCCTTGCAGGAGGAATTGACGCGGCGAGGCTTGAATCTGCCGATCATCTTTCTTTCAGGGCATGGAACCATACCGTTAACGGTGCGCACCCTCAAGGCGGGTGCGATGGACTTTTTGACCAAACCTGTGAAAGGGGCGGTGCTGCTGTCCCGTGTTCAGGAGGCGATGGAACAGTGTTCCCTCTTGCGGAAGCAAGCCGAGGCTTCGCAGTCTATCGCCTCAAGGCTGGCCATGCTCACCGAACGCGAGAATGAGGTTCTCAAACTGGCCGTCGCCGGACATACCAGCAAGGAAATTGCGCAGCGTCTGGGCATCAGCTACCGGACGGTGGAAATACATCGCGCTCACGTCATGCAGAAAACCGGCGCATCCAATATGCTCGAACTCGCGCGCATCACCTCAAACCAGGAATCCAAATAGATTCTGCACACCCATAGGTATTCATACTGATTTTTCGGGCGGCCATTCAATGTTAGCGTGCGCAACATACTAGGAGGAGCCTACCATGTTGCCGCCAACGATCGAAAAGCCGCGAGGAAGGAATATATTCGAGGCCATTCTTGCGCGGCGCTCCGTCCGGGCGTATTTGCCGGACAAGATCAGCAAGAACGACATTCAGACACTGCTGGAAGCCGCTGTGCGTGCTCCCACCGCCATGCACGAGGAACCTTGGGCATTTGTCGTGGTACAGAACAGGCAAATATTGAGGCAGCTATCCGATCGTGCCAAGCCGATATTCATCGAGGAGATGCGTCACCGCAACGCCCAGGGTGTCCGGCACTCGTTCGAGCATTTTGCCAGACCAGACTTCGACATGTTCCACGGGGCAAACACTTTAATCATCATTTGTGCGAAGCCGACGAGCCCCTTCGTCGTTGCCGATTGCTGGCTGGCAGCCGAGAATCTGATGCTGGCGGCCTGCGACCTTGGTCTCGGCAGCTGTGTCATTGGCTCTGCCGTTTCGGTCCTGAATATAAACATGGTGAAAACAGAGCTCGGCATACCCGCTTCTTACACTGTCATTGCGCCCATCATCGTGGGGGTGCCAATAGGAGAACCCGACGCGACTTCAAGAAAGGAACCGTTGGTTCTGGCCTGGAAGCAATAAGCCGTTGCGTCGTCATGTTGCCGAAGGTCGTTTTGACCGGGCCGGTTTTATTCCCTTAATGCGCGATATTGAAAATTTCTTTCCGTCAGCCTGACAGGCCGGCCCGGACCACATTTCCAGACATTCGCCATTCATCGTGTATGAAACAGTTAGAATAGCGTCCCCTTCGGGAACAGGCGCAGTAGCCTTGTATGCCCGGACTTTTCAATAAGTGCAGCACCGAAACAGCATGAACATCAAAGAAAAAACACCCAAAATCGGTTTCGTATCGCTCGGTTGCCCCAAGGCAACGGTGGATTCGGAACACATTCTCACGCGCATGCGCGCCGAAGGTTATGTCATCACGCCGAGTTACCAGGAAGCCGATCTGGTGGTGGTGAACACCTGCGGCTTCATCGACAGTGCCGTGGCGGAATCGCTGGAAGCCATCGGCGAAGCACTGCAGGAGAACGGCAAGGTCATCGTCACCGGCTGTCTCGGCGCCAAGGGCGACATCGTGCAAAAGACACACCCCAAGGTACTGTCCGTCACGGGGCCGCACGAGACCGATGCCGTGATGAACGCAGTGCATCAATACTTGCCCAGATTGCACGACCCCTATGTCGACCTGGTACCGCCGCAAGGTGTGCGCCTCACGCCGCAACACTTCGCCTATCTGAAGATATCCGAAGGCTGCAACCATCGTTGCACCTTCTGCATCATTCCCAGCCTGCGCGGCGACCTGGTAAGCCGGCCGATCCACGAGGTCATGACCGAGGCGGAGAAACTGGTCGAGTCCGGCGTGAAGGAACTGCTGGTCATCTCGCAGGACACCTCGGCCTACGGCGTGGACGTTAAATACCGCACCGGCTTCTGGAACGGCAAGCCGCTCAAGACGCGCATGACCGAACTGGCGGACGCGCTCGGCAGCCTCGGCGTGTGGGTGCGCCTGCATTACGTTTATCCCTATCCGAGCGTGGATGAAGTCATCCCGTTGATGGCGGAAGGAAAGATATTGCCGTATCTCGATATCCCGTTCCAGCATGCCAACGAGCGCATCCTCAAGCTGATGAAGCGCCCGGCCAGCAGCGAGAATGTGCTCAAGCGCATTCAGCAATGGCGCAGCGTGTGCCCGGACATCACCTTGCGCAGTACTTTCATTGTTGGTTTCCCCGGCGAGACGGAAGAAGAATTCGAAGAGTTGCTCGACTTCATCGAGGAAGCACAACTGGATCGTGTCGGTGCCTTCAAGTATTCGCCGGTGGAAGGCGCAGTCGCAAATGCATTGCCGGATCACGTCGATCCCGATGTGCAGGAAGATCGCCTGGCACGCCTGATGTACCTGCAGGAAGAAATCAGCGCCGAAAAACTGGCGAAGAAGGTCGGCCAGACCATGACCGTGCTGGTGGACGATGTGGATGATGGCGGATCGGTCGCGCGCAGCGCCGCAGATGCGCCGGAGATCGACGGTTTGGTGTACATCGACGGTGAAGAGCTGGAAGTCGGCGAGTTCGTCACGGTAAGGATCACCGATTCCGATGAGCATGATCTGTGGGGTGAAGTGGTCCGAGCATGAGTGAGGAGAATCCCTGCCTGACTTGCGGCGCCTGTTGCGCTTATTTCCGGGTTTCGTTCTACTGGGGTGAGTCGAACGAAACCCCCGGTGGCATCGTTCCCGCCGAACTGACCGAGCAGGTGCACCAGCACCTGCTTTGCATGAAAGGGACCAACAACCATCCTCCGCGTTGCGTCGCCCTGCAGGGCGAGGTTGGCAAACAGGTATCCTGTTCCATCTACGAGCAACGTCCCACACCTTGCCGCGAGTTCAATGTTTATGAGCTCGACGGCTCGCCGAACATGCGCTGCTTCAAGCTGCGAGGCCTGACTCCTCCTGCTACAATCGAGCCATGACTTTTTTTGCCTTTTTTGCTGTCGGTCTGGGTGCTGCCATCGGCGCGTGGCTGCGCTGGGGATTGGGAATATGGTTGAACCCGACAGTATCCGAACTGCCATTGGGTACCTTGTCCGCTAATCTCATCGGCGGTTATCTCGTCGGACTTGCGGTCGCATTTTTCATGCACTACCCCAGTTTGTCGCCGGAATGGCGCTTGTTTGCCATCACAGGATTCCTTGGCGGACTCACGACCTTTTCCACTTTCTCGGCAGAGACCGTTACTTTGCTGATGCGCGGGCAATATGCCTGGGGCACGACGATCATCGCGGCGCACCTTGGTGGTTCGTTGCTGATGACGGTGTTCGGGATACAAACGTTCAAATGGTTACAGCAATAGGGAGAGAATATGCAATCCGTCGCGCTTAAATTCTACGTCAGCGAAAAGCAGCATCACCATAATGAACTGATGCACGAATGGCTGCTGCGCCTCGCGCAACACCTGGAAATACCCGGCGGCTCGGCCTTCCGCTCTATCGCCGGATACGGCAAGCACGGCCGCATGCGTGAAGAGACTTTCTTTGAACTGGCAGGAAATCTCGCCGTCGCGGTCGAATTCATCCTCGACATGAAGGATGCGGACAGATTGTTAGCCGCAATAGCTGCCGAGAAGTTGCAACTGCACTACGTGCGTTACGCAGTGGAATCCGGCACGACGGGAATCTGATTACTTCTTCCCCTTGCCGGATAACAAAGCTTCGATCTCAACCTCAGCCGCGATCCAGTATTCCATCGAACCAGCCTTGAAGCCGTTCTTCTCGGCGATGAAATAGGCTGCATCCTGAACCATTCTGTAGCGTTGTTCCGGCGTTGGTGCGGCAGTCACTTTGGCCGACGCTGTTTTGGCGGGTGCGGCGGGTTTCTTCTCCGCTGCAGCGGGTTTGCTGACCGTTGCTGCCGGTTTCTTGGCTGTTGCGGTTTTGGCTGTCGTTGTCTTGGCCGCAACCTTTTTGGTGGTCGCCTTGGGGGTGGCTGCTGCAGCGGTTGTTTTCCCGGCAGCGGGCTTGGTTGCAGGTTTGGAGACGGCGGGTTTTTTTGCGGTGGTGGACTTTGCTGTGGCCATGATCGCTACCTTTCAAAATTTAAGTTCATTAGTTTTGGAAAATGAAGCTTGTAATTTTATGCATCTTCCTCGCTGCCAATTCTAAACACAAATGCCCGGCGGCCTGTGATTTATTTGTGTCAAAGATAAAACACGCCACCCGGACAAGTCTGGGCCTGTTCGATGCGCGTCAGGGTCGGCAGCAGATTCAATCCGGTATTCTCCTTCAGCCTCACAGCGTGCTCCTTGAGGTCGTCCAGGTCGATGCGGATGGGCGCGCCCGTCGCGGCCAGGGCGATCACATTGCCGCTTTCGCAGGAAGGAAAAACCAGTGCGCGCGTCTCGAACGCTTCGCGCAGTCGCTCCAGGCTGGCGGTATAGCCGCGACTGCGTCCGAGCAGATTGACGGCGAGGATGCCGTTGTCGTTCAGGCGTGAACGGCACATCTGATAGAACGGCAAGGTATCCAGTTCGCCGGGTCGTGCATTCTCGTCGAAACCGTCGACCAGGATCAGATCGTAAGTCTTGTCGTTTTCAGCGATGAATTTTGCGCCGTCACCGATCACAACATTCAGGCGCAAGGGGTCGTCCGGCAGCTTGAAGAATTGCCTGGCTGCAGCCACTACGCGCGGTTCGATCTCCACCACGGTCAGTTTCGCCAGCGGGCAATTGCGGTAGATGAATTTGGTAAGCGAAGCCGCGCCCAGCCCGATCAGCAGCACCTTGCGCGGAAAGCGCGCATCGTCGCGCATGAGCAGGCTCGCCATCATCTCCTTGGTGTATTCGAGTTCCAGATGCCAGGGCCGTGCGATGCGCATCGCGCCCTGTACCCAGGTGGAACCGAAGTGCAAATAACGGATGCCGGACTCTTCGCTGATATCGATGGAAAAACTCATTGTGTCGGGGTGGGGGAGGCTGAACGGGATAATTTTCTGAAAGCCAGGCGCGCCAGTGCCAGCAACAGCTCCACCAACAGCAGGACGGCGAGCGCCGCGCACGCGCCGAACACCAGCGCATCCTGGTTCAATGGAACGGCATAACTGTACTGTCCCATCGCTTCATCCAGCATTTCCTTGTCGCCGTGCAACAGGACATGCAGAGCCTTCAGCGGCAGGCTGGTCTGCAGCGCGGCCATGTCGGTCTCGAAACGCAGTTTGCGCGCAACCATCTTTGCTATCGCCAGCCCTTCTTCCTGGAAAGGACGGACCTCGCTGTTGCGGTGCAACTCGATCAGCTTGTTCAGGTCGCCGTTGAAGTACTTGTTGGCGATCTCCTGGTACGGCAGCAAGTTGATACTTACCTCGCGCAGATGTGCATCCACGCGCTTCTGGTATTGATCGACGAAATTGGGGACCTGCAGCCCGATCAGCAGCGAGATGCAGGCCGCGATGATCATCAGGTAGCGGTAGAGGACGGCGGTCATGACCTTGGGAATACTTTACTTCGGTGCCATGCGGTTCAAGAGCCAGCGCGCCCACTCGGTCACTTCCGTTGCGCTCATGCCCAGCGTGGCTTGCTGCTTGGCCAACTCGTCACCCGCCGCGCCGTGCAAGTGCACGGCCAGCAGTAGTGCCTCGTCCGCGTCCAAGCCTTGCGCGATGAAGGCGGCGATCATGCCGCTCAGCACGTCGCCCATGCCGGCACTGCTCATGCCGGGATTGCCGGTCTGGTTGATGTGCAGCTTGCCGCCGCGCGTGGCGCACAAGCTGCCTGCGCCTTTCAGCACTACGCTGCCGTTCAGGCGTCTGGCGAGTTCACGCACCGCCGCGGCACGATCCTTCTGGATGTCTTCCGTGCTGCAAGCCAGCAGGTGCGCGGCCTCGCCGGGATGCGGCGTGAATACTGCCGGTGCCTTGCGTCCGTGCAGCATGCTGCGCAGGTCGGGGCGCTGGGCGATGAGGTTGAGCGCATCGGCATCCACTACCAGCGCTATATCCAGCAGCAGCGCGTCGTACAGCAGCTTTTGCGCAGACAGGCTGCGTCCCAGGCCGCAGCCGATCACCAGCACATCCGGCTTGGTCGATGCCAGGGCCGCGCCGGCCGGGTGCAGCATCAATTCCGGTACCCGCATGTCTACCATAGGCATCTTGTCCGCCAGCAGACCGACATGCACGCAACCCGCGCCCATCTTGAGCGATGCCCGTCCGGCCAGCAGCGCCGCGCCGAGCATGCCTTCGGCACCGCCGATCACCGTGACCGTGCCGAACAGGCCTTTGTGGCTGTCTTTGGGGCGGGGTTTGAGGAAGGTGGCAACTTGTTTGCTGGTGATAGTGGCGGGGCGGGCTGTGGGCATAAGAGGACTCTCGGGTTTCGTCAGGCGCGCTTTCGGGTACTGACGGCTTAGGTTAAACGGATGCGCATAGTATAATCCGGCCTCGTTATTTCATCGCGCTATCTCGCCATGTTCCGCACCTCGATAGGTAAACCCGCACTTTCCGCCTTCCGCCTCGACAAACTGCGCACCGCGCTGAATGCCACGAAATCCGGCGTCACCCTCGAAGACACACGCCACTGTTATTTCACCGAACTGTCCTCCGAGTTGTCTGCAACCGATGTCGGTTTGCTGAATCGTCTGCTCGGCCTGGACAAAGCCGCGGGCGAACCGGAGTTCAAAGGCAAGATATCCAGCCTGCTGGTCGTGCCGCGCCTCGGTACCATCTCGCCCTGGTCGTCCAAGGCCACCGACATCGCGCGTCACTGTGCGCTGCCGCAGGTGACGCGCATCGAGCGCGGCGTGCTGTACTACCTGAAGACCAAGAGCGGCAAGCCGCTGACTGACGCGGAAAAGAAAGTTGTGCTGCCGCTGTTGCACGACCGCATGACGGAATCGGTGGTCAGCGACATCGCAGGCCCTTCGGCTGAGCTCGGGACAGGCATCGAAGACAGGATATTCAAACACGGCACGCCGCAGCCGCTGTCCACGGTGGACATACTCAAAGGCGGCAATGCGGCACTGGAAGCCGCCAACCGCAAACTGGGCCTGGCACTTTCCGCCGACGAGATCGACTATCTGGTGGAAAATTTCACCAAGCTGGAGCGCAACCCCACCGATGTCGAGCTGATGATGTTCGCGCAGGCCAACTCCGAACACTGCCGCCACAAGATATTCAACGCCGACTGGATCATCGACGACCAACAGCAGACCATCTCCCTGTTCGGCATGATCCGCAACACGCACAAGTTGCACCCCGAAGGCACTGTGGTCGCCTACTCGGATAACTCCTCCGTCATTGAGGGTGCCGAGATTGAGCGTTTCTATCCGCGCAAGGACTGCAGCTATGCCTTCAGCAAGGAGCTCACGCACACCCTGATGAAGGTCGAGACGCACAACCACCCGACCGCCATCGCGCCGTTCGCGGGGGCGGCGACCGGCTCCGGCGGCGAGATCCGGGACGAAGGGGCGACCGGTACCGGTTCCAAGCCCAAGGCTGGCTTGACGGGCTTTTCCGTTTCCAATTTGTGTATTCCAGGGTTTGTGCAGCCTTGGGAAATATTTGAGAAGGGGGAAGAGGGAAGGGATAAGGGAAAATCCGCCGCTCCGCTTTTGACTTTACCCTTGAGCACCGAAGGTGCGATCCTTTCCCCCTTAAACCCTTCCCATACTTACGGCAAGCCCTCCCGCATTGCCTCAGCGCTCCAGATCATGATCGACGGCCCCCTCGGTGGCGCCGCGTTCAACAACGAATTCGGCCGCCCCAACCTGGCAGGTTACTTCCGCACCTTCGAAGAACAAGTCAACGGAGAAGTGCGCGGCTACCACAAACCCATCATGCTGGCGGGCGGGGTCGGTAGCATCGCTGCGCAGCACACGCACAAGCACGAGCTGCCGAATGGCGCCGTACTGATCCAGCTCGGCGGTCCGGGCATGCTGATCGGCCTCGGCGGCGGGGCGGCCTCCAGCATGGATACCGGCGCCAACGCCGAAAACCTCGATTTCGATTCCGTGCAGCGCGGCAATCCCGAGATGCAGCGTCGCGCGCAGGAAGTCATTGACCGCTGCTGGCAGATGGGCGACAACAATCCCATTCTTTCCATCCACGACGTCGGTGCGGGCGGCATTTCCAATGCCTTGCCGGAACTGGTACATGGCGGCGGCAAGGGTGCGCACTTCGAGCTGCGCTCGGTGCCCAGCGAAGAACGCGGCATGACGCCGATGCAGATATGGAGCAACGAGGCGCAGGAGCGCTACGTGCTGGCGATCCCGGTCGAGCGCGTGCTGGAATTCCAGGCATTGTGCGAACGCGAGCGCTGTCCCTTCGCTGTGCTGGGCACGGCCATCCGCGAAGACCAGCTCGTGGTGCATGACGAAGAATTCGGCAACAACGCGGTGGACATGCCGCTCTCCGTATTGCTCGGCAAGCCGCCGAAGATGACGCGCAAAGTGACGCGCGAGCAGGTCATGCTGCCCAAGTTCGACACCGGCAACATCGTGCTTAAAGAAGCCATCGAGCGCGTACTGCGCCTGCCATCCGTGGCGGACAAGACCTTCCTGATCAGCATCGGCGACCGTACCGTGGGCGGCATGACCGCGCGCGACCAGATGGTCGGCCCGTGGCAAGTGCCGGTGGCGGATGTCGCCGTCACGCTGATGGGCTACAACACCTATCTGGGCGAAGCCTTCGCGCTCGGCGAACGCACGCCCATCGCCGTGCTCAACGCGCCGGCCTCGGGCCGCATGGCCATCGGCGAGGCGATCACCAACATCGCCGCCGCGCAGATCGGCAAGATCGGCGATATCAAGCTCTCCGCCAACTGGATGGCTGCCGCCGGACACCACGGTGAAGACGCAGCGCTGTTCGACACCGTCAAGGCCGTGGGCATGGAGTTGTGCCCGCAGCTCGGCATCAGCATCCCGGTGGGCAAAGATTCGATGTCGATGAAGACCACCTGGAAAGAGGGCGAGCAGAGCAAAGCCGTCACCGCGCCGCTGTCGCTCATCGTCACCGCTTTCGCCCCATGCACCGACGCGCGCAAGACACTTACTCCGCAACTTGCGGCCGACACCGACACTGTCGTGCTGCTGTTCGATCTCGGCAGCGGCAAGAATCGCATGGGCGGCTCGGCGCTGGCTCAGGTGTACAAGCAAGTCGGCGATGTCGCGCCGGACGTGGACGATGCCAAGAAACTCAAGGCCTTCTTCAATCTTATCCAGCGCTTCAACCGCGAAGGAAAGCTTCTGGCTTACCACGACCGTTCCGACGGCGGCATGCTGGCATCCCTGTGCGAGATGAGTTTCGCTTCGCACATCGGCCTGGACATCCGCCTGGACGAATGCAAGGGCGACGACCTCGGCATATTATTCAACGAAGAACTCGGCGCGCTGGTGCAAGTGCATTGCGACGATCTGGCCGACATCTTCGTGCAGTGTGAAGATGCGGGGCTGGGCAGTGTGTACGAAGTGGCGCGCCTCAACACCGGCGGCATCATCAACATTACGCGCGGCAAGACTAATTTGTTCAGTGATAACGCCATCACGCTGCGCCGAATCTGGTCCGAGACAACGTACCAGATGCAGAAACTGCGCGACAACCCGGCCTGCGCCCAACAGGAGTACGACCGCACACTGGATGCGAAGGATCCGGGCCTGCATATCAAGCTGAATTACGACCCGAACGAGAACCCTTATACCGTTCGCGGTGAGCCTGTCGAACCGCCTACTTCTGCCCATCCTTCGACAAGCTCAGGACGAACGGCAGCGGCGGTGCTTACTTCGCGTCCCAGGATGGCCATCCTGCGCGAGCAGGGCGTGAACGGCCACGTCGAGATGGCCGCCGCCTTCGACCGCGCCGGCTTCACTTCGGTGGACGTGCATATGAGCGATATCATCAGCGGCCGCGTGAAACTGGCCGATTTCAAAGGCTTCGTGGCCTGCGGTGGATTCTCCTACGGCGACGTGCTGGGTGCGGGCGAGGGGTGGGCAAAATCCATCCTGTTCAACCCGAGGGCACGCGACGAGTTTGAAGCCTTCTTCAAACGCAGCGATACCTTCGCATTGGGTGTGTGCAACGGCTGCCAGATGATGAGCAACCTGCACGAGATCATTCCCGGTGCCGAGAACTGGGCGCACTTCGCGCGCAACCAGTCGGAACAGTTCGAAGCGCGCTTCGTCATGGTGGAAGTGCAGCAGACGCCTTCCATCCTGTTCGATGGCATGGTCGGCAGCCGCATGCCCATCGTCGTCGCGCACGGCGAAGGCTATGCCGACTTCGGCAACGCCAGGCGCCTGCATGACGTACAACCTCTGGTCACGCTGCGTTATGTCGATCACTACGGTAAACCGACGACAACCTATCCGCTCAACCCCAATGGCTCACCGCAAGGCATTACCGGACTCACCACGCCGGACGGCCGCTTCAGCATCATGATGCCCCACCCGGAACGCGTGTTCCGTGCGGTGCAGAACTCCTGGTATCCGAAGGAGTGGCAGGAGAACGGCGCATGGCTGCGCATGTTCCAGAATGCAAGGAAGTGGGTGGGGTAGGGTTGACATACCCATATTGGGTAGTAAGATGCCCAATATGGGCATAAGAGCTAAAACTTCCGCTGCCATCCAGCACACCAGTTTATCTGCTGCGCTGTTTTCAAATACACAGCAGCGTGTGCTGGGATTATTGTTTGGGCAACCGGAGCGCAGTTTTTTTGCCACCGAGTTGATCGGCTTATCCGGCGGCGGTTCCGGTGCCGTGCAGCGTGAGTTGAAACGCCTGGACGAAAGCGGTTTGGTGACAGTCAAACGCGTGGGAAGCCAGAAGCACTATCAAGCGAACCCGCGATCGCCGATCTTTTCCGAGCTCTGCAGCATCGTGCTCAAGACCGCGGAGCCGGTCGAACCACTGTCCAGCCAATCTTCTTCCCGTGCCGAAAACCCCCTTCCTGCCAAGTCGGATTGGCAAAAGAACGGCGCATGGTTGCGCATGTTCCAGAATGCAAAAAAATTGGCAGGGTGAGCGTTCCCTGAATCAGGATCACGCAACTGCAACCGGTTGCATGATTCCGACGAGAGCCGTGCGCAGAACTTCTGCTTTGACCGGTTTGTAAAGCAAGGGCAAGTTGGCCTCCTGGGCTGCCACGTATGTTTCCCTGGTGGTATCGCCTGTGATCAGGAGAGCGGGCAGGCTGGCGCTATAGCGTTGCCGTAATAGGGCAATTGCATCGATACCGTTGCTCGAATCGCTCAACCCAAAATCCGAAATGATTGCCGTCACGGGCTTCCGGTCGTGTTCGAGCATGCTCATGATCGCGTCGGCTGAATTGGCAGCGATGACATCGCAGCCCCAGCTTTGCAGGACGTTTTGCATGCCGACGCGGATGTCTTCTTCGTTCTCTATGATGGCGATGCGTTGGCCGCGAGTGTTGAATTCGGCTTGAACGCTTTCGGCCCTGAATGGCAATGTGCCTTCATTCATCAAATCCTGCGCCATCGGCACGATGACAGCGAAGCAGGAACCTTTGCCAGGATGGGAATGCAAGCTGATGCCATGTCCGAGCAGTTCTACCGTGCGTTTGACGATCGCCAACCCCAACCCCAGGCCCTTTTGCCGGTCGCGCTCCTTGTTCCCGATCTGGTAGAACTCCCTGAAGATGGCCTGGTGCTGATCCGAAGCGATGCCGATGCCGGTATCGTGCACCTCGATGGACAGCATGTCGCGCTTGTGCCGACACCCCACCACAATGCGTCCGGAATCGGTATAGCGCAGCGCATTTGAAATCAGATTGCGCAGAATCTGTCCCAGCAAGACAGGATCGCTGTCGATCAGCGCAGAACTGAACACGAAGGACAATTGAATGCCTTTGTTCTGCGCGACCGGCAAAAACTCATTCTCCAGCTCCTTGAATAAAAGCTGAACAGCAAAAGAGCAGCGATTCGGTTTGACGATGCTGGCATCCAGCTTCGAGATATCCAGCAGGGTCATCAGCAGTCCGCTCAGGGAATTTGCCGCCTGGTGCGCTCGCAGCACCATGCTCTGACTCTGGCTGGACAATTGCCTGTCCGCACCGAGCAAGTCGAGAAACAGCACCAGCGCCGACAGCGGCTGGCGCAGGTCATGGCTGGCAGAAGCGAGGAAACGGGTCTTGTCCCGGCTCGCCTGTTCCACCAGATCGCGTTGCTGTATCAATTCCTTGATCAGCAACTCATTTTGCAGACGCAGTTCCACTGCATGGGCAAATATATGGTTTCTCGTAAAGCTCAGCCATAGCGACATCGGGAGAAAAATCAGCAACAGGATGAAAAGGATCGTGTGCAACTGGTCTCCCACAGTTGCCAGCCAGATCATTAGCGGAACGAGCGTGGCAATTACAAACACGCGCGATGGCCAGACGTAGGAGAATCCCTCCGAGACTGACGATGCGGAAGAAACAGCGCTGACCGTCAGGATGAACAGCTGATATTCCGGAGGCAAGGATGGCATCATCAAGGTAAAGCCTATCCCCCAGCCCAGGCCCGCCAGCGCTGAATACCCTGTTTGCAGTTTTCCCCAATGATCGGGACTCCTGAATTCGGGTGTGAGGTGATAGCGGTGGATGTAATAGCTGCGCATGATGGTCGCCAAATAGACCATCACCAGCGACGGCGCATATTTCCAGGGAGATACGAATTGGTAGACCGCGATCAAAACCAATGAGAAAACCACTGCTCCAGCCAGATTATGGATATTGGATTCTGCGTAAAAGGCCTTGACCTGCTCGGCCTTGATGGCATCGTCTGTCGATTTCTGCAGAAAGTGTTCACTCATGAAGTCTAGGTCACGCAAGGAAATGAATCGTTATCGAACAGCTTCTGATCGCAGCCCCCTTATATTGGGGGCGAGGCTACAGGCCTGTCAAACAGATGCCGCAAGATCCGTTCGATGAATTCCGACTGCTGTCACATGGCGGAAATAAATAATGAAACGACCGGAGCGGGGCGACTTTTCAGTTGTGGCCTGTCCTGGCCACTCTGAAACAGCCCTCTATTGCCGACCTATCGGATCCATACCGTCTTCGCATTCACAAATTCATGTATCCCCAGCCTGGACAGCTCGCGCCCGTAACCCGAAGACTTGATGCCGCCAAACGGCAAACGCGGGTCGGATTTGACCATGCCGTTGATGAAGGTGCATCCGGCCTGGATGTGCGCCGCCAATTGTTCGGCCCGCGCCACGTCTTTGCTCCAGATCGATGAACCAAGCCCGAATCTGGTCTCGTTCGCGATGTTCAGTGCATCCGTTTCACTCGCGGCGCGAATCACGATGGCCACCGGCCCGAACAGCTCTTCGTGGTAAGCACAGACTTTGGCGGTGACGCGATCCAGAATGGAAGGCTGGTAGAAAAAACCCTCGCGCTCGACCGGCTTGCACCCGGTCACTGCAATTGCCCCTTGGGCAATGGATTCGGTGATTTGCCGATGCAGGTTGTCACGCAGGTCGAGGCGCGCCATGGGGCCGATCTGTGTGGCATCGTCCATCGGGTCGCCGAGCTTGAGCGCTTCCACTTTCGTTTTGAGGCGGAGCAAAAATTCATCCGCGATCTGCGGCACGAGGATGAATCGCTTTGCCGCGATGCAAGATTGTCCGCAATTGAGGTAGCGCGAGGCAACCGCCATGTCGACAGCCAAGTCCAGGTCGGCGTCGTGCAGAACGATGAACGGATCGGAGCCGCCCAATTCCAGCACGCATTTTTTCAGGTGCTGGCCGGCACTTGCGGCCACTTTTCGTCCTGCAGCTTCCGATCCGGTGAGCGTGACTGCATGAATATGCGGGCTGGCGATCACCCCGGCTACATGCTCGACCTCGATCATCAGGTTTGCAAACAATCCTTCCGGCAAGCCGCTGTCGCGGAAGATCTCCGCAATCGCAAGGGCACACTGCGGCACGTTGGGCGCATGCTTCAACGCGACTGCATTGCCTGCCATCAAGGCTGGCGCGGCAGCGCGGAACACTTGCCAGAAAGGGAAGTTCCACGGCATGACGGCCAGCACCACGCCGAGCGGGTATTGCGCGACATAACTTTTGCAGGCATCCGATGGAATCGGTTCGTCACGCAGAAAACCTTCAGCTTGTTCGGCATAGAAGTCGCAGGCACCCGCGCATTTCTCGACTTCGGCACGCGCTTCGTGCAGCGGCTTGCCCATTTCCAGCGTGATGAGGGTCGCAAATTGCCCAAGCTGCGCGCGCAGCCGGGTCGCTGCATTACGCAGAATTTCGGCGCGCCGGGAAAAAGGGATTGACGCCCAGTTTTGCTGCGCGCTGTGCGCTTTGGCCAATGTTCTATTTAAAAGATCAACATCCCAACTGTTGTGGGATTGGATCACCTGATTGTTAGCTGGATTGCGGCTTATAAAGGGCATGGTGTTTGTGCTTTTTGGATTTGTCAGATAGCCAGTGATTTCATTCATCCGGGGAATCCATATTAACCATTTATCCGAATTTGGTAGTCCGTTTGTCGTTTCGGATGAAAAACCCAGTTGATACCCATTATTCTCGTGCCGCAATTATTCTCGATATTGCAGAAAGGGGAATATTTTGAAGATACATTTCCAAACCAAAGAAGTGGTTGTACTGCTGGCAGCTTCAGTGATGAGTTTTATTGCCAATATTCCGGACTCCATTCTGGGTAACGTGGTCGATAGAAAGATATTGTTGGTCGCTTTGGCTACGCTGGTCGTTGTAGCAATGTTCCGCTACTTGCAGATGTTGCTGTTGTTAACGATTTCAATTCTGGCAATCGGCGCCAATCTTCCGGCAGAAATGGCATCCATGTTGGGTATCAGCCAACTGGCATTGCTGGTATCGCTGGGTGTGATTGTTACGATCACACTGCTGAATCGTTTCATGAACTGGTTGCCAACCGATAAAGAATTGCCTCTGCCGGAGATCGGGGATGTGCGTCAGGCCTTGCTTGCGGCAATTGAAAAAGGGGACAAGTCTTCCGTGCAGCGGCTGTTGGCCATGAATGCAAACGTCAATTTCACCCTTAACGGTACGACTCCATTGCATTTGGCAGCCGAGAAAGGTTATCCCGAAATCGTTCGGTTACTCATCGGTTATGGGGCAGACTTTCAAAAAGAGAATGCAGAGGGAAAAACTCCGCTGGATGTGGCCTTGGCAAAAATGAAGTTCATTCAAACCGAGGAGATACTCATTAACGCCCATAATAATTATGGTGCGATTTATGGCAGGTCGGAAACTTGAAAGGTCGTTACAGAAATTAAACATGGAAACCCATGCTCCAGATATGGAATTGGCGACACTTGAAGGTTCCATCGTCGTAAAGCCATAAAGTTCAGTGATGAGAATAAAGCGACCATTGGGTCGCTTTATTCATTCATGATCCCCTGTAAAATTTGCGACTTCTTTTGAGGCATTTCTAAACGATAAAGGTGCAACCATGAAAAAAGAATTTTGGCTGGAGCGCTGGGAACGTGGTGAGATCGGTTTTCACCAGGACGAGATCAATCCGTATTTGCGACAATTCTGGAAAGAGTTGCCTGCCTCGGGCCACGGCGAAGTGTTCGTGCCGCTGTGCGGCAAAAGTCAGGATATGGTGTGGCTGCGCCAGCAGGGAGATACAGTGCTGGGAGTGGAGCTGAGCTCCATCGCGGTGCAGGATTTTTTCAAGGAAAACAAAAAATCACCGACGCATGCGAAAAGCGGCAAGTTCGAGACCTGCGAGGCAGACGGCATTCGCATCCTGTGCGGGGATTTTTTCGACTTGAACAGGCAAGACCTTGCGAACGTAAGTGCGGTGTACGACCGGGCATCGCTGGTGGCGTTGCCGCCTGACATGCGCGAACGTTATGCGCGCCACCTGGTGGAGATATTGCCCCCTGCGACGAAAATTCTCCTCGTCACTTTCGATTATCTCCAGGCGGAAATGCAGGGGCCTCCGTTTGCGGTGTCGGTAAGCGAAGTCGAGGCGCTCTACGGCAAATATGCCGAGATACGCCTGTTGGCACAAAAAGATACGCTGCCGGAAAATCCGCGCTTCGTGCAGCGCGGTGTGAGCCGCATGGAGGAAAGTATTTTCCTGCTGACTTTGCGCTAGCGGGAGTAGCCATCACGCTCAAATGACAGTAAGCCCCAGCGAGCACCAGTCCTGCATGCCGCCGCGATACCATTTTAGCTTGTCGGCAGGGTAACCCAGGGCAAGCAGGGTGCGGATGTAGTTCGGTGTCTGTCCGCACCATGGGCCATTGCAGAAGATCGCAACCGAGCAGGCGGCGCTGAAGTCGTAAGCTCCAGCTGCTTCCTTCACGCCAAACGATTCGATCAGTGTCTTCTTTACGCCGGGCAGGTCTGTGGCCAAGCCTGCCATGTTCTGCGCATAGGGGATGTTGACTGCGCCGGGGATGGTGCCCTTCGCATACCAGTCCGGGGTGCGGGAATCGACGACCATGAGTTTGCTTTCGCCCTGGCGTATGCGCTTCAGGCAGTCCAGCACTTCCAGTTCGCCCAGCGTTTCCAGTCCCGGCGCCAGCTGCATAGGTTGGATGCAGTACGGCGGGCACTTGCGTGCGATGACGGCATAATCCGGCCTGATCGTCGCTGCCGGGTCCTGTTCGCGTTCTATCGTTACGAGTTTGCCAAGGTGCTGCACTTCCACCGTTGGCGTGCCTGCGTATATGTTGTAGTCGGTCATGGCGATTATTTGCCTGAAAATGTCATGAAGGTTTTGATTGTACCGGAGTCGATATTGATGAGTCCGTTCGCGTTGAGCCCTTCGACCCGGCTCGGGACAGGCCTGTCGAAATATGATTGGCCACATTCTTGCACCCAGGAAACGATGATGCACCTCTCCTGCAACAAGAAAGGCGACCCCGGTCGCCTTTGTCGGTAAATATTGTCCGGGATGCGCCGAATCAAACACGCTACTTCAGTTTCCTCGCGCCTGATATCTACTTCTTGTCGCCTTTGCTGGCGTCCTGAATCTTGTCTCCGGCTTTTTCAATCTGCTGGCCGGTTTTATCGACTGCGTTATCGACTGCTTTGCCGGCTTTTTCTGCCGGGCCTTCCTTCTGGCAGGCAGACAGCATCCCAATGATTCCACACATGATGAGGGTCACACTGATGGTTTTTTGAATCTTCATTTTTGAATTCTCCCGATGATGTAATGAGCGTACAGCCTCCGTATCAGTGAAGGTGCATGTCTCAAGCTGAACGGCTAAAGTTGTTGTTAGCGCGGAAACACCAAGTGGCAGCTCGCCGCTGCAATTGAGCGTCACCGTAACAATTCAAAAACGCTTGACGGCTTCTTTTGCATCGCCAAAGGATTTTTCGGCTTTGCCCGCGATTTGTTTATTGAGGCCGTTGACTTGCTGTTCCTTGCTGCCGACCAGTTTGCCGGCTTCTTCCTGCACCTTGCCGACGACATCTTTTGCAGCACCTTTGATTTGATTCTTGTTCATGATCATGTTCTCCATTCAAATTGGCAGGTTAGCCCTGCTGGAGTTTCAGATTGAATGAAAAGATGCCGCAAATCTGTGCGGCAACGAACTCAAGCAAGGTGGTGACAAGGGTGATTCCATAGTTCGGAAATAACTGCATGTCTTGATTGTGCCGGATGCGATATTGATGGGGCGGAGGTTATATCCGGCCTTGCGTCGGAGAAGCGTTGCAATGCCCGTCGGGGTGCAGCGGGTCGCGGGATCTCTGCTGAATTGGCAAGTAACGTCACCAATGGGAATCTATTGCGATGCTGAGCCCTTTTGTTCTTTATCGGGTGTATCAGCTTCTTCTTTTCCAAATTCGAACCAGTCACTTCCAAACAACTCAATCGGATGCTGCGCACGATCCGAACCGTTGCCGCAATTCATAGAATCCACAGAGCAATATTTGTCACAACCCCAGCAAATCCGCTCAGGGTGTGCCGGATGTATTGGGAATTTTTTGGCCATTTTACATTTCTTAAGACTTGGCAATTGAGTGACGATACGTATCTATCGGTTAACCTTTGTGTTCTTTGCCTCTATGGATACTCATTTATTTCCAGATGAATATTTGCAAGGTGGGCAGCCCATTTAATTTTCAGCCCTGATCATCGCGTTCTTACTCCGAAATTTGTATCCGTTCTTCCTGCTCATTATGCAATAACATAAACATGTATATATTATACATGTTTAAAGGGGGATGGGAAGCCAGCCCGGATATCATTACGGAAAGCGGGGGTTCCAATGGAAAGATACGAGATCACCAAGAAGAAACAGGCAGCGGTGCGATGCTCGGTTCGAATTGATTCGGGTTATCCAAACGATCGCCGAGACGCGGCTTTGAACTATAGATCACTCAGATATCTTCTTGCGTTATCCGCATGAAGCTTGGAACGCGAAACTGCGACATTCAGATGTCTGCCTCGCCCGCTGAAAACTGACATCAATTTACCATGGCAGCATCGCACTACTTCTGATTGAACAGATCATCCAGCGGATTTCTCCGGGCAGGCGCACCTGCGGAGACTTTCTGCACCGTGAATTCCTCTTCGATGTTGTCGCGATAAAAGCTCCAGGCCGCCCCCGAGCTGCCGAGTCGGCGCCAGATGTCCTCTCCGACGCCGCTGTATTGCAGCGTGTCGCCATTGTCGAGCTGTACCTGCAGCATGCGTGATCGCACGTCGTAGCCGATGGCGCGCAGTTTGCCGGAATTGATTTTTTTCATTTCCATCGTTCTGGGGTTCCGGTAGTTAACTATTTAGACCACACGACATTGCCGTTGACTGAATAGCGAGAACATCCGGCATTCAATGTAGCCAGTTTTTATCCATAAAACCAGACTTGCCGACGAAGCTGATCACGCGTCCGTCGCTATGAACCACATCCACCCTTTTGAGCAAGTGATGCTATTGGCAATGAGGCTTCCCAGTCACACGGGTAACGTCTTGCGCCAGACCTCCTGTTCCCGGGATGCCGCCGAGAGTCCCGCACCGAACTTGCGTTGCGGTGTGCGAGTCGCGGATCTGCAACTCGGACGCACTTTATGTGAGTTACTTGCGTAGTGTCAATGAAGTTGTCAGAGGGTATGCAGTGTGTCGGTGTAGATAAAAATAAATTAAAGGAGACGCCGATTATGTCTGCTTTGCCCTCTCACGGTAGGAGAGGGAATTTGTTCGGCATTCCTTGAATCTGGCGGCCGGGATCGTCAGAAATTGTAGATGCCGATGTAATGGGTGGTTTCCTGTTGTTCGTTCTTTACTGCGGTTATCGTCAGCCAGAATGGATGGAGGATGCGACCTTCCTTGCTCCTGATGCGGATTTCCCCACTCCAGTGGCCGGTCTGCAATAGCTGCTTCCAAAGTTGCTCGTAATATTTTCGATCATGCAGTCCGGATTTGAAGATGCGAGGATTCTTCCCGACGATTTCTTCCATGTTGTAGCCCAACTTGTCCAATAACTTCCGGTTGGCGCGGATGATGTTGGCTTTTGCATCGGTGATCAGGGTTGGATCCTTGATTTCGAAAGCGACAGCTGCAATGCGCAAATCTTCCTCAACCTGCTCGCGTTTTGCAATGTTCCGGACCAAAGGACGAAATATAAGATAGTAAAATATGGGGAACAGCAGCAGGGACAGCAATGCCGCATCCAGCAGGGCGGCCAACGTTTCCGACATGGGCGGAAGCAGAGCCAATGCTCCCATCAAAAATGTTTCAATGAAGAATACAGATCCAATCAATACGACCAGCAATCTTCTGACCGACTGCTGGTTTTCCCTGTCGTGTTTTTTTAGGTGGGCTATTGAGCGTTTAAACATGGCTGGTTCATTTTCGTTAAGTTTTTTTAATAGGGAAACTACCTGTTCCATTCCTGTGTCTGAGAAACAAGATCAGTCGTTAATTTTGAAAACTCTGGTGTTGGAGATATCGCATTCGTGCCGGGGCTCGCGGCGAATAAGCTCGTTGCATTGCGATTATTTGGTGGTCGTGTAGAGATTGATTTTTCAAGTGGTTCCCCTTTGGTAACTGGTGTGTCGTTGCGACGCTTCCCATGCGTGAAAGATATCCTTGGGCCAGCGGTCTCGTACCGGGGATTCCGCTGTAAGCCTCACACCGTACGTGCGGTGTTGATGTGTCTGTGGCGGATATGCAAGTGGGTCTTACTGTAGGGGAGGCGGAAGGGATATGTCAATGAAGTTGCCGGGGAAACATGCGTTGCAACCCTGCATGTAAAATTTGCGTTAAGCAGTCCGGTTACCGGGCACAGCCTTTGTCCAATCGCAGTGTTCGTTACCGTACTGAATACTTCATGTTCCTCGGGTATATTCGTAACAAATTATCGCTACTCTGTTCAGGGCGGCTGATTAAAAACGAGGGGGATATATGTGCTCAAAAAGTTTTTTAGCACGGTGGGAAATGTACTTCAAAGCAAAAGATGAAGCTAAAAAGGAGGTCAAAGCTGAATTGCCCTTGGATCCCCAAGTTGAACAAAGTGAAATCCACAGCCCGATTGTCGAGGTTTCCAAAATCGAGGATGTAAAGTCCCGATCCTGAGCAGTCATCAAGGCTGCGTATAACCGTACCATCCGCACGAATTCGATGAACTTGTAGTCCGTGCGCATCAAATGCTTCCAAATAATAATCGAGGTTTATCCATGATATTCCGGCAGCTGTTTGAACCGATTTCGAGCACCTATACCTACTTGCTGGGCTGCCAGATTACAGGCCAGGCCATTCTGATCGATCCGGCAATGCCTGCCTGGGAACGCGATCTGGAGGTGATAAACGGGCTGGGGTTGAAGCTAGTCTATACGCTGGATACGCACATTCACGCAGACCATATCACCGCGGCCAGCAAGCTCAAGCAAATGGTCGGGAGCAAAATTGCAGGTCCGTCATTGGACAAACTACCCTGCACCGATGTCCCGCTGTACGAAGGCACGCGTTTGCAGGTTGGGAGCATCCTGATCGACCCGTTGCACACTCCCGGACACACCGACAATCATTTCTCGTATCTGGCGGACGACCGCATTTTCACAGGTGATGCTTTGCTTATCGACGGATGTGGCCGTACGGATTTTCAAAGCGGGGATGCGGAGACCTTATACCGGACGATCACGCAAAAACTGTTTACCCTGCCTGCGGATACGCTGGTATTTCCGGCACATGATTATCAGGGCCGTCGCGTTTCCACCATCGAGCAGGAAAAAACACGCAACCCCAATATCGGGAACCGGAAAAACCTGGAGGAATTCGTGAAGATCATGCAGGGGATGAAGCTCAGCTATCCCAAGTTTATCGACTACGCGGTGCCCGGGAACAAAGCCTGCGGAACCTGCCCGCCGGACGTTCCTGAGAATCTGCAGCAGTATTGCGAGTCAATGGGTGTCAGCCATCAGGGTTGACCTGCAGACCGCATAAACTGACAAGCAAAGAGCCCTCTCCGCTTGTCATGGGTCAAGCCGCCTTCTTTAGTATTCCGCCTCGCGGACTTGCGGCATACCTTCAGCTTCCCAGCGTGCCATGCCTCCGGCAAGGTTGATCACCTTCTTATAACCCATCATCTGCAGCACGGCAGCCGCCATGGCCGAACGGCCGCTGGTGGCACAGCAGACGACAACCTGCCGATCGCGTGCGCCGGACAGGGGCGGGTAATGCTTGGGGTAACTGGTGTCGGCGGCAGCCTCGATGATGCCGCGCGGTACGAGATGCGCGTCGGCAATATGTCCGTGCTCGAACTCGGCTGCTTCGCGCACATCGACAAGCAAAAGGTCTTCCCGGGCATCCAGCTTGGCCTTGAGCTCCGCAGGAGTGATTTCGGTGATGCAGGATTTCGCAGCGCGTACGAAATCCATCAGGCCGGCAGGTTGTTCGGGTTTGAATAAGTTATACATTGTTGGTTCTTTCTTTCATGAGTAACGAGGGATGATTGCGAAGTTCGGATTTGCAACTGGGACGAACTGTAGGGGACTTGATCGGGGCATGTCAATGCTACTGGTACAAGGGGTATGGAGGCATGTCCCGGCATATGCGGAACATGGGGTTCCCTATTTTGCGCTGTTGATGGCGTCTATCTTTTTGTTGTACTCATCCGTTGCGTGATTGCATTGCCTGATGGTCTTGATCAATGCATCGACTGTCATGCCGCACTCCCGCAGGGCTTGGCGATCGGCCTGCATGGTGTCGACCACCGTGGCGAACGTCGCGTTGTCTTCAAGCTGTCTGGGCGGCAGACATTTGCTTGCCAGCAGCTGCGCGCTGGCATCGCAACCGACGGCATGGGGAACAACGGGCACGGTTCTGCATCCTGCCATGAACAGACTGGCCAACAACATTGGCGTGAGTCTTGAACAAATGAATCCCGACGATCTCCTGAATGTTTTCATCATTTACTCTCCGCTACATTCGTTTCATTCAGCGCCTCAACTACGCTGTGTGGAGCACGGGCTTGCAGGCATGCATCGCCCGCGCTTTCCTGCTGCAGGTTTCCCCGTTCTTTCTGCAGGCGCGCGATTTCCAGTTCGATTTTGGCCTTTTCGGCTCCGCTCGCGCTGTCTCGCTGGCTAATGAGCGATTTCAGCCTGTTATCGGATTCGGCGAGAGTTGCGGTTGTATGCGTGATCGTGTTTGCCAGTTCTGAATTTTTACGGCGCCATCCGGCCATTCGTGCGTCGTTGTCCTTGCGTATCGCGGCAAGTTCTTGCCGTTGCTTTTCGTCGATGCTTTCCAGTTCTGTCTTGAGCCGGGAGATGGTTGTCATACGTTCCGTTTCGAGCGTCTTGCCGGTTTCGATTGCCTTGCCAAGCGCTTCGCGTGCATCCCTGCCACGGTAATCGCCGATAAAGTATCCGGCCAGCAATCCCGAAACGAGTACCAGCAGCAGTATGAAGTTTCTCATTCGGTTTTCCCCGCTCGAAACGAAATGATTCCAGGGAAAGGCCGGTAAAGTAAGGTGAGACATGCAATCAAGAGATTCCCCTTTGTTGAACAAGAGACGCTGCTGGCAATACTTCCCGCCGTTGCGGAAGTCTTTTCTTGCGCCAGCCTCCTGTCACCCGAAAGGGTACGCCGGTGGGTGCACGACGGCTTCGCCGTGACCCTCCCGCTGTCTGGATCCCGCTGTGAGCCTCACACCGTGCCTGCGGTGTGATATGCGTGTGGCGGATTTGCAAGTGGGGCGAACTTTATGGGAGTTGCTCGGGTAGTGTCAATGCCCGCCGCCCCGGCTGGCCACGAACGGGGGTTTTGCCCACCATATCACCGCGATCAGCGAGAGCATCAGCGTGGCGGAAATGACCAGGATGCGATCGGTGGACATGGTGTAGGACTGGGTGGTGATCAGGCGCTCGAGATAGGCATAGGCGACATCGTCCGGCATGCCGAGCTGGTGCAACCGGTCCATATATTCCGTCGCCAGCGGATTGTAGGTCTGGATGTTTTCCATCAGCCTGGCGTGGAATCCTTCGGCCTGGCTGGTCCATAGCCAGGTGGTGATGGCGGTACCGAAGCTGGCGCCGAGATTGCGCATGAAGTTGGTCAGGCCGGATGCCGCCGCGACGCGATCCGGCGGCAAACCGGAGAGGCTGATGGTGACCAGCGGCAGGAAGAAACAGCTGATGCCTATGCCCATGAACAGACGGCTCAGCGCGATCGACCAATAATCGATGTCCGGTGTGAAGCCGGAACTCCAGTAGCCCACCAGCGCGAACACGACAAAGCCGAAGGTGGTGATGGCGCGCGCATCGACGCGGCCGATGTTGGCACCGATGACAGGGCCGAGGATGACTGCCAGCACGCCGCCAAAAGCCACGGATTTGCCTGCCCACAGCGAGGTGTAGCCCTGATAGGTCTGCAGCCACAGCGGAATGATCACGACCACGCTGAAGAAGGCCATCATGCCTATCATCAGGCAGAGTGATCCCACCAGGAAATTGCGCCGAGTGAACATTCGCAGATCGACCAGCGGGGCGGGCTCGTACCATTCCCACGCCACGAACATCAGCAGCGCCACTATCGCCGTGATGGTCAGGATGACGATGGTGCCGGAGCTGAACCAGTCCAGTTCGTTGCCCTTGTCGAGCATGATCTGCAGGGAGCCGATGCCAATCACCAGCAGCGCCAATCCGGCCCAATCCATTTTCTGTTCGCGCTTGCCGGGCTGGATAACGTCGCGCCCGGCGAGCAATGCGGCAACGGATATGCCGACCAGCAGTCCGACCGGCAGGTTGATCAGGAATATCCAGTGCCATGAAGCGTTATCGGTCAGCCAACCACCCGCCAGGGGGCCTGCGATCGGCGCGATCACCGTGGTCATGGCCCAGATGCCCAGCGCCAGCCCGCGCTTGTGCGGGGGATAAATGGTGGTGAGCAGCGTTTGCGATAACGGGATCATGGAGGCACCGAACACGCCCTGCAGCACGCGGGACGCAAGCAGCATCGGAAAACTGACCGACATTGCGCAAAGCAAAGATGCAAACGTGAACAACAGGGTGGCGGCGACAAAGGTGCGCACTTCGCCGAAACGTCCGGCGAGAAATCCCGCCAATGGCAGCAGGATGGCCTCCGCTACCGAATAGGAAGTGATGACCCAGGTGCCCTGTGTCGGCGTGACCGCGAAATCGCCCGCCACGGTGGGGACGGCGACATTGACGATGGTCAGGTCCAGAATATTCATGAACGAACCCATGCCTAGGGCCAACGTTGCGGCCACCAGTGTGACGCCTTTCAATACGCCCGGTTGAGCAGGATCCATTTTTCAACACTCCACGGAAACAGTCGATGCTTTTGTTCCGCCTTCCCGGCGTGAATGCTACTTGTGTGCCAGATTGTCGGCGATGATCTGCGCTACCCGTGCATCGGCGGCCTTGAGGTTTTGCGCATACATTTCTGTCGAAGCGATCGCCTTGCTTTCGGGCAGGGTAGTCAGCGCGGCACCGCTGCGGTCATGCGTGTCGATGGTGGCATCCATGGAGAGTCCGATGCGCAACGGATGTGCCTGCAATTCATTGGCATCCAGCGCGATGCGTACCGGCACGCGCTGCACGATCTTTACCCAGTTGCCGGTAGCATTCTGCGCGGGCAGCAGGGAGAACGCAGAGCCCGTGCCGGGCGCCAGTCCAACTACCTTGCCGTGAAACACGACCGAGCTGCCGTAGAAATCTGATGTCAGCTCGGTGGACTGGCCGATGCGCACTTCACTCAATTCGGTTTCCTTGAAATTTGCATCCAGCCAGACCTTGTCCAGCGGCACGATGGCCATCAGTGCCGCTCCTGCTGTCACCCGTTCACCGATCTGGACCGAGCGCTTGGCAACCTGGCCGCTGCACGGTGCCAGCACGCGGGTACGCGCGAGTGCCAGCGCGGCTTCGCGAACATGGACTGCTGCGGCACGTACACTCGGATGGTTTTCTATCGAGGTGTGATCCACCCGCGCACGGGAAACGCCGGATTGGTCGATGGTCTGTTCGATGGCGGCGCTGCTGGCATGCACAGCGTGGGTGGCGGCATCGTGCTGTGCCCGCGCCGCATCGCGTGCCGTGAGTGCGATCTGCACGTTTTCCGGGGAGACGAAATTTTGCCGGGCCAGTGCGACCCGGCGGTTGTATTCGTCTTCGGCCTGCGCCAGGGTGGCTTCGCTGCTGGCCAGCTCTGCCTGCGCCCGTGCCAGATCGGCGCGCCGTTGCGCGAGCAGCGGCAGATTGCCTTCGTTGGTTGCATACATGCCGCGCACTTCGCGCACGGCCGATGCCAGTGCGGCTTCGGCAGATTCAAGTTGCAGGCGGGTATCGCTGTTGTCCAGTTGCACCAGCAGCTGTCCTTCGGTCACGGCCTGTGTGGTGTCGCCGTAAATGGCAATCACCGTTCCGCCGGTCAACGGCATTACCGAGACGATGTTGCCGCCCACATAGGCATCATCGGTATTGGTGCGCCACTGTCCGATAAAAAACCACCATACGAAAGCGGACAGCAGAACCAGCGTTACAACTCCACCGATAAGCAGCAGAATCTTGCGGCGTTTGTTTGGCGCGGCTGAAGGTGGCTTGCTGTCCTGATCATTCATCTTGGTTCTCCGAAACTTGCTCAAAAATTCTATTTTGACTGTATTGGAGTTGGTCGGGGTATGTCAATGAAGATATGAGGAACGTGCCTGTATAATTCCTGTTGCGATATTTCCAGAGAAAAATCATGTCTTCCATGCTTCCTGTCCTTTCCCTTCTTGAAACCCGCGTCCTCGGCGTGCTTGCCGAAAAGCAAAGAACGGTGCCGGACAGTTATCCGTTGACGCTCAACGCACTGGTCTCCGGCTGCAACCAGAAGAGCAGCCGCGACCCGGTGATCGAAGCTTCC
Source organism: Sideroxydans sp. CL21 (assembly GCF_902459525.1). NCBI lineage: Bacteria > Pseudomonadati > Pseudomonadota > Betaproteobacteria > Nitrosomonadales > Gallionellaceae > Sideroxydans > Sideroxydans sp. CL21. Next base: position 1,139,083 of record NZ_LR699166.1, read on the forward strand.
GAATCCGAAGTGCAGGCGGCGCTGGACAGCCTGCGGGCGTTGTCGCTGATCGTGGAGACGAGCGGTGGCAGAGCGTCGCGTTACGGGCACAACATCGAACGTGTGCTGCATATCCCCACCCAGTCCACTGCCTTGCTGGCCATGCTGATGTTGCGCGGCCCGCAGACGGCGGGGGAGTTGCGCATCAATTGCGAGCGCTTGCACAAATTCGCGGATATTTCTTCGGTGGAAGCTTTTCTGGCGGAGCTGGCCGAACGAGCAGCAGGCGGCCTGGTGGTTGAATTGCCGCGCCAGCCCGGCTCGCGCGAGAACCGTTGGATGCACCTGCTTTCAGGCGCACCGGCCATGGATGAGCGAGCATTTGCCAATGTGGAAACTGCAATTCCCGCGGGCGATTTGACTGTGGGAGAAATTGCAGCGCTCAAGGCCAATGTCGCCAGGCTGGAAGCGGAAGTTGGAGAACTGCGGGTTTTGCTGGACAAGTTGTACGCAGAGCTTGGCGTTTCCAAACCATGATGCTGTGGCCGGACGAATATTTCAGGATGCGCGGAACGTAGCGTCAAAGTCGAGGTGACGGCTTCGGGCGCCATTTGATTTGGATTCACGGCATGGGCTGCCGTGACTGTTTACCCTGTCTATGCTATTTCAGCTCATTCGCACGAGCAGCCAGTTCCTGCTTTATTTCGCTCAATTTATTTTTAACGATTTTTGCATTTTTGCTGCCTAGGCGCAGCATGATTTTCTCGCCTATCGATAATGTTTCTGTTTCAGCGTCCGCATATTGGTAAAAGAATTTGGGCTGAACCAGTTTGATCGGTTCCTTGATGTCGGGTGTATCCAGCAGATCATTCAGCGTGTCATTGAGTTGGTCGTTGAAATTCTTGTTAGGGTAGCCCAGTTCGGCGTATGACTGCTGAAACAGGGGATAGAGGCGGACATAGAGTCCGACCAGTTGCTTGGGATCTACGGCGTCGGCAAGGCTCACATAACCCGCATAGCGATTTGTATTCTTGGGGCTGATGATTAAATTGTCTTCAGAACCGGCGGCGAGAAAATGTCCGGGTGGCGGATTGAGCGGCATTGATTTGGCGGGCACGCGCTGCCGGGGCAGATTATCCACAGTAACGACGATATTTCGAATGACCTGGTCGGTGTGGAACAGCTTTTTCAACGAATTATTTCCCAATAAATTGGACAGTGCATCAAGTACGAAGCTGTCGCTCTTTGCCAGTTGAGGCAGGGGAGGTAGTACGGGAGGAGGTATTTCGATCACCTGGTTCACAACCGGTGCAGGCGGAGGTACGGGGGGAGACGTTGGAGTATTTTTTGATTGAACAATTTCGGGCACAGGATGGTTGTTTTGCCAGAACGTATAAGCTGCATATGCGGCCCCCAATAAAATGACGGTGGCAATTGCGAATAGAACTTTTTTATCCATGTTCTTTCTCCTCTTTGAAATATGTAAATGCCAATTTCAAACCACAGTCACAAATGAAGCCGACGCTACCAACTTTCGCTTCAAGCGAAAAGACCAGTATTGCCGATTAAAGTTTCATGCGCAATCACTCATTTTCGAAATATGTTCGCCGGGCTGTCATGTGCTTTCAGGGAATTCCGGCTACCCGCCATCAAATGCCATCAAGCCTGATCGGCGATTTGATCGAAATGTTCGATCGGCACCGGCTTGCCAAATAAATATCCCTGGAATGCATGGCAACCGCGCAAATCCAGAAAATCGTGCTGGGCTTCAGTCTCGACTCCTTCCGCAATAACTTCCAGACCCAGCGTCTCGGCCATCGCAATGATGGTCTGCACGATTGCGGCGTCGTTGGCGATGTCCCGCACAAAAGATCGATCGATCTTGATTTGATTCAGCGGCAGCAGCTTGAGGTACTGCAAGGATGAATAGCCGGTACCGAAGTCGTCCAGTGACAGCCGGACACCGATCGCTTTCAGTGCGTTCATCGTGGCAACAGTATCTTCCGTGTATTCCAGCAACAGACTTTCGGTGAGTTCCAGCTTGAGCAGATTCGGGTTGATCGCATTGTGCTGTACCGCAGCGAGCACCTGATCCACAAAATCATCCTGGTGAAATTGCCGGGCGCTGATGTTCACTGCCAGGACAAGGTGCCGGGTCTGTTCACTGCTTGCCCATGCTTTGAGCTGGGCGCAGGCCGTCTCCAGCACCCATTTGCCGATAGGCAGGATCAACCCGGTCTCTTCTGCCAACTGAATGAAATCGGCGGGCGATACCAAGCCGCGCGTTGGATGGTTCCAGCGGATCAATGCTTCTGCTCCAACAGAAAGCCGTGTTTTGTCCACTTGTATCTGGTAATACAACTGGAATTGCCCGCTTTCGAGTGCCTTGTGCAATTCGCCTTCGAGTGCCGCGCGGGCGTTGATGGTGTCCTGCATCTTGTGATCGAAGAAGCGCAGGGTGTTGCGGTCGGCCTTTTTGGCCTGGTACATGGCGATGTCTGCCTGTTTCAGCAGTTCCTCAGACTCATGATGGTCTCCGCTGAATATGGTCGCGCCGATACTTCCTGAGCTGCGAAATGTATGTGTGCCCAGCTGATAAAGATTGCTCAGGGAGGCAAGGATTTTTTCGCCAACGGCCTCGGCTTGTTGCGCAGCCTCGATGGCCTGCCCGCTCAGGTTTTCCAGCATGACCACGAACTCGTCGCCGCCGATGCGAGCCACTGTGTCGCCCTCTCGCATGCAGGAAATCAGCCGCTCGGCAGTTTGTTGCAGCAGCAAGTCTCCCATGGCGTGTCCCAGGGTGTCGTTGAGTGTCTTGAAATTATCCAGGTCGATAAACAGTAACGCGCCTTTCCGTCCGCTGCGTGCGTTGGAAATCAGTGAATGTTGAAGACGATCCAGCAGAAGCTGCCGGTTCGGCAGTCGGGTCAGCGGGTCGTGGAATGCCAGTTGCCGGATCTGCTCTTCTGCCGCCTTGCGTTCCGTGATGTCGATGTGCGACCCGACGTAATGCGTGACGACACCATCATCTCCCCTGACCGCGGAGATCGTGAGCCATTTCGGATAGATCTCGCCATTCTTGCGCCGGTCCCATATCTCCCCCTGCCATCCCCCGGTGCGGTGGATGTTCTCCCACATTTTCCGGTAAAAATCCGCGCCGTGGCGCCCCGATTTGAAAATGCGGGGCGTCTGGCCCACAACTTCTTCGGCCGTATAGCCCGTGCATTTGGTAAATGCCTTGTTGACCCGCAGGATCACACCTTTGGCATCGGTGATCAGCAGGCTTTCCTGCGATTCAAAGGCGGCGGCGGCGATGCGAAGATCGGTTTCCAGGCGCTTGCGTTCGCTGATGTCGCGGCCGATACCCTGCACGCCGACCGGTATCCCGTCCCGGTAGGTCAGTGTGGTGACCAATTCCAGCGGCAACTGCTTCCCCTGCTTGTCGGTGATTTCCAGTTCGTAGCGGGTGACCTGTTTTTCCGCGCTGAGTTTGGCCGCGGTCATGCGCTTCGCCAGTTCGAGATTTTCCGGCGTCAGGATTTTGCCGATGGACGCGTTGAGTAGTTCGTCGTTCCTATACCCTGTCACGGCCATCAACGACTCGCTGACCGCGGTAAATACGCCGTTGAGATCGGTGCTGTACGCAAGGTCACCCGCATTTTCGAACAATTTTCGGTATTTCTCCTCGCTCTCGCTGAGTTTCTGCTGGTAGAGGTTGCGTTCGGAGATGTCCCTGAAAGATACAAAGAAGTGATTTGACTCGCTTATATATTTTATCGCGACGTCGACTTCAAACAGGTGTCCCTTCTTGTGGCGATGCCGCGACTCAAACCGGTCGTGTCCCTGTGCAAGCAATTTGTCGATCCGCGCTTTTACTTTCTGCTCGTCATCCTGCGCATCCAGCCGGGTGACATGCATGTTCACAAGTTCGTCGATCGAGTATCCCGACATCTCCGCATAAACCTGATTTGCTTTCAGCAAATTGCCCTGCAGGTCGACCACCCAGTAGCCGTCGCGGGAATCGTCAGTCATTCGTTTGTATCGTTCTGATTTGGACACGCAATCACCCGGGGAGAATTAGTTGATCAGCCTCAATTTTATCTGCTTATTGCCATTCGCAGTTTAACGGGTCTCTTGCTGCTGTAGGTGCGCCGCCGGGGGCAAAAAAAGAGGCGATCCCGAGATCGCCTTTGCCAGTGCAGCGTTGACCCGGCTAACGAGTCTTTTCCAGCGTTGCATCGACGGTGCAGGCCCAGCTTCCTTTGTCGTTCTGTTTACACTCGCATGGCGAATATTTTGCCAGCTGTTCATCGTAGGTTCTTTTGATCAGCGCATCTTCCTTTGCCGTCTTGCACGCCTCGGATCGGCTTGCGCCGGAAGCCTTGTCCATTTCATTTGTCCCGGACACGACTCGTTCCGCCATTGCGTTTGCCGACACCAGTATCAACGCTACCATCAACATATATTTCTTCATGTTTTCACTCCCCTAAAGTTAGACATTACCAATCAGGAACTTCCAAGCTGCCATCCCTGAGCCTCCTCGATTCCGGCCTGATTTCCGATTACCGGAAACATTGTTTTTATAGGGCCCATCCTAGCAGCGGCTTTGTTAAAATAGCGTCAAGGAATTATGTGAGGAACGTTAAACCTTGTTGCGCCAAGTGCTACTTAATGATCGGCAGGCATGCGAATGAATTCAGCCGCTTCCACAGGTAGTCCGGAGCAAGGGTTATCCGGCCTCGTTTTTTGCCCGGCTGCCGTGCCGTCGGCAAACAGATCGCAATACCCATTGGCCGGCATAAACTACTGTCATTCTCTGCAGTCTCCTCCCTGTTACACTTTGCCCATTTCCAACTAAGGAGTACCCAATCATGAAAGCTTTGTTAGCGATTTGCCTGATGGTCTTTGCGACCTTCGTTTGGGCGGAAGAAAAACCCGCAACCAGTCAGTCCGGACCCGGTGTCGTCCAGGGCGAAGTACTTGAGGTCCAGAACGTCGCCAATTTTACCTATCTGCGCCTCAAGACCCAGGACGGCGAAATTTGGGCGGCTGTCATCAATGCGCCAGTCAAACAGGGCGCCAAGGTCACGATTGAGAACGCGATCGTGATGAAAAACTTCGAAAGCAAGGCACTGAAGAAAACATTCCCGTCGATCGTGTTCGGCACCCTGAGCGGGGCGGACGGTAGTGCTGCAAGTCCCCATGGCGTGGGCATGTCCGGAGACAGCGCGATGACCGGTTCGGCGATGACCGGCTCGGCAATGGGTAGTTCGGCAATGGATGGCTCTACCAGCGGGCATGCCCTGGGCACGGCCTATGCCACTATTCCGTCCAAAAAGCTCGATACGATCAGCGTTGAACATATCCCCAAGGCCAAGGGCGCGAATGCCAAGACCGTTGCAGAAATCATCAAGAATCGGGTTGCCCTTAAAGGCAAAACGGTCGTAGTTCGCGGCAAGGTCGTCAAATACAATGCGGGCATCATGGGCAAAAACTGGATCCATTTGCGCGACGGTTCCGGATCCGCTGCGGACGACAGCAACGACATTCTCGTGACGAGCACGAACGAGACCAAGCTCAATGATGTGGTAACGGTCAAAGGTGTTGTTCACAACGACGAGGACTTTGGTGCAGGCTATGCCTACAAGGTGCTCATCGAGGATGCGTCGCTACAGTAATCTGAAGAGATACTCCATCGCGCGGGCACGCCTTGCTTCGCGAAGCTTGAGTTAGAGAACGGATGCCGATATATGGCAAAAGCACAGGACTGAAGGCAATGGCCGGAAACTGCAGGGCTAATCTCGACGGGGAGCGAAGGAAATAGAAGCATCCCCTGTTGACCCGTGTGAATTTGTACAGCCGATATTGGAAGTGCGAACAGTTTCAGACGTCCCCGAATCCATACAAATAGGCTGTTAGAATACCTTACCGATTACCTTTGGTTAGGCCACTATGCTTCCAATAAAAGTATTGCCGAATGAGAGTTCATCCGCCGCAACTGATACACCCGGATGCAACCGCTGCAAGGATACGGAGGAGTTGGATTTCGATTTTTCTTTTGCCTACCAGCCCATTGTCGATTTTCACGCCCGCGCCGTCTTTGCGCACGAGGCATTGGTGCGCGGGGTAAACGGCGAGTCTGCCGCCTCGGTGCTGGCCAGAGTCAACGATGAAAACCGTTACCGGTTCGATCAAGCGTGCCGGGTAAAGGCGGTCAAGGGCGCGGCCGAGCTGGGCATCAAGGAGTTGTTGTCGATCAACTTTCTTCCCAACGCCGTGTACCAGCCCGAAGCATGCATACGATCTACATTTGAAGCGGCACACAAATACAATTTTCCCAAAGAGCGCATTATTTTCGAAGTCGTCGAGGGGGAGAACGTCGCCGACCGGCCGCATCTGATCAATATATTTGAAGAATACAAACGCTTCGGTTTCAAGACCGCCATCGACGATTTCGGCGCGGGTTACGCCGGCCTGAACCTGCTGGCGGAGTTTCAGCCGGATATCGTGAAGATCGACATGGACCTGGTGCGGAATATCAACGACAGCAAGCCCAAACAGGCCATCGTAGAAGGCATTGTGCATATGTGTCATCAATTGGGGATCAGGGTCCTGGCCGAGGGAATAGAAACCGGGGCAGAGCGCGATTTCCTGGTGGGCAGCGGCGTGTCGCTTCTGCAGGGATACCTCTTCTGCAAACCTGCGTTCAAGGCAATTGGCCAGATCGACACTGCTGCCTGGACTTAGCGGTGCGACAACAAGTCCCGGCGGCTGATGCTATTCGGATAAGGGGCGGGGTTTCGATATCCCAAAACCCTGCGCATAATCGATGCCGACTTCTCTCAGTTTGGCTATCGTTTCTTCGTTCTCCACCAATTCGGCGATCGTTTTTACGCCGATCAATTTTGCCACCCGGTTGATGGCCGTTATTTTCGCAAGCTCGACCGGGTCCCGCAGTATATTGAATATGATGCTGCCGTCGATTTTCAAAAACTCCACACGGAAGCCCCGGATCAGATCGAACGATATCCTGTCATGACCGAAGCCGCTGATCGCCAGGAGAGAGCCGCATTGCCTGATCCGTTGCGCGAATTCGGCAATAGCCGTGGGGCGTGAGGTGAGTTCCGAATTCGGAATTTCAAAGCACAGGGCGGCACCGGGTACACCGTGTTCCATCAGGGTTAATTGCAGGAATTCGGGAAAACTGGGATCGCCTATTGTGGCATCCGATAAATTGATGAAGAACACCGAATTCTTCATTTTCTCGTCCGGCGAATTCAGATGGGAGATCCATTCCGTCACGTGTTGCACTACCCATCGATCAAGATGCGGCATGAGGCCGTATTTTTCAGCGAGCGGGAAAAACGCCCCGGGCGGCATCATGCCTTCCTCTTCCTCGATCAATCGAACCAGGATTTCATAATGCAAGGCTTCGCCGGAATCAATCGCGAGGGGCGTGATGAGCTGGCAGTACAAACTGAAATCACCTTTCTCGATCGCTGCCTTGATGTTCATGACTTCCGTATGGCCGGAAATTTGTTCGGAGAATGATGCAACAAAGGTATCCTGGTTCGACGCTCCGTCGGGAATTGAAGTATCCACCTCGGAGTTGATGCCAGCCTTTTTCAATTCGGCATTGCCCTGCTTTTGCAGGTCGCCGGGAGAGGTGACGTCATTGATCAGCATGAAGAACCCGCTTACCTTGCCATTCTCGCCGAATTGCGGGATATGCTCGACGCGTAGCCGGTAAACAGTGCCATCCGGCATCTTCTGCATCCGTTCATACTGCACCTGATGCCCATCCAGGGACTTCCGGACTGAAGTCGCCGTTTCCTGGTAGACATTGGAACCGAGAATTTTACGGATGTGCTGACCATGAATTTGATCCGGCCGCAGATGCAGCCATTCCGTAAATGCCCGGTTGTGATATTGGCACTGTCCCTCCGTATCGAAAAATGCAACCATGATAGTCAACACTTCGTCGATCAAATGCAGCCGGGGATAGTTGATCAGAATCGTTTCATCGGCCCTTTTGCGGAGCAGTGTTTCATGTTCGAGCTTGTCTTTTACGGCGGACAACTGCGCCGTGCGTCTGGCGACAACCCACTCCACGTGCGATACGCGGGTTGCTTCGGCAAGGATCGCCGCCACGAGAATCCCGCCCAGAAAAGTGATCCATTGCAGGCCAAGTTCGGTAAAGTAAATTGCAAAAACGAGTGCTGCGGAAGTGGCAATGACGGCCAAGGCAGAGAAGAAGGGACGAACTGCGCGAAAGATAATGCGGAATTTCATTAATCACTCCCTCGGTTTCGCATGTAAGTCCCGAATCGATAAGGGCCGTGTATTTTGGCCCGTGTTCAGTTTATCCCTGAATGGTGACGGTTATGTACAGTTCTCCGGCGTGGACTCGAATAGTCAAAACGACTATCCGTCATAGAGTTCCCCGTAATCATGCCTGAAGTGAGTCGGCATCCCGGCAAATTTGATTTTCAGCGTTAAAACTCGATGGAAGGCCGGAACACCAGTGTCGTCACATTGGTGCGCAAGTTCCGGAGCGGGCCGGAATATTCGTCCGGGCTGGTCCAGACAAAACCGATGTCCAGCGTCGGCGCGTAGCCCCACTGGGGCATCGGGACCTTTTTTCCCGCAATCAGTTCAAGGCGAACCATTTCCCCGCCGGTTTGCAGGAAGTACATGCGCATATCGTAATTGGCGTTCTCCATCCATTCGAGGAAGGAATAACGCAGGTCTAGATTGCTCCGGTGCAGGCTGACATAAGTTACGTCGTTGACGGCCTTGTTGGTGTTGTAACGTGCACCTACGCGGAAACTCCAGGACAGTTTTTCGTCCGGATAATCGAGCTGGCCCTTGATCTTCCACTCGACCTCATACCAATCGTCCGGGATGAGGACGTTGTCCTTGATGTGCTTGTTGCCTGCGCTGAACAGATAGCCGGTGTAGCCATAGTTGTTCCCCTCGCGCTGTTCCTTCGGGCGATTCAGTTTTGCCACGTTACCGAAGAAGGCGGATACCGCCCAGGGTTCCTGAAAGTCCGGTGTGGCAGATTCCAGCAAGTTGATGCCGGTATTGCCGATCTCGGCTTGCCGGTAGAGTGACGGCGAGTGTGATTTGACAGCCGTACCCAGTGAAGCCAGCGGATACACACTTGCCTCCAGCACCATGTAGCGCGGTATGAGCGAACCTTGAATAAGCTTGCTGTAGATCTCCGACTCGTTGTCCGAGGTGATGACGGGGATGGGCTTGTCGGTGAGGGGAACGTTGTAGTCGATGTCAGTATATTTTGCGGAAGCTTCCAGTACCAGTTCAGACTTGCTTACCGCCTCGGCCGCGGCTTTACCCGAGAGGTCTTCCTTTGGAGCGACTTCAGCAGCAGGCGCAATCGACGTGTACAGGCAAAATGCGGCGGCGCAAATGAGATGAAGATGATTCGGGAAAGAGCGCATGGGGTGGGATTCTATCTGTTGTAGCCTGCCGATAAAAGCGTGAGAGAATTCACCTTTATCAGGAGGACTATTTTGAAGAAACTCACTTTTGCCGACCTGACCAGGCTGAGCCAGGAAGCCCGGCAGTCACCGCGTCTGCGTGCCAACTCCAACCTGCACCGGGAGTTGAGCGATCCCATCCAGCGCCTCGCCATCGCCATGGAGCCGGACACGCTGATCCTGCCGCATCGCCACCCGCACACCTGGGAAGTGCTGACTGCCTTGCGCGGGCGCTTCACCGTTCTGGTGTTCAACGAAGCGGGCAGGGTCACCGAACGCGCGGAGCTGGGCGAAGATACCGGCGTGGTGGAGATACCCGCGGGTGCCTGGCATGCCGTGCTGTCGCGCGATACGGGGGCGGTGATCTTCGAGGTGAAGCACGGGCCTTATGCACCCATCTCCGATGCGGATGTTGCTGCCTGGAGCAAGGGGCGCACCGCCGCAGAATTGAATGCGTGGTACGCCCTGGCCCAGGTCGGCGACGAAATCGCCTGACCGAGAAACGGCCGGCTTACGCGACGAACTGCTTGCTGCGCAGTGTCTCGATAATCTCGGGTATCACGCCCGAATCGTCGATGGTCGACGGCACCGTATACGCCTTGCCGTTGATGATGTTGCACAGTGTCTTGCGCAGCGTCTTGCCGGAGCGGGTCTTGGGCAGGCGTGCGAGGATTACCGTGTCCTTGTAGCAAGTGATCGCGCCGATGGCTTCGCGCACGCGGGTCACCAGCTCTTTTTGCAGCACGATCTCATCGATCGTCGCACCCGACTTGAGCACGACCAGTCCCATCGGCACTTGTCCCTTGAGATCGTCGTCGCGCGCGATGACGGCACATTCCGCCACCGCCGGATGGGTAGCGATCACTTCCTCGATCTCGCCGGTGGACAGGCGGTGGCCGGCCACGTTGATCACATCGTCCACGCGTCCCATCACGAACACATAACCGTCCGCGTCAATATAGCCGCCGTCGCCGGTGGCGTAATAGCCTGGGAACATGCTGAGGTAGCCTTCGCCGAATTTCTTGTCGTCACCCCAGACCTTGTTCAGGCAGGACGGCGGCAAGGGCAGCTTGATGGCGATGTAACCCTGCGTGCCGCGTGCGACCTGGTGTCCGCTCTCGTCCAGAATTTGCACGTTGAAGCCGGGTACAGGCATGGTGGACGAACCGGACTTGACCGGCATCGGCTCTACGCCGCGCAGGTTGGCCGTGATCGCCCAGCCGGTCTCGGTCTGCCACCAGTGATCGATGACCGGCTTGCCGCTGACTTCGGTGAGCCAGGCTTCGGTCGGGGGATCGAGGCGTTCGCCGGCAGAGAAAATGGTCAGCAACTTGCTCAGGTCGTACGGCTTCATGAGCAGCGCTTGCGGGTCTTCCTTCTTCACGGCGCGGAATGCGGTCGGTGCCGTGAACAATGCTTTCACGCCGTATTCGGCGCAGACGCGCCAGAGCGCACCGGCATCCGGCGTCATGATCGGCTTGCCTTCGTACACGACCGTGGTGCAGCCATGCAGCAGTGGGGCGTAAACGATATAGGAGTGTCCTACCACCCAGCCCACGTCGGACGAGGCCCAGAACACTTCGCCCGGTTTCATGTCGTAGATCGCGCTCATGCTGTATTTCAGCGCCACGGCGTGTCCGCCGTTCTCGCGCACCACCCCCTTGGGTTTGCCTGTGGTGCCTGAGGTATAGAGGATATACAGCGGATCGCTGCCTTTGACCGGTGTGCAGCCGACCGGTTTTGCTTTGGCCAGCAACGACGTCCACTCGTGGTCGCGCCCGGGTGTCAGGGCTGCGACCGCCTGCGGACGTTGGAAGATGACGCAGCATTCCGGCTTGTGCTTCGCCAATTCGAACGCTTTGTCGATTAGCGGTTTGTATTCGATGATGCGTTTGACCTCGATGCCGCAGGAGGCGGTGAGGATGACTTTCGGTTTGGCATCGTCGATGCGCAATGCGAGTTCGGGCGGCGCAAAGCCGCCGAACACGACGGAGTGGATTGCACCCAGACGGGCTACTGCCAGCATGCTGATGACCGCTTCGGGGATCATCGGCATGTAGATGATGACGCGGTCGCCTTTCACCACACCCAGGTCGGCCAGCATCCCGGCGGTGCGCGCCACCGCATCGGTCAGTTCGGCGTAGGTGTACTTCGCCTTGGTATTGGTGACGGGAGAGTCGAATATGAGCGCCAGCTGATCGCCGCGCCCGCTCTTCACGTGATGGTCCAGCGCCATGTAGGCGGTGTTCATTTCCCCGTCAGCGAACCAGTAGCCGACGCCTTCTTCATCGCGCGTCAGGATCTGCTGCGGGAACTTGAACCAATCCAGGTCTTCGGCCTGTTTGCGCCAGAAGCCCTCCGGATCGTTCATCGAACGTTGGTATTCGGCTTGGTAACTCATCTTGACTCCTCCCTGATAGTGCAGCCCACGCGGGCAAACAAAGTTTTTTGGTTAAAACGATTCTCAAAAACTGTCGCCTGGAATACGTACCCAGCCTTCCATCAGCACGCGTGCGCTGCGGCTCATGGTGACTTTCTCGACTTTCCAGTCGCCACCGTTCTTGCTGGCAGCTGCACCGACTCTCAATGTGCCGGAGGGATGCCCGAACTTCACCACATCGCGTTCACCACCGCCCGCGGCCAGATTCACTAGCGTGCCGGGGATCGCTGCTGCTGTGCCGATCGCCACTGCTGCCGTGCCCATCATGGCATGGTGCAGTTTTCCCATCGACAGGGCGCGCACCAGCAGATCGACTTCGGCAGCGCTGATCTTCTTGCCGCTGGAGGCCACATAGTCGGCAGGTGGCGCAACAAAAGCGACCTTCGGGGTATGTTGGCGGGTTGCGGCTTCTTCCGGGGTTTTGATCAAACCCATGCGCAATGCGCCCGCCACGCGGATCTTCTCGAAACGTGCCAGCGCGGCCGGGTCGGTATTGATGGCTTCTCGCAATTCGGTACCCGTGTAACCAATGTCCGCCGCATTCACGAACACGGTCGGGATGCCGGCGGTGATCATGGTGGCCTTGAAGGTGCCGACACCAGGCACTTCCAGATCGTCGACCAGATTGCCGGTCGGGAACAGGCTGCCGCCTTCTTCACTGTCATCGGAGGGATCCATGAACTCCAGCACGATCTCCGCGGCCGGGAAGGTCACGCCATCCAGCTCGAAATCGCCGGTCTCCTGCACCTGACCGTTGCTGACCGGCACATGGGCGATGATGGTCTTGCTGATGTTGGCCTGCCAGATGCGCACGGTGCAGGCACCATCCTGCGCAAGACGTGCAGCATCGATATATCCGGCATGGATCGCGAAAGCCCCCGCACCTGTGGACAGGTTGCCGCAGTTGCCGCTCCAGTCGACGAAGTCTTTATCGATGGAGATCTGGCCGTAGAGGTAATCCACGTCATGGCCGGGGCGTGAGCTTTTCGACAGGATCACGCACTTGCTGGTACTGGAGGTCGCGCCTCCCATGCCGTCGATCTGCGCGGCGTAGGGGTCGGGACTGCCGATCACGCGCTGGAACAGTTTGTCGCGCGCCTTGCCCGGTACCTGTGCCGCTTTCGGCAGGTCTTCCAGCCGGAAGAACACACCCTTGGAGGTGCCGCCACGCATATAGGTGGCGGGGATTTTGATTTGCGGAACTTGAGACACAATTTACCTCACTTTATGCAGAGCGCTTGCGCAACTCGGTGACTTGTTCAAAACCGATGCCCCAGTTGTCAGTATTGACTTCATCAATCACCACCACAGTGGTGGCTGGGTTTTTGCCCAGTACATCAACCAGTAGTTGCGTCGCCCCTTGAATCAACCGTTGCTTTTGTTCTTTGGTCACACCTTCATTGGTAATTTTGATGTTCACGTAAGGCATAGTTTGCTCTCCATTTATGCTGCTCCTTCGAGGAAGTCCTGCGCAAAGCGTTGCAGTACACCGCCCGCATTGTAGACACGTACTTCAGCGGCGGTATCCAGACGGCAGGTGACAGGAATGCGCACCGTTTCGCCATTCTTGCGGTGCATGATCACAGTCAGGTTCGCGCGCGGAGCGATGTCGCCTTCCACGTCATAGATCTCGGTACCGTCGATGGCGTAGGTCTTGCGGGTATCGCCCGCCTTGAACTCCAGCGGCAGCACGCCCATGCCGACCAGATTGGTACGGTGGATACGCTCGAAACCTTCGGCAACGATGGCTTCCACACCGGCCAGCCGCACGCCTTTGGCCGCCCAGTCGCGCGAAGAGCCCTGGCCGTAGTCGGCACCCGCCACGATGATCAGGTTCTGCTTGCGACCCATGTAGGTCTCGATGGCTTCCCACATACGCATCACCTTTCCGTCCGGCTCCACACGGGCGAGGGAACCTTGCTTCACTTTACCGTCAACCACTGCCATTTCGTTGATCAGTTGAGGGTTGGCAAAGGTGGCGCGTTGCGCGGTCAGGTGGTCACCACGGTGTGTCGCATAGGAGTTGAAGTCCTCTTCCGGCAGGCCCATCTTCGCCAGATATTCACCGGCAGCAGAGTCGGCCATAATCGCGTTCGAAGGTGACAGGTGGTCAGTGGTGATGTTGTCCGGCAGTACTGCAAGCGGACGCATCCCTTTCATGGTGCGTTCGCCGGCCAGCGCGCCTTCCCAATACGGCGGACGACGGATGTAGGTGGACTGCGGACGCCAGTCGTACAACGGGCTCTTCGCCGCTTCAATCACTCCAAGATCGAACATCGGGAGATAGATCTGCTTGAACTGTTCCGGCTTCACGCAAGCAGCAACGACGGCGTCGATCTCCTCGTCGGAAGGCCAGACGTCTTTCAGCGTGACCGGCTTGCCGGATTTGTCGGTGCCCAGCGCATCCTGCTCGATGTCGAAGCGGACAGTACCCGCGATCGCGTAAGCGACCACCAGCGGCGGCGAAGCCAGAAAGGCTTGCTTCGCATACGGGTGGATACGACCGTCGAAGTTGCGGTTGCCGGACAGCACGGCGGTGGCGTACAGGTCGCGGTCTATGATCTCCTGCTGGATCTTCGGGTCGAGTGCGCCGGACATGCCGTTGCAGGTGGTGCAGGCGAATCCGACGATACCGAAACCCAGCTTCTCCAGTTCAGTTAGCAGGCCCGCTTCCTTCAGGTACAACTCGGCGACTTTGGAGCCGGGCGCAAAAGAAGTCTTGACCCAGGGCTTGCGAACCAGCCCGAGCGCGTTGGCTTTCTTCGCCAGCAAAGCAGCTGCAACCACGTTGCGCGGGTTGGAGGTGTTGGTGCAGGAAGTGATGGCGGCGATGATGACGGCACCATCCGGCATCAGACCTTGCGCCTCTTCGGTCTTGCCTGCCGCAAGTTTTGCTTCGTCCGCAATGCCGCGCTCGTGGAGTGCGGACGTCGGCAGACGGCGGTGCGGATTGGATGGGCCGGCCATGTTGCGCACCACGCTGGACAGATCAAATTCCAGCACGCGCTCGTAATCGGCGGCAACCATCTGATCCGCCCACAGGCCGGTGGTCCTGGCGTAGTTCTCCACGAGGGCAACCTGCTCGGGTTCGCGGCCGGTCAGTTTCAGGTAGGTGATGGTTTGCGCGTCGATGTAGAACATCGCCGCCGTCGCGCCGTATTCCGGGCACATATTGGAGATGGTCGCGCGGTCGCCGATGGTGAGGCTGTCCGCGCCTGCCCCGAAGAATTCGACCCAGGCGCCGACCACCTTTTCCCGGCGCAAAAACTCGGTCAGCGCCAGCACGATGTCGGTGGCCGTGATGCCGGGCTGACGCTTGCCAACCAGTTTGACGCCAACGATATCAGGCAGGCGCATCATGGAAGGGAGGCCCAGCATGACGGTTTCGGCTTCCAGACCGCCGACGCCGATGGCGATCACGCCCAGTGAGTCGACGTGCGGGGTGTGGGAGTCGGTCCCCACGCAGGTATCGGGGAAGGCAACGCCGTCACGCGCCTGTATCACCGGCGACATCTTTTCCAGATTGATCTGGTGCATGATGCCGTTACCGGCTGGGATCACGTCAACGTTCTTGAACGCAGTCTTGGTCCACTCGATGAAGTGGAAGCGGTCTTCGTTGCGACGGTCTTCGATCTCGCGGTTCTTGCGGAATGCATCCTTGTCGAAACCGGCAGCTTCCACGGCCAGCGAGTGGTCGACGATCAGCTGGGTCGGTACCACCGGGTTGACCAATGCAGGGTCGCCACCCTGCTCGGCGATCGCGTCACGCAAACCGGCGAGGTCTACCAAGGCGGTCTGGCCGAGGATGTCGTGGCAAACGACGCGGGCGGGATACCACGGGAAATCCAGGTCGCGTTTGCGTTCGATCAGTTGTTTCAGCGCATCGGTCAATGCTTCCGGTTCGCAGCGGCGCACCAGTTGTTCTGCCAGCACTTTGGAAGTGTAGGGCAGCTTGGCATAAGCGCCGGGCTGGATGGCTTCGACTGCCGCCCGGGTGTCGAAGTAGTCCAGCTTGGTTCCGGCCAAAGGCTTACGGTATTGGGTATTCATAGTGTCCTTCTGTGAGAACGTGTACGAGCTTGATGCGGGTGCTGGAAAGGGCGACTGGTCAAGTCGCCCTGTCTTTTATTGTTAACGCTTTGCCAGCGGTACCCAAGGCATGTTGTCCGGACCGATGTAGTTCGCGCTCGGGCGGATGATCTTGCCGTCGGCACGTTGCTCGATCACGTGTGCGCCCCAGCCGGTGGTGCGCGAGATGACGAACAACGGCGTGAACATGTTGGTGGGCACACCCATCATGGCGTACGACACGGCAGAGAACCAGTCCAGGTTGGGGAACATTTTCTTGGTTTCCCACATCACGCTTTCCAGGCGCGATGCGATGTCGAACAGGCGCATGTCGCCTTTCTCTTCGGACAACTGTTTCGCTACGCGCTTGATCACTTCATTGCGCGGATCGGAAATGGTGTAGACCGGGTGACCGAAACCGATGACGATCTCCTTGCGCTCGACACGTGCGCGGATGTCGGCCTCGGCCTCATCCGCGTTCTTGTAGCGGTTCTGGATGCGGAACGCTTCCTCGTTGGCGCCACCGTGCTTGGGGCCGCGCAATGCGCCGATCGCACCCGTGATGCAGGAGTAAAGATCGGAGTTGGTGCCCGCGATGACGCGCGCAGTGAAGGTGGAAGCGTTGAACTCATGCTCCGCGTACAGGATCAGGGAGGTGTGCATGGCGCGAACCCAGGAATCCTTGGGTTTCTTGCCGTGCAACAGATGCAGGAAGTGGCCGCCGATGGAGTCATCGTCCGTTTCCACGTCGATACGCTTGCCGCTGTTGGCGAAGTGGAACCAGTACACCAGCATGGAGCCGAAGCTGGCCAGCATGCGGTCGAGCAGATCACGTGCAACTTTCGGGTCATGCGCTTCCGGCTCCTGTTCAACGGTGCCGAAAACGGAGCAGCCGGTGCGCATCACGTCCATCGGGTGTGCGTTCACGGGGATCGCTTCCAGTGCCTGCTTCACTGCCGGCGGCAGGCCGCGCAGCGATTTGAGTTTTTTCTTGTAGGCCGCCAATTGTGCAGCGTTGGGTAGCGCTTCGTGGATCAGCAGATACGCTATCTCTTCGAATTCTGCAGTTTCCGCGAAATCCAGAATGTCATAGCCGCGATAGTGCAGATCGTTGCCGGTACGGCCAACGGTACAAACCGCCGTGTTGCCGGCAACCGTGCCGGAAAGGGCAACGGATTTCTTGGGCTTGGGTAAAACGCTTGCTTCTGCCATGCTTTTCTCCTCGAAGTTAAAATGTATTAATCGCTGCCTTTTTCGGCGAACAGGCGGTCGAGCTGCTGCTCGTATGCGTGATAGCCGAGATAATCGTAGAGCTCCATGCGCGGCTGCATTTCGCCCAGGACGTTCTGTTGCGTGCCATCCTTGAGGATGTGCTGATACACGTTCAGTGCCGCCTTGCTCATGGCGCGATAGGCCGAGAGCGGATACAGCACCAGCTTGACGCCAACGCCCGAAAGTTCTTCTGTAGTAAACAGCGGCGTCGCGCCGAATTCGGTGATGTTCGCCAGCACCGGTACATGTACGGCCTTGGTGAATTCCGTGTATTGCTCCAGCTTGGTCATCGCTTCCGGGAAGATCATATCGGCGCCGGCTTCGGCGCAGGCTTGCGCGCGATCAATGGCAGACTGCATACCCTCGACGGCCAGCGCGTCGGTGCGCGCCATGATGACGAAGCTCTCATCGGTGCGTGCGTCCACGGCAGCCTTGATCCGGTCCACCATCTCGCTCAGCGGCACGATGGCCTTGTTGGGACGGTGGCCGCAACGCTTCTGCATTACCTGGTCTTCGATGTGGAAACCGGCAGCGCCGGCCTGCGCGATTTCGCGTGTTGCACGGGCGATGTTGAAGGCACCCCCCCAGCCGGTATCGATGTCCACCAGCAGCGGCAGATCGCTCGCGGCGGTGATACGGCGCGTGTCTTCGCACACGTCATGCAGTGTGGTGATGCCCAGATCAGGAATGCCGAGCGAGGAAGCTGCAACACCGCCGCCGGAAAGGTACAGCGCCTTGTGTCCGGTCTTCTGCGCCAGGATGGCGCAATAGGCGGTAACGGCACCGACGACTTGCAGGGGATGGTTCTCTTCGACTGCGCGGCGCAACTTCTGCCCGGGTGTTAGGGTGACTTGCTTCATGCTGACTCCTCATTGTTGGGTAGTGGATTTTTGTGGCCTGTGTTTCGGAGTCCGGCAGTATTCGCGGACGTTCGCATCCCCGCTGTGCGGGGCCCCTGCTTACTGCTCATGCTGCCTCCTCCTCTTTATCTATCATTTCACTGATGCTGCGCCATGCGCCCTGGATATGGCGACGCATTAGTAACTCGGCCAGTTCGCCATCGCGGTGTGCCAGTGCATCGACGATCTGGCGGTGCTGCAGCAGCGCGGGGCGTGTACGTTGGGCATTGCGGCTGGTGCGGTAACGGCACATGCGCAGCAATTGGTATTGCTCGCTGCCGAGCAGGTGCATCAGCATCTCGTTGCGGCTGCCGCGCACGATCTGGTAGTGAAAGTCGAGGTCGCCCTCGCTTTGCGAGTAGACCTTGCCGCCATCCTGCTTGATCTGTTCTTCATGGCTGTCTAGCAGGGCGCTCAATTGGGCGATCTCGTCGTCGGTCATTTGCACTGCGGCAATGCGGCAGGCCATGCCTTCCAGTGCTTCGCGCACTGCGTAGAGGTCGGAGAGTGTTTTGCGGTCCAGCACCACCACGCGTGCGCCGACGTTGGGGATACGCTTGACCAGCCGCATGCCTTCCAGGTGGCGCAGGGCCTCGCGCAACGGGCCGCGCCCCATGCCGAAGCTTTCGGCCAGCTCTGCCTCGTTCAACTTCTGCCCTTGGGCCAGCTCGCCTGTGACAATGCTGTGTGCCAGCCGGTGGGCTGCAACGTCTGCAAGGGTGCCTTGTTCTGGTACTTTGAGTAACATCGAAAATCTCCGATTGTCGACAATCTGAATGAATACTAGCACTATGAGCTAAAAATAGTGCAAGTAATTTTGATTATGTCGACAAGTTTGCCGGCTAATGAGGCGTTTTCAACCTTGGGCGAGATCGTAAAAGTGGTCTTTGTTGCTGAAAATAAGACAAAAAAAGCCGACCATAAGGTCGGCCCCAAGGGGAAGGTAAAAACTTATGCTGCTGCAGGCTGCCCGATTACTGCGCTTAAAATATCCAGTGTTTCCTGCGCCCTGGTGGGAGTGACGCGTTCGTAAGCAAAGCCGCCGGCCTGCACCAGCACGTAGTCACCCAACGCCAATGGACCATCCATCAACATCAGGCTGACGTCGCGCTGTTCGCCGAAGCATTCCACGGTGGCCATTTCGCCCGAGAGGGCCACGACGCGGGAGGGGATCGCCATGCACATGGTTATGCCGCCTTCCGCATATTGTTTTTGACTGCCACACCCAGCTCGCGCAATTCCGTGACGACCAGATCCATCAGCTCCGGCAGCCGCGCTTCCACTTGCGGCGAGAGAGACATGGAGGTTTCCAGCGATACGGGCTCGACGCCGATCACGGTGACGCCGCCGGGCTGCTCGCCGATGAATGCCAGCGTGGCCAGCACATCCGACAGCCCGATCTGGTGCGGCGACAGCTTGGTCTTGAAGAACACCGGCACCTGCTCGTCGGCCAGCCGGATGATGGAAGCCGGTGCCTTGCCGCCGCGTACCGCGTCGATGATGATGATGTGGTCGGCGTTCGACAGGTCTTCCAGCATTTCCATACCCGTGGTGCCGCCGTCGATGACGACGACCTCGGGCGGCAGGTTGTAGTCGAGCTGCAATTTTTCGATCGCCCTGACGCCGATGCCTTCATCGGAGAGCAGGGTGTTGCCGACGCCGAGCACGATGATGCGCATCACAGCGCCTTCACCTGCACCACCGGTTTGCCTTCGGCATCCAGCACATGCACGGCGCAAGCAAGGCAAGGGTCGAACGAGTGCACGGTGCGCAACACTTCGAGCGGACGCTCCGCATCGGCCACCGGCGTATTCAGCAGCGACGCCTCATACGGGCCGGGCACGTCGCCTTCATTGCGCGGCGCGGCGTTCCATGTGGTCGGCACCACGCACTGGTAGTTGGTGATCTTGCCGTCCTCGAGCACCACCCAGTGCGACAGCACGCCGCGCGGGGCCTCATGGAAGCCGACGCCCTTGGCCTCGCCCTTGGGGAATACGGGCTTGTTGAAGGTGGCGGTATCGCCCTTGCCGATGTTTTCCACCAGCAGATTCCACTGGTTCGCCAGTTCGTCCACCTGCACTGCGCAGGAGACGGCACGTGCTGCGTGGCGGCCGATGGTGGAGTGCACCGCGGCCAGCGGTATCTTGGTCTTGGCCAGCGCACCGGCAGTGTCCAGCACGCCGTTCAGGTACTTCAGTGTTGGAGCGTGATTCTGTGCCGCCATCGCCAGCACGCGCGATAGCGGGCCGACCTGCGCGGGATTGCCGTAGAAGGTGGGCGATTTGACCCATGAGTATTTGCCGTCGTCCTGGAAGTCGGTGTAGTTCGGCTCGGTCTCGCCCTTGTACGGGTGCAGCGCGCCCTTGCCACCCTTGTACCAGGAATGCTTGACGCTTTCCTGTACGCCGTCGCGGAAGTAAGCGTCATTGAACGACTTGATCGGCTTGATGCTGCCCAGATCGCCACCCTTGATGTAGCCGCCGGGCAGGGCGAACGTGGTGCCCTTGGTGTCGAGCGGCAGGTCCGGCACGCACAGGTAATCCGTCACGCCGGCGCCGATCTTGGTCCAGTCGGCATAGAACGCGCCGATCGCGGCGACATCCACCAGGTAGACGTTCTTCACGAAGTCGCCCAGCTTGTCTATCCACTCCTTGACTGCAAGCAGGCGTTCGATGGTCAGCACCGACTGCGAATCCAGCGCGATCGGGTTGGAAACGCCGCCCACGGCCATGTTCTGGATATGCGGCGATTTGGAACCGAGGATGCTCACGATCTTGGTGGCGTAGCGCTGGATCTCCAGCGCCTGCAGGTAATGCGTGACGGCCAGCAGGTTCACTTCGGGCGACAGCTTCATCGCCGGATGGCCCCAGTAACCGTTGGTGAAGATGCCGAGCTGGCCGGTGCCGACGAAACCGCTCAGGCGTTCCTTCACCTTGGTGAATTCCTGGTGACTGTTGCCGTTCCAACTGGACAGGCTTCCGGCGAGCGCTGTGGTCTTCGCCGGGTCAGCCTTGAGCGCGGAAACCACGTCCACCCAGTCCAGCGCAGACAGGTGATAGAAGTGCACGATATGGTCGTGGATGGCATGGGCGGTGATGATCATGTTGCGGATGTACTGTGCGTTGAGCGGCACTTCCATCTGCAGCGCGTTCTCTACCGCGCGTACCGAAGTGATCGCATGCACCGTGGTGCACACGCCGCAGATGCGCTGGGTGATCGCCCAGGCGTCGCGGGCATCGTGACCCAGAAGTATCGTCTCGACACCGCGCCACATCTGGCCCGATGCCCATGCCTTGGAGACTCTGCCGTTGTTCACTTCGCAATCGACGCGCAGGTGGCCTTCGATGCGGGTGATAGGATCGATCGTAATTCTTTTGCCCATTTAAATTCTCCTGATTGTTCTGACTACTTGTTGCCTGCAATTGCGGATTCGGTTGTTCCGGGCAGGATCGGCAGGTAACGCACCAGCGCGATGTAACCCAGTATCTCCAGCGCGATCATGCCGATGGAAACCATGATCTCCGGCACCGACGGGAAGTAATGCCAGCCCGGCCCGGTCTCGTAACCGACCAGGAAGGAATTGATGCGCAGCAGGAAGCCGGCCAGCATCAGGCATACGGCAGCAATGAACAGTTTTGACGGGTTCCTGCGCGACTTGGGATTCGCCAGTATCACCAGCGGCGCGATGAACAGCGCGTTCTCTATCCAGAACATCAGGGCCTCGATGCGCAACTCGAACATGCTGCCGACCGCGCCGCGCACGATCAGGTCGACAAAGCGCACGATCAGGTAAGCCGTCAGCATCCACAGCATCACTTTGGACAACTTGCCCAGCAATTGCATTTCCAGCGGACGCTTGAAGCCGGAAGAGGAGAGGCATGCTTCAAAGATGACGACCGCAAATCCGATGGCCAGTGCCGTCATCAGAAACAGCAGCGGCAGCAGCATCGTCTGCCACAGCGGGTGTATCTGGTAGCCGAACACCACCAGCAGCGAACCCAGCGACGACTGGTGCATGGACGGAAGCAGAACGCCGAGCGCGATGATGAGGAACAGGAACTTGTTCAGTTTGCGCTTGACGTTCTTCATGCCGAATTTTTCGAGGAAGGCGGGCGAGAACTCGATCCACATCACGACGATATAGGCCGTAATGCACACGGCCACCTCGAACATCACCGAGTTGACCTGCGCATAGCCGGGCCAGAAGATGTGCCAGAAGTTCCAGTAGCGGCCGAGGTCCAGCATCACGCCGGCACCGGCCAGCGTGTAGCCGAACAGGCTGGCCAGCAGAGCGGGGCGCACCATCGGGTGGTACTCGCCCTTGTTGAAGATGTAGACCAGCAGGGCTACCGAATAGCCGCCGCAGGCAAACGCGGAGCCGATCACCACGTCGTACACCACCCAAATGCCCCAGGGGTAGCCGTCGTTGATGTTGGTTACCGCGCCGAGGCCGAAGATAAAACGAAACGCCAGGATCACTGCGGCGATCGCCACCAGCGCCGCCAATATCTTTGTGGTCGTCGTGACGAACGAACCGCCGAGCGGGGCAGGAGCGGGATGTTTGTGGGATGCGGACATCGATATCTCCTTATTTCTTTTCGTCGGCGTCATCGTCATTTTTGACGTTGCGCTTGGCGACGAAGGACAGCACACCGAGGAAAGCCAGCGGCGCGATCAATCCTCCGTAGAGCGTGTGCTGCAGGGTTTCGGACTTGGATGCGAACGACTGGTCGGGCAGCGTCGGCATGCCCAGCTTGTCGAAAGGCACGGCAGCCAGCTTCAGCATCTGGGTACCGCCGACTTCCTTCTCGCCGTAGATATGCGGGATATATTTCGCCGCCTTGGCCGTGTGCGGCGACTGGTCGTGCGTGTTGATGTTGCCGCGCGGGAAGGTTGCATATTCGCCGGGCTTCATCGCTACCCGGCGTTGCGCTTCGGCATGCAGATCCTTGACCTTGCCGTATAGCGTCGCGCCGGTCGGGCACACTTGCGCGCAGGCGGCATACTTGCCTTCGGGAATGCGCTGGCGGCACAACTGGCATTTGCTGATCTGTGGAATCGCCTTGTCGTACTGGAAGCGTGGCACGCCAAACGGGCATGCAGCCACGCAATAGCGGCAGCCGATGCACACATCCTTGTCGTAGCCGACGATGCCGGTGACCGGGTCCTTGGTCATCGCCGATACCGGGCATGCGGACACGCAGGACGGGTCGGCGCAGTGCAGGCACGACACCTTCATGAACGCGAAGCCGTCTTTCTCGCTGTCCTTGTTCTCTGCGGTACCGTTCTGGTAGACCTTGATCACATTGAGCGTCTTGCCGGAAATGTCGAGCGGGGTATCCCACAGATGATCTTCCGTGGAGAACTCCGGCGGCATGTCGTTGACTTCCTTGCAGGCGGAGACGCAAGCCTTGCAGCCGATGCACAGCGTGCTGTCGTACAGAAGCCCCAGTGCCTCGCCCGGCATGACCTTGTTTTCGCGCGCCTCGGCTGGCGCACCCGCTGCAAGCAAGGAGCCCCCGGCCAGCGCTCCTTTAAGGAAATCGCGCCGGCTGATGCTCATGATGGGTTCCTTTCCTCTTGCTTCTTGTGCGCGTCGCCCTCGTCGAGCTTGACGTTCTTGCCCAGGTTCTTCGCCATCATCGCGCCTGCGCCCGCAGCCGCTCCGGCGACTGCCGCAGCCAGGATCAGCGCGCCGGTGCTTGCGCCCTTGCCCTGATCTTCGATGATGCCCGGGAAGCCTGCAGGCGGGCGCACCGATTTCAGTTCGGCCAGCGCATGGATAGGTTTGGCGAAAGCGATACCCTTCTCGGTGCAACCGATGCACGGGTGACCCGTGCCGACAGGCCAGCTGGCATTGCCCACGTCGCCGAACAGGATCGCCGGGCAGTTCGCATGCGTCTCCGGCCCTTTGCAGCCCAGCTTGTACAGGCAGTAGCCTTTCTTGTGCCCCTCGTCGCCGAACTCCAGCGCAAAGCGGCCTGCATCGAAGTGCGCGCGGCGTTCGCAGTTCTCATGGATGAGGCGCGAGTAGGCGAACTTGGGACGGCCGAAATCGTCCACTTCGGGCAGCTTGCCGAAGGTCAGGAAGTGCACGACGGTGGAAAGGAAGTTGTAGGGATTGGGAGGACAGCCGGGAATGTTGGGGATCACTTTGCCGAGAACCTCGCCTGCGCTCATGGCGCCAGTGGGGTTGGGCGGTGTGGAGGGCATGCCGCCCCAGGAAGCACAACTGCCGATGGCGATGACTGCTGCCGCATCGGCGGCACATTCCTTCAACATTTCAATTGCAGTTTGTCCGCCTATCTTGCAGTAGATGCCGTTGTCCCGTGTCGGGATCGCACCTTCCACGACCAGTATGTATTTGCCCTTGTTCGCCTTCATCGCTGACCTGCGCGCTGCTTCGGCCTGGTGGCCGGCTGCTGCAAACAGCGTTTCGTGATAGTCGAGGGAGATGATGTCGAGGATCAGTTTTTCCAGCGTGGGATGTTCGGCACGCAATAAGGATTCGGTGCAGCCGGTACATTCCTGGAAGTGCAGCCAGATCACCGAGGGGCGCTTTTTGGTGGCAACTGCCTTGGCCATCGCAGCCTCCGCGCCTTTGGGCAAGCCCATGGTTGCGGCCATGGCAGCGCACATTTGCAGGAAACTGCGCCGCGAGATGCCCAGGCGTTTTTCCAGTGCCAGCATGCTTTCGTCGTTTTCAAAGCTGTTCTCGTTCATAACCTCAACCCCTTGTTTTCGATGCGTCACATGAAATCAGAAACGTTCATTGCTCTTCTCTCTAACAAGGAGCATGCCAACACTATCAATAGCAGGGTTAACAGTTACTTAACATTGGGTCGACAAAAAAATCAGTCGATTATGAGTAATCGTAGTAACCGTATTCGGGATGAAGCGGAAATGATCTTTACAGGAGAATTGCTTGAGGTAATTACTACGCGATTGTTTTACTTGATTAAATCCGTATGGCTCAAAACAGCGTGCACAAGCAACATCTGTAGTGCTGCTTATATGGTCAGAATTTCAGTAGTGATAAAATTACGTCAAGAAATCTTTAACAGAAGCAAAGTTGGGTTATCCTGTATCTGTAACAAGTTGCACTATCTGCTCAGGGGGCAAATCATGAACCATCTCATCGGCCAAGTTTCATATCCCGTCTTTGTCTCAGGTATCTTTGTATTCTTCATACTCGCCAGCATCTTTTCTTTTATCGTTGGCGTAGGCTTGGCGACGCGGAATGCCGCGATGCTGCGTTTCTTCAACTTCATGAACAAGAGCTATTCCACCCGCCGCATGATCAAGCCGCTGACCATGCCCTTGACCGAGCCGCACTTCGTTGAACCGGTCCTGCTCAAACATCCGCGCATACTTGGTGTTGGCATCGTACTCGGTGCCATCACTTCCATCATGCTGCTCAAAGAGATAGACGCCATCGTGTTTCAGCCCATGTATTCGGGATCGTTCTCCGGAGAAACTGCCGAGATATTGGCGGGCTACACCCATTCATTTCTGCTGATCGGGAATGTGCTCTGCGTCATCGTTGGCGTGCTGCTGTTATTCTTCCCGCATGTGCTGTCGAACATAGAGAGCTATACCGACAAGTGGTACAGCCTGCGCAAGCAGACCCGCCCCCTGCACGAGAGCTATCTCGAAATCGATAAATGGGTGCTGGCACATCCCACTGTATCGGGCGTTACGCTGAGCCTGTTGTCGCTGGGGCTGGGCGTCTCGATGTACATACGCCTCTGATGCAAGGCTGATTATCCCTCACCCTAACCCTCTCCCGGAGGGCGAGGGAATTTGATCTGCGTTTCCCCGGATGTTCCGTGCGAGCGGATGCGTTTATCCGGCGATGTCGAATGTCATCGTGAACAACGCACCGCCGCCCGGAGCATTGGCGAGAATGGCGCTCCCGCCGCCGTGTGCTTCGATGACTGCATTGCACAAGGAAAGCCCCAGGCCGGTCGAAGCGGACTTTCCGGAAGCAACCCCGGATTGGGTGCTTTCGGTGGCATTCAGCCCCGGGCCATCGTCGAGCACGAAGAAAGTCAGCCGTTCTGCATCCTGTTCGAACCAGATGCCCACTTTGTTTGCGGCATAACGCACGGCATTGTTCAGCGCCGACTCAAGTGCCAGGTCGACCAGGTATTCGTCGAACGAGGCGACTCCCTTGTGCCTGACCCCGGGCGCGATCCTTATCCTGGCATCATCGACACTAATCGCTATGGCATGGCCATGTCTGCTGCCCATCATCACTGATTGGCTGCCGGCGATCATGTCTTCCAGGAATTCAGCCAGATCGACTTCGCCGATGTTGGGTTTCAATCCGGCATGCTCGTGTTTGTAAAGCGTAAGGAAACTGATCAGGCGATTCTTCAGTTCGATGCAGCGCTGGTAGGCCTTGCGCGCTTCTTCGGGCGCATCGGCACGATGGTTGAGTTGCTCCAGGTCGGCCTCCAGCAGGGCCAGGGAATTCTTGATATCGTGTATCACCAGCGCAGATAGATTTTCCTGCATCATGCCCCCGTCAACTGGTCATAGAAACGGTAAAAGCCCATCACTTTCTCGTTGTGCGGCACCAGCTTGTCCAGTACCGCCAGATAGCTCTTGGCGCGTTCCTGCACGTCCGCGTCGATGCCTTCCTGTTTCAGCCACAGCAGATGGAGTTGCGCCGCCGCGAACAACGCTTCGAGGTTGTCGCTCTGGATGGCCAGCGCATCGAGCACCTTGCGGTAGGCGGCGTCGAATTGCGCCACATGCATCGATTTTCGCGCCTCATCCACCAGCGCCAGCACACGCCTTTGCCCGGCATCGATAACCTCTTCGATCTTGTCGTGCTGCCCGGTGTCGATCATCGACTTGGTGACATGGCGCGCGATGCGCTCACGTTCCAGGCCGCTCGACTGCACCGCCTGCGTCAGCATCTTCAGCCCGAGGACGGAGTCCCCCATCTTGAAGGCGGCCTTGCCGATCAGGTTCATGGCGGAACTGTCGCTCTCGGGCGTCAACAGCCGCTGCGAGCGCTCCAGCAAACGCTTTGCTGCCGCCTTGTCTCCCGCATCGAAATAAGCCTGCGCCAGGATGGCGTTCTTGGAGATGCCGAACGCGCCTTTCTCCTCGAACCTGCGCGCGCTCTTTTCCAGCGTGTGGATGGCGCCCTTGTAATCGCCCAGGTCGGTCTGAATCTGCGCCAGCGACAGGTAGTCATCGGGGCGCTCGGTGATGGAACCGTTTGACAGCTTGATCGCGGATTCGGAATATTGCTTCGCCTCGTCCAGCTTGCCCAGCAGGAAAGCCGATTCGGCATTGGAGCGGAAGCGTTTCGCGGTGGGCAGTATCTTTGCGGATTGCTCCATCAGCAGGTAGGCGCCTTCCTCATCCTTCTGCATGCGCCTGATCTCGGCCAGCAACTCATAAGCCGCAACGTAGCTCGGGTTGTCGGCGACGATCTGCCTAGCCATTTCTTCGGCGGCTTCCGGTTCGTTCAGCAGCATGCGTGCGCGTGCGATGCCGATCTTTACCCACGGCACGTTGTCGCGCAGCGACAAGGCCTGTTCATAGGTCTTGAGCAGGTCTGTCGTGTCGTTCAGGGCGAGCAGCGCTTCTGCCTTCAGCTTGAGCGCGGCCAACAGCCAGCGCTCGTTCGACACCAGTGTCATCAACCGGTCGCATTCGCTGACCACCTGCAGATAGTTCTTGTCGTCCATCGCCGTCAGCGCGGGCAACAGAAAGTTGCGGCGGTCGAACAGGCGTTCCAGCCGGGTGCGCAGCTTTTTTTCGGGGCAGGGCTTCAGGATGTAGTCGTCCGGCGCGAACTCCGCGGCATTGGCGACAAAGGCATACTCGGCTTCCGCCGTCACCATCACGAAGATTGTCTTTGCGCCGAGCAGGTGCTCATGGCGCAGATATTCCAGAAAATGCTGGCCGGAGGTGGCCTTGTTGAGGTTGTAGTCGCACAGGATCAGGTCGTAGCGGGTGATCTCGATCGCCGCCAATGCCTCTTCGGCGTCGGCCACGCATTTGATCGAGTTCATCCCCATCCATTGCAACTGTGAGCGCAGGGCATGGCGCATTGCGCCGATGTCGTCGATGACCAACGCAGACAGGGCGTCGAAGCGGATATATTCACTTTCGAAGGCATCCTGCTTGCCGGCGATCATGTTCGCCATCGAGTTGGCGCTGCCTTGCTCCTCCATCTCTCTCCCCGTTGGTCGTTCGTATTGTGATCAGTGGTATCCCGTGCCGGGTGCCCAGTCTTTCGTACCATGGCTTTTTTCGCATGATAGCGAAAATCCGTCCGGACAAATCGCCTTTCCTCGGCCGCATCTGTCATTCTGCTTTACCCCGCTTTACGGTAAGCTACGCCCCTTCCAGTCCCCACCCAAGAAAGCGCAATAAAAATGGTACAAGGCCAATATGTAATGTCCATGCTCCGCGTGAGCAAGATCGTTCCCCCCAAGCGTCAGATCATCAAGGATATCTCCCTCAGCTTCTTCCCCGGCGCCAAGATCGGCCTGCTGGGTCTGAACGGCTCGGGTAAATCCACCGTGCTGCGCATCATGGCGCAGCAGGACAAGGAATACGACGGCGAAGTGCAATGGCTGCCCAATATGAAGATTGGCTACCTGCCGCAGGAGCCCGTGCTCGACCCGGCCAAGACCGTGCGCCAGGAAGTCGAATCTGCCCTGGGCGAAGTAATGGAAGCACAAGCCAAGCTGGATGCGGTGTATGCCGCCTATGCCGAGCCGGATGCCGACTTCGACGCGCTCGCCGCCGAGCAGGCCCGCCTGGAAAACATCATCGCCGCAAGCGGTAGCGATGCCTCGCACCAGATGGAGATCGCCGCCGATGCGCTGCGCCTGCCGGAATGGGATGCCGTGGTCAAAAACCTTTCCGGCGGCGAGAAGCGCCGCGTGGCGCTGTGCAAGCTGCTGCTGGAAAAGCCCGACATGCTGCTGCTGGACGAGCCCACCAACCACCTGGATGCAGAATCGGTGGAATGGCTGGAACAATTCCTGGTGCGCTTCCCCGGCACCGTGGTCGCCGTCACCCACGATCGCTACTTCCTCGACAACGCCGCCGAATGGATCCTCGAACTCGACCGCGGGCACGGCATCCCCTGGAAGGGCAACTACTCAAGCTGGCTGGAACAAAAGGGCGAGCGACTGGCGCAGGAGCAGAAGCAACTCGACGCGCATTCAAAAGCGATGAAGCAGGAACTGGAATGGGTGCGCCAGAACCCCAAAGCGCGCCAGGCCAAATCCAAGGCGCGTATCGCCCGCTTTGAAGAGCTCAATTCGCAGGAACACCAGGCACGCAACGAAACGCAGGAAATCTTCATTCCCGTCGGCGAACGTCTGGGTAACGAAGTCATCGAATTCGACGGCGTGAGCAAAGCCTATGGCGACCGCCTGCTGATCGACAACCTCAGCTTCAAGATCCCGCCCGGCGCCATCGTAGGCATCATCGGCCCCAACGGTGCGGGTAAATCCACCCTGTTCCGCATGATCACTGGTAAGGAAAAACCGGACAGCGGCGAAGTGAAGATCGGCCAGACCGTGAAGATCGCCTTCGTCGACCAATCGCGCGAAGGGCTGGAAAACGACAAAACCGTGTTCGACGCCATCTCCGGCGGCAACGAGATTCTCACCGTGGGCAAATACGAAACCCCGGCGCGCGCCTACATCGGCCGCTTCAACTTCAAGGGCGCGGACCAGGGCAAGATCGTCGGCCAACTCTCCGGCGGTGAACGCGGCCGCCTGCACCTGGCGCAGACCCTGATCTCCGGCGGCAACGTGCTGCTGCTCGACGAACCCTCCAACGACCTCGACGTGGAAACCCTGCGCGCGCTCGAAGATGCCCTGCTCGAATTCGCCGGCTGCGTCGCCGTCATCTCCCACGACCGCTGGTTCCTCGACCGCATCGCCACCCACATCCTCGCCTGCGAAGGCGATTCCAAGTGGACGTTCTTTGATGGCAACTATCAGGAATATGAGGCTGATAAACGTAAACGGTTAGGCGAGGAAGGAGCCAAACCTAAACGCATACGTTACAAACCTATCAGCCGATAGAAACAAGAGGAACGGTTGGGTGATAACCAGCGACTTAGCGAGCGTTGTTTGCTCGCTTAGTCGAATGGCTAGGCGCGAAGCCTAAGCGGATTCGGTATAAGCCTATTAGTCGGTAGATCGCATTTTCAGAATTTTGGAGAAGCTAAGTGAAGACCATATTTACAATATTAAGCAGCGTCATTGCTGGCATAGTGATTGCGGTCTTCGCACAAGATTGGAAAGAAGAAAAACTAATATACACACTTACAGAGCCAGCTACATTTGGCGCAATTGCTTTTCAAAATCTTGAGATTCGGAATGATGGTTTTGATCCTGCGACCAATGTAAAACTTTTCTTGCCAAAGAAAATACTGGAGTCGAAGCAAATTGAGCTTGTAGCAAAATTCGACTTGAAGGGTGATGGTCAATCTATTGTTGGCGGACTAGAAAGAATAAGGCGAGGGGAGCGTGTTTTGGTTTCTCTTACCTCAAAATCAGGTGCCGTATCTGCCAACGACATCTCCATCAAATCAGACAGGTCTATAGCGGCATTTTCTCTTCCAAACGTTTGGACTTTAGATAACAAATCCTTTTGGATGGGAGCTGGGGTAGGTTTCGGCTTTCTCATTTTTATAACATTAGGTGTATCCATTCCTGCTTATAAGGACTATCGAAAGAAGGCATACGAAGCTCGTCAAAGAGTTGCGAATAATGCTTAAGTCAGAGAAAGAACAAAATGTAACTGAGTTGAATTGTTTGTGCGAACCCAGCATGATCGAACTGCAATCGACTCCGGTACCTTTTTATTTTGGCTTAACAGTTTGATTGATAATAAGTGGATAATTGGCATTAGATGCCAATGGACTATGTGTTGAATCAGGTAATCCTATGCAACGCACTATGCAATTAAGTTTAAAAACTTTGGAATGGGCTGCGAACAAGGCAGGGAGCAGCTTGCCGGAGTTCGCCCATACGCTTTATGCGAAGGACGATACGGTTACGCACATCGCAAATGGTCAGTTAACAATTGCTCAAATTAGGAAGTTTGCTGACCACGCCAAGATACCGTTTGGATTCCTATTTTTAGAAACCCCTCCCGAGCGATATACCCCGGATCACAAGCTGGTTGATTTCAGGACTGCAAGATATAACCAGCCCTTAAGTGATGATTTCATTGATATCTACAAGGATATTGAGCACAAGCAATCTTGGTATCGTGATTATTTGTTGAGCATAGACGCAGCAAAATTGCGCTTTGTAGGTAGGTATCGCGGAACTAAAGCCGCGCAGAATCACGAAATTGCCAAAGACATAAGAGCCACATTAGGCATTACCAATATTGCAAGAAGCAAAGTCAATCCAGAAGACTATTTGTTGATGCTTTCTAATCTTTGCGAGGACGCTGGGATTCTTGTATTTAAGAATAGCGTAGTTGTTAACTCCACAAAACGGAAATTAGATACAGAAGAGTTTCGAGGGTTTGTTATTTCTGATGATTACGCGCCAGCGATTTTTATAAATGGTAGCGATGCGAAGTACGCTAACGTCTTCACATTGGTTCATGAGTTGGCTCATATCTGGCTTGGTGAATCTGGTATCTCTGATGTGGCAGCCGGCTCCGTGAATGAAAATGAAATTAGGTGTAACGCTATTGCTGCTGAGGTTCTTGTTCCACGAGATGATTTCATTAGGGATTGGGATTCCGCTGATGGCGCACATAGAAGCAAAATTGCTGCATTAAATAGGCAGTACAAAGTTAGTGAGCTAGTAATTGCTAGGGTCGCACTTACAAACCGCCGAATCTCGCGTGAGAATTATGATGAAATATACGCAGAGGTATTAGAAAGAATTCGGGAAAAGAAACGTAGAGACAAAGAAGATGAAAAAGAGCTACGTCTTCCATTGTCTGTTACCGTGCCTATAAAAAATAGTCGTAGACTCACGAGAACTATAGTTGAACTAATTTCGAGCGGAAGAATGGGGCCAAGCGAGGCATCCATTCTGTTGAATACAAGTGCAGCTAAAGTTGTGAGCCTACTATGAGTCAGAAGAAATATTTATTTGATTCTGACTCGCTGATTGTCGCAAAAAAGACCCACTACGCACCTGACTTTTGTCCTGCATTTTGGGAGTGGCTAGTTACAGGAAATAACAAACAGGTATTTTTTACAATTGACAGAGTTGCTGACGAGTTAATGCTTGGAAATGAAGGCGACTATTTACGCGATTTTGTGGAAGACCATAGCAATTTTATTCTTCCGTCAAAAAATGATTCTCAATGTATAGATAAGTACGTTGAAATTCAGCAGTGGGCTAACACTAATTGGTCACATGGGAAGAAGCCCAGCAAAGTAACCAAAGCATTGGAAGTGTTTGCGAAAGAGAAGACGGCTGATTCATGGCTTGTGGCATATGCAAGCGCACATGGTTTTGAAATTGTTTCTAATGAAAGATCGGCACCGGAAAGCCAAGCTAGGGTCATGTTGCCAGATGCGGCAAATGCTCTAGGGGTTAAGGTGGTAAAACTGCATGAGGTGTTAATGCTTCACTCAGGCCCTAATTTCAAATTCAAATCAAAATAGTCACTAACAATATATGGACTATTAGCTCAGCATCGCAATAGTTGGTATGCGGCTGAAGAACGCAAAGCGAATGGCTGACCAATATAGTTTGCGCGGGGTGATTTATGATGCCAGAGCGACGTCTTGTGTCTGTTGGTTTCTTGGTGGATACGAACTGCGTTAATGCGAAGCAGAAGATTGTGGAAATGAATCTTCTGGAGACGTGGGCGGCCAACGAGATAATCGAACTCATTGCTGCTGAGACTGCACAGCATGAAATGGCCGCAGGGCGGGATTCTGACCGCACTCGGAAAGCCTACCAGTTCATTGTCACAATATCGGCGATAACCACCCAGCAAGAACGGCAACAAGTGCAGCGGATAGAACAAATCCTCTGTCCTAATGGTGTTACGACCCAGAACGAGCTAAATGATATCGACATCGTTTTCAATTCCGGAAAGTACGGGCGTCCACTGATCACCAATGACGGCGGTTCCAAAACTCAGCCAGGCGGGATTTTGGGAAATCGAGCCAAGCTGGCTCAACTTGGCATCCGAGTTCTTAGGCCCGAAGAAGCAGTGGTGCGCGTACAGACTGCCCTTCGTGAGCGTGATGATTATGCACAGCAATGGGCCGCCTTCTACAAGAAAGACTTGCCGGACTGGGTTGGGAAAGACTAAAGAATCAAAGAGGTCAACATCGCAATAATTTTTTAAAGAACCAGAATGAAAATTTCAATCCCCTTCCTCTTTCTCATACTGCTTGCTGCGGCCCCGCTCACTGTGGCTGCGGCAGAGCCCGAGGTTATCTACTGGAACTCGGATGCGGGCAAGGCGTTGCGTGCCAGGATAGCGCCCGATGAAGATTACTGGCAGCTCATTCCCTGGTTCACGGAGCAGGTGAACCAGACCTATTGCGGTGTGGCAAGCGCGGTGACGGTGTTGAATGCGATGCCGATCAAGAAGCCGGTCGATCCCGTCTATGCGCCACATGCCTATTTCACGCAAAGCAATTTCTTTACGCCGGAGGTGGTGAAGGTCATCAGTCCGCAGACGGTGCGCAATCAGGGCATGACCCGCGATGAGATGGTGAAGACGCTGATGCGGCATGGCGTGAAGGCGACGACTGTTGCGGGCGATAGTGTGGATGAGTCTGCACTGCGTATGCTGGTGCAGAAGGCGATGGGCGATGACGGGCAGTTTGTGCTGGTGAACTTTTTGCGCGAGTCGTTGGGGCAGGAAGGCGGGGGACATTGGTCGGTGTTGGCGGCCTATGATGCGCAATCGGATCGTGCGTTGATTCTCGATGTGTCGAAGTATATGTACGCTCCGGAGTGGGTCACGATCCATACGCTGCGCAAGGCGATAGACACGCTGGATACCACCAGCAACAAGGCGCGGGGGCTGGTGTTCGTGTCGCATAAGGCGTGTTGCACGAAATCAAAGGGCTCAGCTTCGAATTCAATTTTCAAAGAATAGATGAATGAGAGGTTGCCAGAAAAACAATTTGAGCCTAGCACCTTTAAACTGGAGAATGAATGCGAGGACGCATATAGCGTCCTCTTTCTTCTGACAGTAATCAAAATCAATCACGCGCGCGGACACTTAAAAAATCCGCGCACGTGTCATGGGTTGCTCTATACGACCTTAAAACTCAACTGAGCATTTAAAGGTCTTAGTCTCAATGGAGCACTTGAACATGTAATCTTTTGCAGATTTGATAGCAAGTAACATAACACCGGGAGCCTTCACGGATTCCGACACGCGTATGGCTCCGCCATCTTTCACAACAGCATTTATGGCTTTTTGAATTGCATCCACGCGATCAGGAGGTAGGCCAGATTGAGTTGTTAAACTCTTCTTCTGACTCGCACTAAGAGCGAAGTGAGAAACAACAAATGCGCGCCAGTCCTTCTTTAACATCCTTTTCCCAATTGGGTCTTCCAGGGCGATCTTCATTAGCTTGTTAATGTTATCCGCTGACGGTGATATCATAAAACTCCCCTAAGTTAAGTTGGCGCCGAGGACTCGGGCGATGACCCGGTGGCGCGTATCGGGTACACCGTTTCACTACTAAATCTCCTTTACGGCACTCAACATAACCTATTGCTTTCCGGATTTAAAGGGGGCGTGTTCGAAAATTTCTTTCAAACCGTTTTCCTTGGTTATTCATCTCAGCAAATGGAAACCTCACCTGCCGGAGCCATTCATGAATCCCAGAGCCCAGTCCCTGATCGTCTACCTTAATCTACTTCCGCATCCCGAGGGGGGCTACTATCGGGAGATATTCCGCTCCGAGAGCCGGGTGCAGCCTCGTGATCACCGCGCCGAGCGCAGCGCGCTGACGGCGATCTATTTTCTGTTGGTGGCGGGGCAGCATAGCGGTTGGCATCAGGTGCTGTCCGATGAAATATGGAGCCATCTGGAAGGCGACGCACTGGAGCTGTTGTGCTTCGATGCGACCAACTCCCAAGCCAGCACGATAGCGCTTGGCCGTTTCTCCGCTAGCGGTGCAGCGCCCATCCACGTCGTCCCGGCAGGCGTGTGGCAGGCAGCGCGTCCGCTGGGGGAATATGCCTTGCTGGGTTGCTATGTCGGGCCGGGTTTCGATTTCAGCGATTTCCGCATGGCGAAGGATGATGTGGAGATGCGGCGTATCATCACGCAACAGGGCGAGGGGTTTGCGGGTTGCTTGTGAATCCTCAGCAGGCGCTGATTTAGTCTGTTTTTCTCCATCGCCCTTTGGGAGATAACCAGCGACTTGCCCGCTTGCGGGCTTAGTCGAATGGCTAGTTGTTCATTCAGGGCCGGGGTGAGGGTGAGAATTTGACGAGTTATCCCTCACCCTAACCCTCTCCCGGTGGGAGAGGGGACTTGTTCGGTGCGTTCCTATAATGGGAGGCACGGCCTTTGCGATTTTGCCTGCTTGATGTAAACTAACCACCATTAGTTCAACTGGGGGCTGCTATGCTTACCGTCAATATTCATGATGCAAAGACCCAGCTTTCCAAGCTGGTAGATCAAGCTGCACAGGGCGAGTCGTTCATCATTGCCAAGGCAGGTAAGCCGATGGTGAAGGTCGTCGCGCTCGGCAAGGCGGAAGTTGGAACCAGTAGTCGCCTTGGCTTCATGGTCGGGGAGTTTTCCGTGCCCGACGATTTCGACCAGATGGGCGGCGGTGAGATCGAAAGCCTGTTTGCAGGGCGCAAAGCTTGAACCTTTTGCTCGACACTCATTTGTTGCTGTGGGCTGCAAGTGAGCCGCAGCGACTTTCGGCCAAGGCGCGTGCCTTGCTGCTTGATCCCTCCAATCAACTCGTATTTAGTTCGGCCAGTTTGTGGGAGATCACTATCAAGAACGGGCTTGAGCGTTCGGATTTCAGCGTCGATCCGCGTCGCCTGTGGCGTATGTTGCTGGTCAACGGTTACCGCGAAATATCTGTCACCAGTGAACATGCTGTTGCTGTGAATGATCTGCCGCCTTTGCACAAAGACCCGTTCGATCGCATTCTCGTGGCACAAGCACGCATAGAAGGGTTGACGTTGCTGACAGCTGACAAGATGGTTGCCAAATATGGCGAGGGTGTGAAGAAGGTATAGGCTTGGATCGTTTCAGTGTGAGACACCCAACCGCACCCAGCGGTGATTCGAAAGGAGCATAGACCATGACTACAGGCACTATCCGTCTTCATCGCGTACTCCGTGCAAAACCGGAACGCATCTATCGGGCGTTCCTGGATGCGGACGCGATGGCAAAGTGGCTTCCGCCATATGGCTTCACCTGCAAGGTCCACCACATGGAGGCCAAAATCGGTGGCACCTTCAGGATGACGTTCACGAACTTCACGACCGGCAACGGCCACTCGTTCGGCGGGGAGTATCTTGAGCTCGTGCCTTCCAAAACGGTCTGCTATTCGGACAAGTTCGACGATCCGAACATGCCCGGAGCAATGAAGACGACAGTGACCCTGACACCGGTGTTGTGTGGGACAGAGGTCAATATCGTGCAGGAAGGTATCCCCGCCGTGATCCCGCTCGAGATGTGCTACCTCGGCTGGCAAGAGTCGCTCGTGCAACTCGCGCACCTCGTCGAGCCGGAGATTCCGGATTGATACCACAGCTAACGGGGGCAGTTCAGCATCGCAATCGTTTTACTCATCGCCCGCAAGGGCGATTTTTCTTTGGCAATGATCGGGGGCAGCCCGCGGTTTCAGGAACAGTAGTGCGAAACCGTGGTCTGATTTCGTGTTGCCTTTGGTTGCAGAAGCACCTCAGGCAAAAGGGTTGAAGGAATATCTGCACAGGTAGAAAGCGCAACTCATGCGGTTGGCCTGGGAGGTACCTTTAACCTGATCCACTTCAATAGGAGGTTCATCATGTACTCACCTGTCACTATCCCTTTCGGGGCAAAGATGCTTTTCAATACCGCCACGATCAAACCCGATGTGGCTTTCGATGATGTCGAGCTGGCGCTGGCTGAAATGTGCAATGTGGTGAAAGACACTTACGGCGGCGACAAGGGCGGATTCATCGCCGGCCAGGTTTATGAGTTCTCGGGTTTCGTTTCGGATGAAGGCTCATTGAGCGATTCCAGATCGGCGGAAAAGCATATCGCGATCGTGACCTACTGGAAGTCTTTCCAGGAGCATGAGCGGTCGCATGCTGACAAGGCATTCAAGGAAAAATTCGCGGCCTTGGCCAAACTGTGTGTCGAGAGCAAGGAATTGGGGTACGACATGCTCTGGCAGGGGGCGCTGGAATAGGCGATTGGCACCCGGTGCTTTGCTGCCTGTTTGTGTATCCCTGAATTTAATAGGGTCAGCATCGCAGCAGTTTCGCAATAAAATAATAAAGGGCGTACTGCGGGTTCTTGCAGGATCATCAATAGAGCTGCACACTGAAATTTCAAAATCACTAAAGGGGTGAAAGAAAAACATGCATGGAATTTCCCAACATGAAGCACGCATTGCTGTCGCAGACACGGACGGCACCTACAAAACCCTGCTCGAATCCACCAAGGCGATTCCCTGGAAGATCGACTGGGAAACCATGAAGTTCAGCTACATCGGCCCACAGATCGAAACGCTGCTCGGCTGGCCCCAGGAAAGCTGGTTGACCGCAAACGACTGGATCGAACGCATCCATCCGGACGATCGCGAACGGACGACCAACTTCTGCGTCTCCCAATCTATCGGGGGTGCCGACCACGAGGCGGACTACCGTGCGCTGACCGCAGACGGCAATTTCGTCTGGATACGCGATGTTGTCCACGTCATCCGCAGGGATGACGTCACGACCGAACTGGTAGGTTTCATGTTCGACATCTCCGAGCGCAAGAAGATGGAAGAGGAATTGCTCGCGCTCAATCGCAAGCTGGAGGCGCTTACGCTGCAGGATGGCCTGACCGGTGTGGCAAACCGCCGACTGTTCGACCAGACCCTGAAGTCAGAATGGTTCCACGCCATGCGCGATCGCCAGCCGCTCTCGCTCATCGTGCTGGATATCGATCATTTCAAGCAGTATAACGACCGCTATGGACACCTGATGGGAGACGAGTGCCTGTCCAGGGTCGCGCAGGCGCTGAACAAGATACCGCTGCGGGCGACCGACCTGTTTGCACGATATGGCGGAGAGGAATTCGTCCTGCTCCTGCCCAAGGCGAATCTTGAATCCGCCATCGAGATTGCCGAAAAATGCCGTAGCCTCGTGCAGGACTTGGCCATTCCGCATGAGAAATCCGGCACCAGCAATGTGCTTACCATCAGCGTAGGGGTTGCCTCGATTACCCCTGCGGCCGATTCCGAGCCTGCCTCGCTGTTTGCCGTGGCAGACCGCATGCTCTACCAGGCCAAGGAGTGCGGACGCAACCGGGTGGTGTCTCAATCCAATTAAAGGGGCCGTGTTCGCATGACTGAATCCGCCTGGCGCGACCTTGTGTTGTTGTCACTTTGCTGGATCGGCTACTTCGCCCTGCACTCGGCATTGGCGTCGCTGGTGGTAAAGCGCAGGGTTGCCGCAGGCTGGCCAAACCTGATGCCGTATTACCGGCTACTGTTCAACATCCTGTCGTCGCTCCTGATCCTGCCGATCTTGTGGCTCAGTTACCACGATCCCGAGCCGACGTTGTGGCGCTGGCAGGGAATCGCCGCCTGGCTGGCAAACGGACTGGCACTGGCCGCAATCTTAGGCTTTTGGCTGTCTCTCAAGAGCTACGACATGCAGGAATTCCTTGGCCTGCGCCAGTTGCAGCGTCACGTGCGTAAGGTCGAGGATCAGGAGCACTTCCATCTTTCCCCGTTTCACCGCTTCGTGCGGCACCCGTGGTATTTTTTTGGCCTGGTTCTGGTCTGGACGCGCGACATGAGCGTGACGGCGCTGGTATCCAGCGTATTCATTACGCTCTATTTCGTTGCCGGATCGTGGCTGGAGGAGCAGAAATTGCTGGTCTATCACGGCGACGTTTACCGCCGTTATATGGCGCGCGTTCCCGGTTTGATACCGCTGCCCTGGAAATACCTTACGTCGGAGGAGACCGAGGTGCTGTTGGAGCAAAATAAAGACGCCCAGATCAAAGAGGCAGGCTCGCCGTGAAGTTGACCGAACTGGGTTTGGATAGCGGGCTCGCGGCGCAGGCAGCGTGTGAATCAGGCCGACACTTGGCCCGGGTAATGGCGGTCGATCGCGGTCGCTATGTCGTGCGCAATGAACAGGGCGAAGTGCCTGCCGAGCTGACGGGCAAGTTCCTGTACGCCGCTGCTTCTTCCGTGGATATACCCTGTGTGGGCGATTGGGTGTGCGTGCAGTACCACGATGCGGAGTCGCATGCGAGCATCCATGATGTGGTGCCCAGGAGGTCTTTCCTGCGGCGCAAATCTCCCGGCAAGAATATCGATTTTCAGATGATCGCGGCGAATATCGATGTCGCATTCATCGTGCAATCGTGCCATTTCGATTTCAATGTGCGCAGGCTGGAGCGTTACCTGGTGATGGTCAACGAAGGAAATATCGAACCGGTGATTCTGTTGACCAAGACTGACTTGGTGAACGCTGGGGAGTTGGAACGCATGCTCGCGAATATCAGCGCGACAGGCATCACGGCCCGGATCTTCGCACTCAGCAACATGACGGGCGAGGGCGTCGAGCAGGTGAAGCGACTCATGCTGCCGGGTAAGACGTATTGCCTGCTCGGCTCTTCGGGCGTGGGCAAGACGACGCTGATCAATCGGCTGCTTGGGAAAGGTGAGCTGGAGACGGGGGCGGTGAGTGCTACAGGCGAGGGCAGGCACACCACGACGCGTCGCCACCTGGTTGTGCTCGAAACCGGCAGCTTGCTGATCGACATGCCGGGCATGCGCGAGCTGGGCATCCTGAGTGCGGGGGATGGGCTGGACGACAGCTTCGCAGACATCAAGGCACTAGCGTCAGCATGCCGTTTTGCCGATTGCACTCACGCCAAAGAGCCGGGGTGTGCGATCCGCAATGCCATCGCAAGCGGCGAACTGAACGCTGAGCATTACCAAAGTTACCTGAAACTCAAGGCAGAGTCCGAATTCAACGAGATGTCCTATATGGACAAACGGAAGAAGGACAAGGCATTCGGGAAGATGGTGAAGACAGTGTTGAAGGATAAAGGCAAGTAAGGGTGCAGCCTCAAAATGGCTTTCGGAAGGCGTGATAACCAAAAGCAAATCCGGGGCCGCCCCTCTGTGAATGTGCTCTGTAAAACGGCAGCGTCCTGTGACTACACTGCAACCTTATCCACGCTTGGGTGGAATACTTCTGCAAGACTTGCCACATAGCTGTTCCAACCTTGTTCGTGCAATCTGCCGAACTCGTCATCCGGGAGGCCCGCGTGGTTTAGCGAAAACAAGGTGTCCTTTCCTTTCTTCTGAAGCGTGACCGTCACGATTGACTCCAGTCCCCTGGTGTAAGGCGACATCCATGTGTGTTGAATCTTGTTGGGACGATCGACAATTGTGAACAGGCCGTAATGAGG
Organism: Sideroxydans sp. CL21; assembly: GCF_902459525.1. Lineage (NCBI taxonomy): Bacteria > Pseudomonadati > Pseudomonadota > Betaproteobacteria > Nitrosomonadales > Gallionellaceae > Sideroxydans > Sideroxydans sp. CL21. The sequence goes on from NZ_LR699166.1 coordinate 1,179,852, forward strand.
TGTTTCAACTGTTTTGTTATCTTGCTTATGGATCATATTCATGTAAAACAGGCTGTCGACCTTGGGTTCGAAAATCAAAGTGCCCGCGTCGTGCCAGACGTTGCAGGCGATCTTTGGGTCTAGCCAGGCGTCAAATACTTCGACCGGAGACGCGGGTATGGTCCGGGTGAAGGTGAGCTCCATTGTCTTGATCTTTTGTGTCATGACTTTCTCCTTTTTTCCTTGAAGTGATCTTCCAGGCGATCCAGATGCTGACTCCAGAATCGCTCGTAATCGTGCAGCCAGGTTGTTACCAGGTTGAGAGGTGCGCCATTGATCTCTATGACGTGATCGCGCCCCTGCTTTTCCCGATGGATCAGCCCGGCCCCTTCAAGTACCTTCAAGTGCTTGGAGACTGCGTTCAGGGACATATCGAAGGGGGCGGCAATCTCCGTGACGCGGGCAGGCCCTTCGGCAAGTCGGGCGAGAATCGCTCGCCGGGAAGGATGCGAGATTGCGTCAAGAACATTGCTCAGGTTGTCCATGCGTTATATTCAACCAAACGGTTGAATATATGTCAAGCATTTTTTAATGGCAAATGGGAGCGGTTTCGCAATCGCAATTTGTTGAATGAGATTGAAGTGACGTACCATCTGTTTTGCCGATAGATATCAAAAGCAGCAAATGGGATCAGCTTCGCAATATGTTCTTCAATCCAGTTAATCGATGCCACCTGACTCACTTCAACCCACCGAGTTAAGACAAGCCGCGCTGCACTGGCTGGTAGAGAGTGATGCAGCGCAGAAAGCTGCGGGCGTGCGCCGTTTGGCACAGGCATGGGCAGCGGGGGAGCTTGTGCTGGATGCTGATGCGGCATTGAATGCAACGCTGGGTATTCCCGGTCACCCCGCCAAGCCTGAGTTGGTTTCTCCCCTTACTGTAAAACGCCGCGCGATGAACACGCCGGAAGGCCGTGCCGCGATGATCCATGCGCTGGTGCATATTGAATTCAACGCGATCAATCTGGCGCTGGATGCGCTGTGGCGCTTTACCGGCATGCCGCGCGCCTATTACGCCGATTGGTTGCAAGTGGCCGATGAGGAGGCATTGCACTTCACGTTGCTGGCCGATCATCTGCAGGGGCAGGGTTATGCTTACGGCGATTTCTCCGGGCACAACGGGCTGTGGGATATGGCGGTGAAGACCCGGCATGATTTGATGGTGCGTATGGCTTTGCTTCCCAGAACGATGGAGGCGCGCGGGCTGGATGTGACGCCGGGTTCCCGTGCCAAGCTGGTGCAGGCGGGCGATAGCGAGGCCGGCCCGCTCCTGGATATTATCCTGCGCGACGAGATCGGCCATGTCTCTATCGGCAACCGCTGGTTCAATTACCTCTGCGAGCAGCGCGGGCTGGAGCCGGTCTCCACCTATGCCGATCTGCTCGCCGAATATAATGCTGTGCCGCGACGCGGCCCTTTCAATCTGGAGGCGCGACTCGCGGCAGGTTTTAGCGAGCAGGAATTGGCTCGACTCGGTTTGAGCTAACGGGGCAGGCCAGATTAATCCTTTAAGGACTCTGCATGGATAGTCATATTTCACCGGTTGATTTGCCGAAGGCTTACCGCCTCATCAACCACGGCCCGACGGTGCTGGTGTCTGCCCGTCATGCAGGCGTGGACAACGTGATGGCTGCGGCATGGGCGTGCGCGCTGGATTTTGCGCCGCCCAAGCTGACAGTGGTGCTGGACAAGAGCTCCAAAACGCGCGAACTGATCGAGAGCAGCGGCACCTTCGTCATCCAGGTGCCCACGGTGGCACAGTTGCAACTCACGCATGAGGTCGGCACGCTCAGCCTGTCCACAGAGCCGGACAAGCTGAAGATATGCGGTGTGGAGTTGTTCGGTATTGACGGGCATGATCTGCCATTCGTTGCCGGATGCTCGGCGTGGCTTGCCTGCAAGCTCATCCCCGAGCCGCACAACCAGCAAACCTATGACTTGTTCATCGGCGAGGTGGTGGGAGCATGGGCTGATACGCGGGTATTCAGCAATGGGCGCTGGTATTTCGAAGATGCAGATGCTTCCCTGCGTAGCCTGCACCACGTGGCCGGTGGGCACTTCTACGCCATCGGCGAGCCGCTGACGACTCAGGATTGAGTCAAGGGAAAAATGGTGTCAGCATCGCAATAGTTATTTGTTGGCTGATATTGAAGTGACGTACCATCCGTTACACCGATAGATTTTAAGAGGAGAAATTTTGTCATGAGTGATATTGCAGATTACAAACTGGTACGTAACTCGTCAGTGGGCACCGAGCTCACTGAAGGCGAGGCCGGGCTTTTGGCAGAGAAACTGGGCGTGCGTCATTTGAAAGATGGCGGATTGCTCGTGAAGGAAGGCGAGGCGGATCAGACCTTGTTCATTCTTGCATCGGGCAAGATCGCCGTTACCAGTAAAGATGCCGGGGGAGTGAACAAGCAGGTTTACACCATGACGGCGGGGGAATGTGCCGGTACCCGTGCATTCGTGGAGCAGTCGCCGCGCAAGGCGACGCTGCATGCACTGGGTGATGCCGAGGTCTACACGCTGACCCCTGCCGATTTTGAATCTTTGCTGGACGCCCATCCGCATCTGGCCTTCAAGGTGATGCGTGCACTGTTCAGAGTCACCCATGCCAATCTTTCGCGCATGAATCAGGAGACACAGGAACTATCCAACTATATCTCCAAGACTCAGGGACGATATTGAGGCGTGGCCATTAAGGCTGCTCTGATGATGTGACATAGAAATCACACAGGAAAATCACAGATGCTTGAATCCTTACGCCGGCTGCTGGGAGGTTCGCCGAAAGAACCTTCACCCCAGGATTCCTTTCAGCAACTGAACGCAGTCGCACCACTGAAACCCTCGCAGGAGAGGGCGTCAAAAGAGAACGTAGAGAGTCATTCGTCCTTCATTTGTCGCGAGGCGATTCTCGACCGCAACGAACGTATTGCGGGTTACGAGTTCGCATTGGGGCACAAGGTACAGTCCCGCATGATGGACAAAAGTGCCGTGATACGGCGCGTGTATGACGATGTGATGTTGAACAATCTTGCGCCGCTCGGTGTGTCGTCATTGCTGGGGGAGCGCAGTGCATTCATCCGTCTGTCGGTGGAGTCGCTGAACAGCCCGCTGCTCGAAGCGCTTGCCAATCCCAATACGGTAATCATGATCACCCCGCGGCCCATCGCCGAGATGGACCCTGTCGAGATGCGCGCCAACCTGGCACATATCAAAGCGCTGGGCTTCAGGCACGGCTGGTCAATCAGCCAATCGCACCCTGGATATGCGGACTTTCTGCACGCGGCTGATTTCATCGAGATCGATCTTGCTGCATTCGACGGCATCCAGTTGAAAGCGATGATCTCCGATCTTCGCGCCGCCAATAGTGACCAGAAACTGATCGCCAGCAGGTTGCAGACGGCGGACGACTTCAAATACTGTTTTGAGCGTCGCTTCGATTACTTCATGGGGGCGTTCGTTTCCAGCCGTGAAAACTGGCATCCGTCGAAGAGCGACGTCAATTACGCACGGGTGTTCCAGGCACTCGAAATGATACAGTCCGGTGCCGAATTCAATGCCATCGCGGATTGCCTGCGCACAGACCCTATCCTGACTTTCAAGCTGCTACGCTATATCAATTCGCCCGGCATCGGTCTGCTGCAAAAAGTCAGTGAAATACAGCAGGCACTTCTGCTGCTTGGCAGGGACCGGTTTTACCGCTGGCTGTCGCTGCTGTTGTTCGACAGCAAGAAGCCCGGTTATCACGAAAATATCCTGCGCGAACAGGCGCTGACACGCGGTCGCTTCATGGAGATGCTGGCCGGGAAAGGGCGGGTACCTGCCACTGCCGACCAGCTGTTCCTGACCGGCCTTTTTTCATTGATGAGCGTCATGCTGGCGCAGCCGCTCGAAGATGTGCTGAAACAGGTTGCGTTGCCGGAAGCTGTCGCTTCCGCACTCAGGGGCGAGGCAAGCGCGATGCATGATGCGCTGATGCTGGCGATCGCCGTCGAATCGGAGGAGGGAGACATGGCTGCCGCCGCGGCGCAATGCGATTTGGACGCAGCCGAGGTGGCCGGCATGATGATCGAGGCGCTGGCCTGGTCGCAACAGATCGCGGCAGTCAGCGAATAGGGCGGCATCGCGATAGTTTGCCTGTCACTGGCCGGATTGTCTTTATCTGTTTTTCGGGTTTGATATGCGGAGGGAAGATGTTTTGTTCCAAGTGTGGAAGCTCAAACGACGATGCCGCGAAGTTTTGTGTTGGCTGCGGCAATGCACTCTCCCAGTCTGATAAGCCGATTGCAATGCGTCCTGCACAAGCCGAAGAACCAGCAAGTGATCAGGAGTATTACAAAGCCGTTCTGGGACCTATGAACCAGGACTATTACCTGGATCACTTTTCCCGTTTCGATGACGAGGGGAGGACAAGCCCGACCTGGAACTGGTCCGCTTTGCTGGTGACGTTCTACTGGCTGCTCTATCGAAAAATGTGGGTCCACGCCGCGATCTATCTCGCATTTCCATTCATGCTGTGGGGCTTGTTCTGGATAGTCGGTGCGGTGGCCGGCGGCCTGGTCGGCATCGTGGGCAGTCTGGGTTTTTTCGGGTACGCGGCTGTCGTGCTGATCGTGATGCCGATGTATGCGAACGCGCTTTACTACAGGCACTGCAGAAAGATGATCGAGACCGTGCGCGCGTCGACGCAAGGCACGCGGAGACAGTTGGGTGAACTTGCCGGGAAAGGTGGAACGAGCCGCGCCGCGTATGTTTCCATATGGGTGGTCAATTGCGTTGCCATGATCGGGGTTCTAGCGGCCATCGCCATACCTGCATACCAGGACCACGCGGCCAGGGTGCGCATGGCTCAGGCGTTGACGGTGGGCAGGGATGCGACGACATATGTCGACGGTTACTTCAACCAGTATCGTTCGATCCCGCGCAACCTGGATGCGGCCGACTTCATGTCGTCGCTGCCGCCTTCCGTGAAGGCGGTCAGTGTCGACAACCAGACCGGCACCATCGCCGTCACGATGAAAGGCGGCAAGGCGATTGACGGCAAATCGCTCAAGTTCGTTTCCGCGATTATTGGTGGCGATCATTTGAGCTGGACCTGCATGAGCGATGAGATTCAAGACCGATATCTGCCGCAGGACTGCAGGCGCTCCAGATGAAGCAACGCATCCATGACGGTCGGGGGCAGACCATTCCTGCCTGAAGCCGGTTCCGAAATCAGCATTTCATGAAAACACTGATGAGTGTCTTGCCTTCCCGACCATCCCGATCCGGACACAAGGGTCACCTCACTTTTCGCTGTGCCGACGCGACCGACGTGAACGCTATTGTTGCACTCGTCAATTCCGCCTACCGCGGCGAATCCAGCCGCGCCGGATGGACGACCGAGGCGGATATCCTGGGCGGGCAGCGTACCGATGCGGAGGAGATCTTGCGCCTGATTGCGGAAGACGATTCGGCGATCCTGCTGTGTCTGCTCGGTGACGAGATCATCGGCTCGGTGCATGTGGAGCGGGTGGATGCGGCAACAGCGTACATGGGCATGCTGGTAATCAGGCCGGCGCTGCAGGGGCAGGGACTGGGTCGCTGCCTGATGAACGAGGCGGAGCGCTTTGTGCGTGCGGAGTGGGGTGCTGCGTGCATGCAGATGCAGGTGATCACGCTACGGCATGAGTTGATCGCCTATTACGAGCGGCGCGGTTATCAGCGTACTGGGGAAAACAGAGCGTTCCCGGCTACCGATCCGAGATTCGGCCTGCCCAGGGTGGAGGGGTTGATGTTCGAGGTACTGGAGAAACCCTTGGGCTGATCAATGTTTCAGGCTGGCGGAAAAGATGGCTTTGGCCTTTTCCGAAAAGTCGAATTTGTTGAATGCGCGTTCGATCTCGGCCTGGTTGCGGCCTTGAGTACGGTCTTCGAAGCTGATGCCGATGGCCTTGCCGTTGGCGGCCATCGTCTGGAAGGCAAAATGCCAGAGTTGCGTTTCGGCCAGACGCTCGCGCAGCTCGGCTTCCTTGGTGATCGTGATACCGGCTCTTTTCAGGGAATCCAGGAAATCTTCAAAGGATTCATTGCTCAATCTGCCCATTTAAATCTCCGTTGGAATACGGTGTATTTTCCACCATTAGGCCATTAACGCCGGATTTGTAACAAAGTTGACACGAAGTCAAAACAAAAAAAGTGACGGAATCAAATTGTCGGGAGAGCAACAGGGTTGCTGCGCGGCAGAACTATTGATCCGGCACGTTTTTAACCTCATTGCCGTTCGTGCTGAGCCTGTCGAAGCACAAGAATCCATTCACATTTCGACAAGCTCAATGCGAACGGATTCTTGGATACTGCGTGCCGGATCAATAAAGGTTCATGCCTGAAATATTGTTGACGGCGCGCGCTCAGACCGTGACGGGTTTTGACTTCGCAACAAGACTGCGGACCATGTAGACAAGATAGAGCGAGATCAGGGCGGCGAAGAAACACCAGACAGAGACGTAGGCATAACCGTAGATCGTTGATGCCAGTACACTGGACAAGGCAACCAGCAAGCCGAAGATATTGATCAGCCTGTGGCTGGAGAGGAGCAGCGGCACCAGAGTGGTCAGGGCATAGAGTGCGGCAGGCGTGATCGGCAGGTGGATGGAATCGCGATAGGGCACGGAAAATTTGTAGACGATGGAATGTTCCCTTATCGCGATGTTCATCCATTCGGGATGGGAGAGCATGACGGAAAAGACCAGCGTACCGGCGAATGCGCCGAAGACCGTGCAGCCGCCAATGACCAACCTGCGGATATTCCCGGGCTCGACAACGTAGCTGCTGAGCCCCAGCCACCACAACCACAGGAAATGCGAAAAGAAATGGAACCCCAGCGCAAACGGCACCGCTGCTTGGACATTCCCCGCATCCAGTTCCTGCCATACCCGACCCTCGAATGCCTGCTGCAAACCAAAGAAAACGGGTATCAGCCCCCAAGTCCAGTATGGGGTGAGCGATCGCCTGGCTTGCTGCACGGCATATAAGCCGGTAGGTACCAGCACGGCAGCGGCGCTATAGCTGACAGTTGCGGAAAAGCACATTGAACAGAAATCTCGGCGGTAATTGCTATGCAGACGAAATAATCGAACAAAACATCAAGAGATGCAAATTTTGGAAACGTGCATTGCCGTGCGTCAGGCTTCCTTGAGCAATTCTGCCGGATAGGGTTTGCTGGGGTAGTGGAAGGGGACCGGGCCGTCTGCTTCGCCATGGAGGAATTGTCGGACAAAGGGATCTTGCGAACCGATCATCTCGCCCGTTTCGCCTTTTGCGACCACGACGCCGTCGTGGATGAAGTAGATGTAGTCGACGATCTTGAGCGACTCGGCCAGATCGTAGGTCACCACGACGGAGGAGATGCCGAGGGCGTCGTTCAGCTTGCGGATCAGGTTTGCGATGGTGCTGAGCGAGATCGGGTCGAGACCGGCAAAAGGCTCGTCGTAGATGATCATCGCGGGATCGGTGGCGGTTGCCCGCGCCATGGCCACACGGCGTTGCATGCCGCCGGAAAGTTGACTCGGCATCAGCGTGTGGACATTGCGCAGACCGACGGCCTGCAACTTCATCAATACCAGGTCGCGGATAATCTCTTCCGGCAGGTTGGTGTTTTCCCGCAACGGAAAGGCCATGTTGTCGTATACCGACAAGTCGGTGAAGAGGCCGCTGACCTGGAACATCATCCCCATCTTCAGCCGTATCTTGTATAACTCCTTGTTGCTGAGTTCATGCAGCACTTTGCCCATGAATTTCACGTTGCCCCGCGACGGATGCAACTGGCCGCTGAAGTGGCGCAGCAGGGTGGATTTGCCGCTGCCGCTGGCGCCCATGATTCCGACGACCTTGCCACGCGGAATGGTGAGGTTGATGCCCTTCAGCACCTCGCGCGTGCCATAGGAATGATGCAGGTCGTTCACTTCAAGCAGATTGTCCATAGTTCGATACAATGATTAGGCTTCCTGTCGTCATTCTCACATGGAAGTGGCCGCAATCAAAGGGGCGGCCCAAATCAATCCGCTCCGGTATTGTTTTGTCGGTGTACTGCCAAATAATAATTATAAAACTGGAGGAATCGTGGCGAAAGTTCAGCTTGAACATCGGCATGTGATACTGGGAGAGCCCCTGGCGTTTGATCTTGTCGATCAACACGGAAGAGTGTGGCTCAAATACGGCTATGTGATCAAGAGTGAAGGCCAGCTGGATAGGCTGATAGACCGGGGCGTCTTTTTCGAGGAAATAATCGACGAGTCGCAGCGGCAGCAGCGGGAGAAAGAAAACGTATCTGTCTTTCTGGGCGTCAGTGAACTGGCGGATGAGTTTCAGCAGCTATTCGACCGGAAACAGATCAATTACGGGGAAGTATTGCGTGTCGCCGAACTGATCCAGGAGTTATGCGAGCTTGATGGTGATGCGGCGCTGGCCAACATACAACTGTACAGGAACGGCCGCTATTCCCTGCGGCATTCCTTCCTCACCGCGCTGCTGACCGAGATGCTCTTGAGGCATCTGGAGCGACCGCGGGAGGTCAGGTCTCATGCCCTTGCCGGTGCGTTGACCATGAACATCGGCATGCTGGAGTTGCAGGACCTGCTGTATCAGCAGAATGTGCCGCTTACGCTCGAACAAAAGAGGGACATCATCGCTCATCCCCAAATGGCAGTCGAGGCGCTGGACAAGCAGGGCATCGATCATCCCGTCTGGCTCGAGGTCGTCGAACACCATCACGAAATGATCGACGGGTCCGGTTACCCCAAACGTCCGCCCATGAATGTGCTGAGCGTCGAATCCCAGGCCGTATCGATGGCGGATCGGTTTTGCGCAATGATTTCGGAGCGAAAATATCGCCCAGGAACGCTGTCCAATTTGGCGGCGCAGAATTTGTTGAGCCGCCAGGCAGCGACCATTGCGCCAGCCCTCGCAAATGCGTTCAGAAAAGAAGTGGGGAACTATCCGCCAGGCACCCTGGTAGCCCTGGCTAACGGTGAAGTGGCTGTGGTGATCAGGCGATTGTTGAATCCGGAGCATCCCCTGATGCGCAGCCTGAGATCGCCGAGCGGCATCCGTTATGCCGAGCCTCCGAAGCGAATAGCCAGCGGACCTGTTTTTGCCATCAAGGAAGCCGTGGATGTACAGGTGATCAAGGATTGCGATTGGGCAAGCCTGTGGCCGCGGGTGGAGCTGGAAGAGAGTAAAGATGGAGAGGCCGGTGCCGCGTGAACCGACAGAGCGGTCTGGATTCGCGCAGCCGTCCGGTTGTGTGTGGTCATCAGGTTGCCTGGCGGGGCGGCGTATCTGTCGCGCTTCCCGTGTGATGCATTGATTTATTTCGGCAGGCTCTTGGCATTGTCCTCGGCCTCATCGTCGGCGTGGCGGATCACGGTGGGCGCCACCGTAATGGTCTCGCCCTTGCGTATGCCGTAATGTTCGTTCAAAAGATGTGCGATAAGATTCGCATGGTTCTGGTCGGGGACGAGCGCCAGCGTCATGTTATCGGTTTCGGTATGCAGGCTGACGCGAAAGAAATGAGCGGGTATGCGGATGTAAGTGCGATGCATGTTGGACCTCCCTTTGATGGGCTTGTTTGTCGGCATTGATCGCTGATACACCCCATCAGTCGCAGCTCAATGGATGGGCGTTCTGCAGACTTGGTGTAACGCTACTGCCGCGCCGTCGTTTTGTAAACAAAATAAAAGATATAGACCTTTCCGGACAGGCCGGCAGCCGCAAACGGAAACTGTCGATAAATCAATCAGGACGGACCAGGATTGCTGTCTCAGTTTGATTCTTCCTTCGCCATCTCCAGTTCCAGCCAGCCTTCTTCCAGCTCCGCAACTTTTGCGGCGAGCCGCAAATGCTCGGCGTTGAGCTGGTTCACTTTCGCGCGATCCGGATTCGCATAGGTGGCGGGATCGGCGAGTTGCTGGTCGACGGCGGCGAGTTCGGCTTGCGCCGCAGCCAACGCCGTTTCGAGCTTGTTCTGTTTGGATTGCAGCGCCTTGCGGTTGGGCTTGGGCGCGTTCTGCGAGCGCGGCTTCTCAACCTGCGGTTGCGCGACGGCCTCGCGCGGGCGGCGGGTCTCGATCCAGCTCTTGTAGTCTTCGAGGTCGCCGTCGAACAGTTTGGCTTCGCCGTCGGCGACCAGCCACAGTTCGTCGGCCACGGCCCGGATCAGGCTGCGGTCGTGCGACACGATCACCACGGCGCCGGTGTATTCCTCCAGCGCGATGGTGAGCGCGTCGCGCATGTCGAGGTCGAGGTGGTTGGTGGGTTCGTCCAGCAGCAACAGGTGCGGTTTCTGCCAGGCCAGCAGCGCCAATGCGAGGCGGCTCTTTTCGCCGCCGGAGAAGCTGGCTACCGGGCGGTCTTCGCTGTCCCCGGCGAGACCGAAACGACCGAGGAAGTTGCGCAGTGCCAGTGTGGTTTCCTTGGGTGCCAGGCGTTCCATGTGTTGCAGCGGTGTGGCGGCGCTGTCGAGATTCTCCAACTGGTGCTGCGCGAAGTAGCCGATGCGGATATCGGGCGTGAACTCGAGCTTGCCGGCGGTGGGCTGCAGTTCGCCCACCAGCAGCTTGATCAGCGTCGACTTGCCCGCGCCGTTGGGGCCGAGCAGGGCGATGCGCGCACCGGCGCGCAGCACCAGCTCAACGTTTTGAAACAGCACCTTGCCGCGAGACTCGCGTAGCGAGACGTTCGCTCCCTCGCCCGCAGGAATGGAAAGTTGCCTTTCTCGTTCGCTTCCTCGCCCGCTTGCGGGAGAGGATTGAGGAGAGGGTATTCCCGGGAGAGGGTTGGGGGGAGGGGAATGGGCAGCGCTTTTGCCCTGCCCATTGTCGCCATAGGCGAAGCCCATTTTCTCGGCGCGCAGCAACAGGTCGGGGCTGCGCTCCGGCGCTTCGATTTCCAGTTCGAAATGGCCGTCGGTGACATGCACGGCGGCGATGCGCGTGATGCGGTCCAGCGCCTTGATGCGGCTTTGCGCCTGCTTGGCCTTGGTGGCCTGGGCACGGAAGCGGCGCACGAAATCTTCCAGATGGGCGATCTTCTCCTGCTGCTTGTTGAAGGCCTGGTTCTGCTGCGCGATGCGCTCGGCGCGGGCGCGCTCGAAGTCGTCGTAGTCGCCGGTGTAGGTGTCGATGGTCTGGTCGTGCACATGGGCGATGCGGTTGACGCAGGCATTGAGGAATTCGCGGTCGTGCGAGACGAGCAGGATGCTGCCGGGATAGCGCGCCAGGTATTGCTCCAGCCAGAGGATGGCTTCGAGGTCGAGGTGGTTGGTGGGTTCGTCGAGCAGCAGCAGGTCGGCGCGGTGCATCAGCGCGCGTGCCAAGTTCAGGCGCATGCGCCAGCCGCCGGAGAAGCTGGCGACGGTGCGTTCCAGTGTGTCGTTGGCGAAACCCAGTCCGTTCAGCAGTTGCGCGGCGCGCGCCTTGGCACCGTAGCCGTCGATGGCTTCATAACGGTGCTGCGCGTCGAACCATGCCGTATCGTGGTTCTCCTTTGCCAGAGTCTTCTCCAGCAGGCGCAGTTCGGTATCGCCGTCGAGCACGAATTCGAGTGCGGGCATGTCGGAGTTGGCGATCTCCTGCTCGACGTAGGCGATGGTCTTTCCGGACTGCATGGAGATCTCGCCGCCGTCCGGCTTGATCTCGCCGCGAATCAGTCGGAACAGCGTGGATTTGCCGCAGCCGTTCTTGCCGACGAGGCCGATGCGCTGGTCGGCGAAGGCCTGTAGATTCACGTTCTGGAGTAGCGGGATGCCGCCTTGCAGGTAAGTCAGGTTCTGGATATTGAGCATGGGTGCGATGATAGCAGAAGGGACGGTCTGGCTCGCTCATGGCAATGGGGCTACTATCGCGACGACATCGTGATGCAATGAAATGAAAGGGAGATAATCGGATAACTTGCTCAAACAGTTTCCTTCAGTTATCCAATCGATCACTATGCATAAAAAGACCTGGCTTAGTTGGAGCAGCGGCAAAGACAGCGCGTGGGCGCTGCACCTGCTGCGCCAGTCCGGCGAGCACGAGGTGACCGGGCTGTTCACCACCATCAATGCCGCATTCCAGCGCGTGGCCATGCATGCCGTGCGCGTTGAGTTGCTGAAGCGGCAGGCAGAGGCGGTCGGCCTGCCGTTGCATCTGATCGAGATTCCCTATCCCTGTTCCGATGAGCAATATGACTACGCGATGACTGACTTTGTGATGCTCGCCCGCAACAACGGTGTGCAATGCATGGCGTTCGGCGATCTGTATCTGCAGGATATCCGGCGCTACCGCGAAGAACGCTTGCAGGGTACCGGTATCGAGCCGATATTTCCCTTGTGGAACAAGCCGACGCGGGCATTGCTGGAAGAGATGCTGGTGAGCGGCTTGCGTGCCTGCCTCACCTGTATCGATCCTCGGGTGTTGCCTGCAGGGTTTGCCGGGCGCGAATTGACGACCGCGTTGGTGGACAGCATGCCATCCGGCATTGACCCGTGCGGAGAGAATGGAGAGTTTCACACCTTTGTCTTCGACGGACCGATGTTCGCACAGCCATTAGATATCGAGATGGGCGAGGTGCTTGAACGCGATGGATTTGTGTTTGCGGATTGCCGCTTGCGCGGTACGCCGGCGGGATGAATTGGCAGTTGGGGGGCAGTCAATGAGCAAGCAATGAATCGTTAAAAAGGCCTGTGCCTGATGGTGGTCGGTAATAAAAAGAGGGCTTGACGCCCTCTTTTTGTTTCCATGTTTTTGCCGGTACTTACTGCCTCACGATTTTCTCGCCTTCGACTTTGATCATGTCGCCCGCCATGACGCCGGGAGCCGTTGTGTAACGAATGACGCGCTCTTCACCGTTTCCCAGTTTCACGGTCACATCATAGACGTTGGTTTTTTTGATTTTTTTCTCGACCGTATTTCCGGCAAACGCTCCGCCTACCAAGCCAGCCAGCGTCGCCAGATCGCGGCCCGTACCTTGACCGACTTGATTGCCGATGATGCCGCCCGCCACCCCTCCGGCAATCACGCCCAGACCCGAGCCTTTGCCTTCCTGTTCGATTTCCTTGACGGAAACGACCACGCCACAATTGTCACAGGCGACCTTCCTTTCAGACTCTGCCGGAACGGCTTTCTCATGCGCGACGCGACCGGCTTCCGAGGCCGGTTCTCTGACGCCGTGTTCGGCTGCTTTCTCTTTTGCCAGTTCGGCTTTTACCTTGGCCGCGATCTCTTCGTCCGAAACTTTTTGCGAGCAACCGCTGAATGCCAGTATGCCGAGTAAGGACAGAATCGCGAATGCACTGCTACGTGTTGTCTTGGTATTCAAAATGGCCTCTATAAGTCATTGTTGGGATAGCGATAAATTGCAGGTGCCGAAGTTGGCTTGCAGTTGAACCTGCGGGCTCGCCCGGCACTTGCTTCGATTGGAATAGCGATTATCTGGTTAGTTCAATCTGTCCCGCGTTGATGGTAGACAGGTTGCTCCGGATTCCAGTGAGTCGATCGGATATCAACCTGAAAAAGTTTATCCGAACTGAGTGTCATTCATCCACTTTTTTGAGTTCGCATGAGCAGAGTCCATTTTATCTGCATCCAACATCCAGCGCTCATCTCTGCAACAGAAGGGCAGGATTAGCCGCGGTAAACGCAGGGTCAAGTGAAGGTGAATGGCAGAAAATCGTGGTATGTTTCCGTGAACTTTTGTCATGCAGACTATTCTCCTGCCTAGATGCAACGTGATGTTTAGAACTATTTCCGGGCTTTTCCTCCGCGTTGCCACAGTTTCATGGCTTCCATGGTTACTGTGCATCTTGCCTATGGCCAGCATGGCGTCCCCGTTGAGATTGGATGGCAACTGGTATCAAGCACCCGCCGATTGGGCTTACGATGGACGGCACATCCCGAACAATACCGAACTGACCCCTGTCGATCTTGTTTCCCATACCGGCGGACGTTTCATCTTTGAAGCTGACCTGTTGATAGACCAGCCCGGCACCCAGGTTCTGGACTTCAAGAATTCCAGCGTGATCGGCGTGTTCCGCCACTGGATATTCGATAGCAAGGGCCGACAGGTAGGTTCGGCCGAAGGGGGCATCGAGAGCGCTGCCGAGAATACATTCCTGCTGCGCCATGGAAGAGAGTTCCAACTGCCTCCGGGCCACTATCGTCTGATCACCGAAATCTCCGCGCCATTCTTTCTCGCTCATCCGCAACCTTATATCGATTCATTGGCGCATTACCGGCAGGCCATCAAGCCGGGCAATGCGCTGGTATTTCTCTGCATGGGGATACTGCTTGGCCTTGCCATCTATTATTCCGCGCTTGCTCTGGTGCGGAATAATGTCGTGGACGGGATGTATGCGCTGTTCATTCTGGGCAACCTGCTATACAACGGCACGGCACTGCTGGTCTATCCCGACCTGTTCGGCATGCACTGGTTTTACCTCATCAGCATGCCCATCCTGTTCTCCAACTGTGCCTATGCGGTGTTCGTGATCACGCTGCTGGATATCCGCCGCGACAGCAATCCGCGCCTGTATCGGCTGGGTATATGGCTGCTTGCATTGCTCGGAATTTTCGTTCTGTTGGCGTTGTTAAAACCTCACTGGTCGCTTGAGCTGGATCGCTACGGTGTGGGGCTGTTCCTGTTCTTCGGCCTGGTCTCGGGCATCGTGCGCGCGAGGCAAGGCGAAACCACCGCACGCCTGTACCTGGTTGCCATCGTCACCTTCTGCGTGCTGGGCTTTACCTCTATCGCTCTCGGCAGGCTGCCCGGCGTCTTCACTTTCTATATGGAGCATATGGGGCTGGCGGCAGTGACGGTCGAAGTGTTGCTGCTGGCACTGGTGGTCGCGCAGCAGTTTGCGCAAATGCACAGGGAAAGGGACAGTGCCCTGACGCAAGCCCGAAGAAACAGAAAGCTTGCCCAAACTGACGCATTGACCGGCTTGCCGAACCGTTACGCGCTCGAATTGGCCCTGGCGCAATTACCCGCGGAGGGAAGCCTGACCTTCATTGATCTCGACGGACTCAAGCACTATAACGACCGTTTCGGTCACGAGCGCGGCGACGAATTGCTGTGCAGCTTCTCCCGGAATCTGAAGAACCTGTTGCCGGAATGCGCCTGTCTGCATCGCCTGGGGGGTGACGAATTTGCCATCACCTGCAAGGAAGGCGACATATCCCGGACTGAGGCCCGGATCGGTGACGCGATGAATGCTCTGCATGCCGAAGGCTTCGAGTCTGCGGGCGTCAGTTTCGGCTCGGTCAGGGTGGCGGAGAATCCCGCCAAGGACAGACTGATGCGCATGGCAGACGATCGCATGTATGAGAGCAAACGTCGCGGCAAAGTACTGCAGCCATCCTGAGGGCAATCAGGGCCGGTCCCGATTTCCTTGTTCTTTCTGCCCGGTCAAGTTCGTAACGGATTTATGATGTCGTCCGCAATGGCGACTATTGGGAGTTTATATCCATGGCAAATACCAACACTCTGGCGAGGCTGCATCCACGGTCAGTCTGGGCGCACTTCGCCACGCTATGCGAGATCCCGCGATCCTCGCTGCACGAGGCGGCGTTGCGCGAACGTCTGATCGAATGGGCACAGGCACGCCACATCGCCACCCGCGTTGACGAGGCGGGCAACCTGATCCTGCAGAAGCCGGCCAGCCCCGGATGCGAGTCGATGCCCGGCGTGATCATGCAAGGCCATCTCGATATGGTGTGCCAGGCCAATGCCGGAACGCGGCACGATTTCGAGCGCGACCCGATCGACCCGCAGGTGCGCGACGGCTGGGTGGTGGCGGAGGGCACGACGCTGGGCGCGGACAACGGCATCGGCGTCGCGTTGGCGCTGGCCGCGCTTGAAGAGCCCGGTCTGGCACATCCGCCGCTGGAGGTGCTGCTCACTGTCAATGAGGAATCCGGCATGGACGGTGCGCGCGGTCTGGCGGCCGGCACGTTGCAGGGCAATACGCTGATCAATCTGGATACCGAGGAATGGGGGCATTTCTATCTGGGCTGCGCGGGCGGCGTGGATGTGGAGTTGCGCCACGATTGCGAGATGCATGCGTTGCCGCAAGACTTTGTGATTCTGCGCTTCGATGTGTCCGGGCTGCGCGGCGGACACTCCGGCATCGACATCCATCTCGGGCGCGGCAATGCAATCAAGCTGCTGGCGGAAGCGCTGCGCGACCTGTCCGCACATACCGACCTGTGCCTGATCGAACTGAATGGAGGTACGGCGCGCAATGCCATTCCGCGCGAAGCCTTTGCCGTGTGCGCGCTGCCTGTTGCCGCAGCGCTGAATATCGATGAGTGGGTGGTGCATCGGCATGAGGCCTGGCGGCAACGGTTTGCGGAGGCGGATGCGAATGTGGCGTTTTCGTGCAGAGCGGATGAGATGCCTGTGGGGAATGCCATTCATCATGCGGAACGAGATCGCCTGCTGACTTTTCTCGATATCGCCGCGAATGGCGTTTCGCGCATGAGCGACGACTTCCCAGGTGTGGTCGACACGTCGGACAACCTGGGGGTGGCGCGGCTGGCGCATGGCGCATTCCATGCCACCTTCAAGGTGCGCTCGCTGCACGACGGACGGGCGGATGCGCTGGCCGACAAGCTGATCGCACATGCCGCCGGTTATGCGCTGCGTGCCTGGAAGGACGGTATGTATCCGGGTTGGACGCCGAATCCGTCGTCAAAACTGCTCGGGTTGTGCCAGCAGGTCTATATCGCGCAATTTGGCCAGCCCGCCAGCCTGCAGGTGATTCATGCCGGACTGGAATGCGGCCTGCTCGCCGCCAGCCATCCGTATCTGGACATGATCTCCTTCGGCCCCGACATCCAGGGCGCCCACGCCCCCGGCGAATGCGTTGAGATAGAATCCGTCGGGCGTTGCTGGCAGTTGCTCAAGGCAGTGTTGCAGGCACTCGCATCAAGATCGGGCGGCTGTTCCGAATAATCGCTACGAATCACTTTATGCTGAATACCTTGATGCAGAACCTGTGGACATGGACGCGCTGGGGATGCGACGGGATAGAGTCGCATTCTTTCCGGCGCAAGATATTTCATGTCGATGTGGCTGCGCTTATGGCGATCATTTCGATGGCTCTTTTCGCCGTGCCCAATGCGCTGACGGAAAATTCGGCCCTGATCATGTGTGAGATAACCCGCAATTGTCGACAGCTGCCTGAGCAGTCAATGGCAGTTCCATACCGGAATAGGATTTTCGATGGGGCAATCCATGCCTGATCATGGCTGCATGATTCGTCTCGACCAGGCGCTGAAAGCTTGGGGAACTCCCGATTTTCCCGAGGTGCTCAAGCAGGAGCTTGTGCAATTGGGCGCGGGCCGACTGCCGTTGCAGCAGGGCTTGTCCATCGGCAACTATGTGGCAGACGCGCCGATCTCCGTCGTGATCAACCGTATTTCCGGGATGGGCGATGTCATTTGCGTCACGGCAGGGATATTTTTCAAGGGCGTGATCGGCGGATGCAGCTGCACTGACGATCCCACCCCCGCAAGCGATATCAATGAGTATTGCGAACTGCAGCTGGAGATCGCCGGAACCGGTGTGGCGACGGCGATTGTGCTGGAGCCTGACGGTGGCTGGAGTGGCTTGCCTTGAAGCGTTGTATCGGCCATTCCGGGCGTTATCCCTGTCTGCAAGTCTGGTATCGAGGCCAAGTGCAGTAAAATTTCTGGGGCAGGAGTGCAACAGTTTCACGAATACCCCCACCAGCCTTCTGTACAATGGCGGACTTGCCTAAAGCCAACCGAATACTGTCGTTTTGTAACATTCATTGAACCGGAGTCCATTTTTTTATGAAAGCACCCATTTCTCTACGCGAAGTTCCCCAGTCCAACATCTTTCGCAAAGGCGATGTCTTTGTGTTGTTCGGCGAGCTGTTCGGACGCGGCTATGCCAATGGTTTGATCAACGAGGCGCGCAAGGCCGGCATGACTATCGTCGGTGTCACCGTGGGCCGTCGCGATGAGAACAATGCGCTGCGCGCGCTGACTGCCGAGGAGCTGGCGACCGCAGAAGCGAATCTGGGCGGGCGCATCATCAATGTGCCGCTGATGGCGGGCTTCGATCTGGATGCCCCCGCGGGTGAGCCTACCCCGACCGATCTGCTGGCCGATATGACGCTCAAGAGCTGGCAGGATGACAAGCTGGACTGGGCACATATTGAAAAATGCCGCGCGGTGGGCGTGAAGCGCTTCAAGGATTCCGTGGCCAGGGTGATGACCGAGCTGGATGGCATGATCCCGGACGGCAGCAATGCTTTCTTTGCCCATACCATGGCGGGCGGCATCCCCAAGGTGAAAGTGTTCCTGGCTATCGCCAACCGCATCTATAAAGGCCGCGGTGAACGCTTCCTGTCGTCCGGCGCCCTGCTCGACAGCGATCTGGGCAAGCTGATCATGATGAATTTCGACGAGGTCACCGCGAACACTTTCCAGCATCTGATCGAAGGCAGCGCGGCGATCCGCGCGCGTCTCGAAAAGGCAGGCGGCCAGGTGCGTTACTCGGCCTACGGTTATCACGGCACCGAGATACTCATCGATGACCGGTACCAGTGGCAGACCTACACCAACTATACCCAGGGCAAGGCGAAGATGCGCCTCGAGCGTATCGCCGAAGATGCCTGGAAGCAGGGCGTCAAGGCCACGGTCTACAACTGCCCGGAGATACGCACCAACTCTTCCGATATTTTTGTGGGCGTGGAGCTCTCGCTGTTCCCGTTGCTCAAGGCATTGAAGAAGGAAAACGGCGGCGCCTGGGCTGAAGCGCAATGGCAAGCCTGTCGCGATGTGCTGCAGGAAGGACATACGCTGGAAAGCTTGTTGCAGAAGATCGATGCCTACAATGCCAGCGATGTGATGAAAGGATTCCGCAACTTCGAGGCCTGGCCCATGCCGAACTCGGCCGAACTGGCCGAGGTGATGATAGGCACGTCGGACGAGATCACGAAGATGCACAAGAGCCGCGATGCGTTGGTGACCGATGTGCTGAGTTCCCTGGTGCTGGAAGGTACCGGCCCGTTGATGTTCCATGAGTCATCCAATCCGGCCGCGCCCGTGCTGTGGCTGAACCACGACGTGATTGCAAAACAGCTCAATTCAATGCATCGGTGAAATTCTGCGGATGTGCCCGGAACGGCTTCGAGACGGGCTTGGTCGGGAGGTTTCTGCATGGATGAAACGAGGAATGGAATGAATAAATTACATTTCCTGGCTGGGTTACTGTTTTTGTCGGGCTGCGCGAATTCCTCTGTCGAGCAGTCAAAAACTCCCTGGGAGGCGCTCAAGCAAGAGACTCGCCAATGTTTGTCGGATGTCAAAAACGACAGGGAACTCCAAAGCATCGCGAACAAGGTCACGTTAGGCAGTACTTATGACCGGGATGTGTACTTTGAATTGTCGGGTATCAAGGATATGCCCACTGCGGAAGAAAAAATTGCCATCAGGAAATGGGTGGCCGAACTCGAACCTTGCTACAAGCTCAAAGCCGAAAGCTATACCTACGAACCGGCAAGCATAGCCAAGTGGTCTGCAGCGACGGATCGCGAACAGCAATCGCTGTTGTCTGAGTTCTCACGGGGCAATCTCAGCTATGGCCAGTTAGCGGTAAAGCGCCTTGAGATCGATACGAAATACCGGGGCGAGATCACGCGCGCCGTATCTGCCGACTATAAACGTCCGGAAAACATGCCGCAGGAAAAAGACAGCGTAATGCCGAAAACCCAATCAGACTCTTCTTCTTGCGGATGGGAAGGCGCGCAGTGGGTTTGCCGCTCACTTTAGAAATGCAGTTACCGGCTTTGAGCAGAAAATAATATGCGGAGTGGCTATTCGAAGCTGTCTCGATTTCCTCCGCAGTTTCAAAGATGAATATTATTTGACACCATGAATCTGGACGCACGCACACTGTTGTTTTCGCTGATTTTGACCAATGCCTTTATGGTGGTGAGTCTGTTCGTTGCAGCTTCGAGCAAGGATGAAGATGAGAAACAGGATGGCATCGCCAAATGGGCGGTCGCAATACTGCTGCAAACACTGACCTGGATTTTGATCGCTGCACGGGGAGGTATCCCGGACGCATTCTCTATTGTTGTCGCCAATGGTTTTCTGTCCGGCAGTTATGCCCTGATGCTGGCGGCTGTCGGTGAGTTTCAGCAGCGAACGGTTCAGCGCTGGAAGTATTTTGTGCCCATCGCTCTGACACTGCTGGTCTCAGCGATCCTGATCAATGACATACATGCGCGCTTCATTTGGGGCGGCATGGTCTATATCTTCCAGCTGTTGCTGTTTGCCCATACCCTGCTGACCGCTCAGGAATCACATACCGGTCGTGCCTGGAAGCTGCTGATCAGCGGGATCGCAGTCGTCATAGTGGTGCTGTTGCTGCGTGCCATTGTCGCGATGTCCGGCCAGGTCATTTTGGCGCAGCCCGGTGCCAACGATGCACCACACTGGATCCAGATTGTTTCCTTTGTGGCCCTGATGGGTTCCTCGCTGCTTGGCTCGATCGGTTTTCTGCTGATGGTGAAGGAGCGCACGGATCGGGAAGTCTTGCATTTGGCGATGACCGACAGCCTTACCGGGGTGCCCAACCGGCGTGCCCTGATGGACTATGCCGAGCGGGCGCTGGCTCAACGTAGTGGCCGGTCCATGGCTTTGCTGATGATTGATGTCGACCACTTCAAACGTATCAACGATACCCGCGGTCATCCGGCGGGGGATGAGGCGCTGCGCCAGATCTCCCGTCTGCTGTCGAAGCGTTTGCGCGGCGGTGACTTGCTGGGCCGCTATGGTGGCGAGGAGTTTTGCGTGGTGGCTCCGGATACCGATGCTGACGGCGCGCTGACATTGGCAGAATCCCTGCGGGCCGCCCTTGAATCCGCAGAGATGACAACCGCGAGCGGGAAGATTTCTGTCACGGTGAGTATCGGAGTCGCTCTTTCCGCCGCCAATGCCGAACGGGAACTGAAAGATATTCTGGCTGAAGCCGATGTTGCGCTTTATTCCGCCAAAAAGGGTGGGCGCAATCAGGTGGTCTGCTTCAGCTAAAGTGTGCAGTGCCGCATTTAAATTGACAGGAGCAGGCATGAAAAGAAAACATCATCCTTTTTGCCGAGACCATTTTGCCGGGAACCTGCAGTGACTTTGTCTGAGTCAATTCGTTTGGTTATTTTCGCGGCATTGGTTGGGATCGCAAATCCTGCTTGCGTCGAGGCGGCGACTTGCCCGCCTGCAGTTGAGCAACCTACTCCCGAAATGGTCCGGGCCGCCATGCACAATGCTCGCGACCACGGTTTTTTGTGGCGCATCAGCAAGGACGGGCGCACCTCATATCTCTACGGCACCATGCATGTCGGCAAGTTCGACTGGACGTTTCCCGGACCCCATGTGGCAAAGGCTTTGCGCGCAACCGATACGCTGGCACTTGAGCTCGATTTTCTGGATCCGGATATCCGCAATCGTGTGAACAAGGGTATGGCGACGCAACGCGTAATGGCGTTGCCTGCGCAACTGGAAAAGCGCTTGCGGGAACAGGCCGAGGCTGTGTGCATTCCCTACGATGCGCTTGCCAGGTTGACACCCGAGTTTCAAATTGCAACCCTGACTCTGATGGTGGGCCGCTGGGACGGGCTCGACGCATCGTACGCGATCGATGCCATTCTGGCGGGGATAGGGCACGGTGCGAAGAAAGAGGTGGTGTCGCTGGAGACGCCCGAATCGCAACTGCAACTATTGCAAATGCAGGATGAGCAGGAAACCGTCACTTTCGTTCGGGAAAGTCTGGACGAATTGGAAACGGGGCGCGAGCGCAAACTGCTCAAGCGTTTGTCACGTGTGTGGGCCGCTGCGGATTATCCGGAAATGGAACACTACAGCGAGTGGTGCGATTGCATGAATACCGAAAATGAACGCGAATTGATGAAGCGCATTCTGGATGACCGCAATCCCAAACTGGCGGATCGCATCGATGCGTTACACATGGGCGGCAAAAGGGTATTTGCCGCAGTCGGCAGCTTGCATATGTTCGGTGCGACAGGGTTGCCTATGTTGATGTCTAAGCATGGTTATGTAGTGGAGCGTATTGAATTAAAATCGCAGTGACATGTGCATGACTGCGATTTCCAAACTAGAATCACGCCATTGAAAAAATCCCGGGGACTGTGGAATGAATCTGGCCGAGTTGTTTCGTCATGAGACCGATTTGGAATCGCTGTATGCGGGACAGACTTTGTTCAATGAAGGAGAGAAGGGGCATTTGATGTATATACTCATGTCGGGCACGGCCATGATCTTCGTGCGCGACAAGCTGGTGGAAACTGCGGAAGCAGGTGCCATCGTGGGCGAGATGGCGATGATCGATGACGCGACTCGCACGGCAACGGTGATCGCAAAGACGGATTGCAGGTTTCTGCCCATCGAGCGTAATCGTTTCAATTTCCTGATACAACAGACCCCGAATTTCGCCTTGCATGTCATGAGAGTGATCGCCGACCGTTTGCGCAAGGCGGATGCGATTTTGTGACTGCACGAAACCAAATGAAGAACGCGTTACCAAAGAATCGAGGAACAAGATGAAAGTGACACCGGAAATGGTCAAGAATTACATCCAGCAGGGGCTGGACTGCGAACACATCCATGTTGACGGCGATGGCCGTCATTTCGAGGCTGTGATCGTGAGCAAGGAATTTGCAGGCTTGGGGATGCTGAAACAGCATCAGCTTGTCTACAAAGTTTTGGGAGACAGGATGGGGCCGATACACGCCCTGTCGATGAAGACCCTGACACCGGAGCAGTGGGCCAATCAGGCCTAATTATTTTAGGAGAAGAACATGGATGAAAAAACAATCGCACTGGAAAAGATCAGGAAAACCGTTACCGAAAACCCCATCGTGCTTTATATGAAGGGTACGCCGCAGTTCCCTCAATGCGGGTTCTCCGGGCGCGCGGCACAGGTGCTCAAGGCTTGCGGGGTGGACAGGTATGTCGCGGTGAATGTGCTGGC
The DNA here is from genome assembly GCF_902459525.1 of Sideroxydans sp. CL21. Classification (NCBI taxonomy): domain Bacteria; kingdom Pseudomonadati; phylum Pseudomonadota; class Betaproteobacteria; order Nitrosomonadales; family Gallionellaceae; genus Sideroxydans; species Sideroxydans sp. CL21. The sequence continues at coordinate 1,202,930 of NZ_LR699166.1, forward strand.
AGACCAGGAGGTATTCGACAACCTGAGGTTCTATGCCGATTTTCCGACTTTCCCCCAGCTTTACATCAATGGCGAATTGATTGGCGGTTCCGACATCATGGTGGGACTGTATGAGCAGGGTGAGCTGCAGAAACTGATCGAGACAGCCACTGCTCATTAGCCGGGGCGGGTTTGCTCTTCCGTACTTGCCGAGTCAGCACCTGATGATATGATAAGGGCGACCCTCCGGGGTTGCTTGCAGTTGAAGCCTCATATCCATTTCAAGGAATGACATGATGCAGTCCGGCCCGCGTGAAATCGTCACCCCTTTCCGGTCTATCCCTCTGGCAATTCCGGAGGGCATGAAGCACAACGAGTTTTTCAACAGCACCGAAAACCTGAACGATCTGGCGAACAACAACGGTTTGCTGGTGAACTCCGAAAACCTGTTGCTGTATCGCAAGGCGCTCGGGCACAGCACAGAGTTCGATTGTTCTATCATCTACAACACTTCCAAAACGATACTGAATCCGCTGGGTCGCCCTGTGCGGCGCACCCAGGTTGCGGAGAATGTGAAGCATGTCTGGAACCGGATGAATCAGATCATCATCGATTACATGCTGGAACAATATCCCGACCCGGACGAGGCACTGATCCTGGCGGGTGAAGCGAGTCTGGACGCGACGTGGCCGCTGACTTCTCCCGGCGTACCGAGTATCCGCATGCTGCACAACCACTTTGTCGTTTTCTCCAAAGATACACTGCGCAAGGCCAAACCGGCCGATGCGGACAATCCCAACCTGACCGACGGCGGGCAGCACAGCCTGTTTCAAGCTTACATGCGCGATGTGTATCGCGAATTTTTCGACAGGGCGCTGAGCCTGAAAATCCTCAAGCCCGCCAGTGAATCCGATGCCCGTATCGGGCTGACCGGATATCCGCAGGGTTTACCCAGCTGGGAGATACAGGGCGGGGCAGCAGCACTCGGAGACGTGCATTTCTGGAAAGAATACGACGAGGTGCTGAAAGGCTTCATCGATTTCTACCGCACCTTCTTCTCGCAGGTTTCCACGCGCAATGCCTCCATGCTGACCGATGTGTATTTTCCGGAGGAAGTCGAAAGCGTGCTGCTGTTCAACAATGATTTCATGAAGACGGCGAAGAAAGTGCGCGACCTTTGTATTGTGGATGCGAAATATGCCAATGCCATACGCTGGCAACCCGCCTTCAAGCAGCTGATCTATCGCAACGACGCTGGCAAGCTGATCGTCACCATCAGCCAGAACTCCATCGGCAATGCGATCACCGAGTTGCTCGGCGTCGTGGTGAATCGCATTCCCGATGCAGAGGCTTATTCACTGCATGAACCCGCCCTTATCGGACGCTTGCTTGAGGTGCGCCGCCGTCTGATCGAGGCCGATCTGGGCGAAGGGATAGCAACTGATTACTGGCCGAAGGAATAAGCGGACCCATTGAACGGTCGATATCCGGATATTCGGGGCAGCAGTAGCTCAGACTTCATCTGGCAGGCATCGTCCAGATCAAGTCTGGACTACTACATTTCATGCGGTTGCAGGCGCTTTCAAAACTACCCTCTCCACCTCTACGCTTTCATTCCCGTCGCTCAGCCATACTTGCCCGTCCTGAATCGTGCATTGCAATTGCATCGTGCGCTGCGCGAGTTTGGCGATGGCGCGCGTAGTTTCTACTGGCAGATTGATCACGGTGAGATTCTTGAGTCGTTCAAACTGGTTGCTATTCTGCGCAAACCACATATCGGCGATGCGTCCTCCATACGTGTAAACGATTACCTGGTTGGAGCGTCCGCAGGCTTTGCGAATCAGCTTCTCATCGGGCAGTCCCACGTCGATCCATAACTCAATCGCACCGGTCAAATCCTTTAGCCACAAGTCCGCCTCATCATCGGCTGTCATGCCTTGGCCGAACTCCAGATATTCATGTGCGTGCAGAGCAAAGGCCAGCAAACGGACCATAAGTCGTTCATCGGTTTCCGAAGGATGTCTAGCCAAGGTTAGCGCGTGATCCTGATAATAGTGACGCTCCATATCCGCTATTTGCAGATTGGCTTTGAAGATGGTTGCCTTGATTGCCATAAATTTTCCTGATTGTTTGCTGCGTGGAAATAGTGCGGGCTGACTGATGCAGGCAGTCGATCCATGCGCGGAGATGGGATTTTTTTTATTCTGTTTTTTGAATTCGCCGGATGATAACCAGAGAGAGGTGATGGAGCAACATTGCATAAATTCATTTGTGCTCAAGAAGTTGCCATTTGTGCCGTTATGTACCTGCATTGCATGATGATCTCACGGTCAAAATGATCAAGTGGGACTTTGATATGGATACGTCAATTCAGGTAGTGCGTCGCATTGCAGTCCTGGATGCGGCATCAGTTTTTTTGCGAAACATGGAATGTTTCGTTTTTGAAAATGAATAAGGAATAGTCATGAATCACAAGAGCGGTCTCACACTCAAGGCGCGACTTTACATTTTGCTCGGCAGCATGTTGCTGGGGCTCCTGCTGCTTGGCGGGTATTCAGTGTTCAATTTGCGCTCGCACATCATGGAAGAAAAGAAGCAGGCACTCCAGGCACTCGTGGAAGCCGGCATGGGGGTCATCCAGCAACAATATGATCTGTTCAAGGCGGGCAAGCTCACGGAGGAGGAAGCACAGCGCCTCGCCAAGGATAATTTGCGCAAGAGCCGATACCACAACGGCTCAGACTACTTGTTCATTTACGATATGAATGGCTTCAATGTCATGCTTGCCGCGAAGCCCGAACTTGAGGGGCAGAGCAGGATAGATGCCAAGGATCCAACAGGGAAGTACTACATCAAGGAATGGGTAGAGCTGCTCAAGAAGAGTGACAGTGCCTACATGGACTACATGTTCCCCAAGCCGGGTTCGAATGATCCGATCCCGAAGGTGGCTTACGCCAAAGTGTTCCAGCCCTGGGGCTGGTGGTTGGCGACGGGAGTGTACATTGAGGATGTGGATGAAGAGTTCAGGCAGGCGGCGCTGAAGTCTATCCTGTTCTTTGGAGTGATCGCAGTCATCCTTGGCACGTTGGGCTGGACGATCAACCGCAGTGTGCAACGCCAGATCGGCGGGGAACCCGCCGTGGCCGCGGAGCAGGCAGAAGGATTCGCCAGTGGCGACCTGACGCGGCGCATCGTCTCTTCCAGCGACCAGCCGGGCAACCTGCTGGCAACCCTGGGGACGATGCAGGACAGGCTGGCCGGTATTGTGCGCAGCATACTCGCCAGCACCGAGGTGCTGGCCAAAGAATCCAAAGAATTGTCGGTGGCCGCCAACGAGATCAGTCTGGCCACGCGCAACCAGGCCGAATCCAGTGCAGCCACGGCTGCGGCAATTGAAGAGCTCACCGTCAGCATCAACGAAGTGTCGGAGATTGCCCTGACGACGGAAGCGAATTCGCGCGAGACGGCCGATCTGGCCGGCAGGGGCGGCGATGTCGTGCGCCAGGCCGCGGACAAGATCGAGCATATCGCAGCCTCCGTTCATGACTCCACTGGGCGTATCCAGTCCCTGGTTGACCGCTCGCAGGAGATTGGGAAGATCACCCAGGTCATCAAGGAGATCGCGGACCAGACCAACCTGCTGGCCTTGAATGCCGCCATCGAAGCGGCGCGGGCAGGCGAACAAGGCCGGGGATTTGCGGTGGTTGCGGACGAAGTCAGGAAACTGGCGGAGCGGACTTCACAGGCGACTGCCGAAATCTCCAAGATGGTCGACGCCATCCGGACGGATACCCAGCAGACGGTGGTTGCGATGGAAAGTGCAACGCCGCTGGTCAAACAGGGGCAGGAGCTGGCGCTGCAGGCGACCGGCTTGCTCGACGACATCCAGCGTCAGGCGACCGATTCGCTGTCCAAGGCGCGGGAGGTGGCGAATGCCACCAAGGCACAGGCGGTCACGGCCAACGAGATCGCAGGCCATGTCGAGAGCATCGCCACCATGACCGAGCAGACCAATGCCGCCACCCAAAGCAACGCGGCGGCAGCGGATCAGTTGAATGTGCTGGCCGGAAAACTCAAGGAAGATATGGCTTACTTCAAGGTTTGACCCTGCGACGATCGGGTAGGCGTGATGTCGCGATTGTCCATGCAAGACCTGAGACAGTCTGGTAAACCATAAAAAAGTCGGACGGATGGTCGCCTGTTGGTGCGCCAGGCATGGGCGATCCTGGAGGTGGAAGTCCTCTCGAACTTGGTGTTGCCATGCGCCAATGGCAAATCCGGGTTAATCACTGGCGCCAACAATCCCGATGGTCTATGCAGGTCTATATACCTGCCTATATCTTCTTTCTGCTGTTCAGATGCCAACCTCTAACTTAGTATTGGGATATCAGTTCAACAATCGGTTTTGCCAGTATTGAGCGATCAAACATGAGGGTAATGCCCCGGCATAAATTGCGACTTAACTGCAAGGATTGATCTCAATGAAACAGGAAGATGAAGACCGTCTGATTTTCACGACCATCCTTGATACACCTCAATTCAAGCGGGACCATGAGCGGGTGACGCAGTTGCTGAAAGAAGATATTCTGCGTTCAAGGTTCAACCGCGAGCGAGCCGAACAACTTTTCCTTTTTATGATCGACAATTGCGTACACCGATACTCCAGGAGTATCGGTAAAGATTTGGCGCTATTGGTTCCCAAAGCAATCAGATATACCTTGGCGAATGAATATGCAGAAGTTTTCATTCGATCGAATGGAAACATCGAAAATCAGCGGCCAGCACGGCGCGGCCTGCTTTCGTACATCATAGGCAAATAAGCAGCCCGGTATCTGCTTTTCATTGCGATGTTATTTTGCGGCAGTGCGTGGTGTAACCATCTGTTTGCACCCAGTTGGTTTGGCTTCATGGAAATCACATGGGCCTTCATGCGGATAATCAACTTCCCACAGGAAGCCAGAATTCGAATCGTGGATTTCTAACTATTGCAGATTGCCATCGCAAAAATTCCACAAATCAGGATGTAACTCATTCCTGAACTTCAACAGGTTTAAATGTGCCGGAGTAACGGTCGGATACCCGTACTCAAGGAAGCTTCCTTGTATTGCATAGTGATGGACGCATCCTTTGGTCTAGTGTTCCTGCTTTACCGCTTAACTGTAGCGGGGACTGGCCACGCCAATTCGATGGCGCCCAAGTACACAAGGCAGGTGCGAAACGCGGATGTCCATTCAAGGCTGCGGATATACCACGCGCCCTGGCACTCGTCAGTAGCCAGTCCCGAAGCTGCTATCATGCTTGCCGGTGGAGGGTATTTCAAATGGCAGCAAAAAAAATAGGTCGTTTCACGATCATTCGCGAACTGGGCAGGGGAGCACAAGGGGCGGTCTATCTCGCCCATGATCCGCAGTTGGAGCGCCAGGTGGCTATCAAGACACTGCGTCCCGGTTCGACCCGGACTGAAAGATTGCTGCGCGAGGCACGCATCGTCAGCAAATTGCAGCATGCCAACATTGTGCCCTTGTACGATGCCGGTGAACATGAGGGAGAAACCTATCTGGTCTGCTCCTATGTTGAAGGCGGTACGCTGGCGAAGATGCTGGAGGAAGGCGCATTGCCCCCGGTGAAGTCCGCGGAAATTGCCTGCCATTTGCTGGATGCACTCGAATATGCCCATCAGCAAGGCGTGATGCACCTCGATATCAAACCTGCCAACATCATGATCGGACACCGGGGCCAGCCGATGCTGATGGACTTCGGCATCGCCCGGCTGATCCAAGCGCAGAGTGAGGTTGACCAGGAGGTGGTCGGCACTCCGCAATATATGGCACCGGAGAGCATCAGCAATGCAGGGGTGGATGCCGGCTCGGATCTGTATTCGCTCGGCATCGTGCTGTATGAGATGGTCACAGGGGTCGCCGCCTTCAAGGGCGAGAATGTGATGCAGGTGCTGAACCGCGTCGCACACGAGCCTGTGGTCGCTCCTTCGGCCCACAATGCCGAAGTGGGTGGGCAATTGGAAGCCATCATTCTGAAGTCGGTCGGGAAGCGCAAGGAAGACCGCTATCCGGATGCGGCTGGCATGCGTGCCGCACTGAAGGAATATCTGGGCGGGAACGGCGAGGCCGCTGCCAACGATAGCCACAGCACGCTGGATTTCCTGTTGCGCCGCATGCGCAACAAGAGCGATTTTCCCGCGCTGTCCAGCATCATCACCGAGATCAACCGGATCGTGGCTTCGGAGTCGGATAGCGCGAACAAGCTGGCGCGCGTGATCCTGCAGGACTTCGCGCTGACCAACAAATTGTTGCGCTTGGTCAACACGGTTTCGTATGGCCAGTTCGGCGGCAACATCAGCACGATTTCCAAGGCCGTTGTGATCATGGGCTTCGAGACGGTGCGCAACATCGCAATGTCGCTGATCATGCTCGAATTCATGCAAAACAAATCGCTGGCACATCAGCTCAAGGACGAGGTGATCGCCGCATTCTTTGCCGGTGTAGTGGCGACGCAGCTGGCCGTGGGGCGCAATATCCGCGATGCCGAGGAGCTGATGATTTGTGCAATGTTCCAGAATCTCGGGCGGATGCTGGTGACCTACTATTTCTTTGAAGAAAGCCAGGAGATCGCGAGGCTCATCGAGCAGGGACTGACGGAAGACCAGTCTGCGATCAAGGTGCTGGGGCTGACCTGTAACGAGATCGGAACAGGAGTTGCCAGTAGCTGGAGCTTCCCGAAGCGGCTGCTTGACGGCATGGAGAAACTGCCGCAAAGCGAACCGGTGAAGAAACCCAGGACCGAGGCAGAGCACATGAAAGCCACGGTGAATATGGCGAACGAATTGTGCATGATCGCTGCAACGACCGCGACCCAGGAGAAATCCCTTGCATTGAACAGGCTCCGCTTGCGCTATCAGGATGCCCTCGATATTTCCGAGCGCAAGCTGAATGAAGCGCTGGAAAGCGGGCTGAAGGAACTGTCGCGGCGGGCGATGACGCTGGAGATTAATACGGCGCGCAGTCCGCTGGTAAAAAAGGTGCATCAATGGAGCGGGCTGCCTGTCGAGCAGCAGACTGTCGCAAACAGGGAGTCTGCCGAAGGGATGAGCGGTGTGCATGGCATCGAATCGGTTCTGGATACAGGTTCGAAGGATATGGCATCGGTCAGGCCCGATCCCGAGACCGTCATGGGGGCCGGCATCCAGGATGTGACCAATTCGCTGGTGGAGGATTTTAAACTCAACGATGTGTTGCTGATGGTGCTGGAGACTATCTATCGAGGCCTCGGATTCAAACGGGCGATCATTTGCATCCGCGATAACAAGCTCAATGCCATGGTGGCGCGCATGGGGCTTGGAGAAGGGGTAGATGATGTCATTCCGCGTTTCCGGTTCAACCTGGCATTCGAATCGGATGTGTTCCACCTTGCAATCGAGAAGGGCGTGGACATTGTCATTGAGGACCTGAGGGCAGACAGCATCGCAAACAAGATCCCGGGCTGGTATCGGGAATTGCTCGATGCGCAGAGCTTTATCCTGTTGCCTGTCGTCATCAACAAGAAAACCATAGGCCTGTTTTATGCGGACATGCAGCAAGCCAATAGCCTGAAACTTTCCGAACGCCAGTTGTCACTGTTGCGGACCCTGCGCAATCAGGCGGTATTGGCAATCAAACAAAAAATGTAGAGATCGGCGTCCATGCTTGTGCTGCGGGCAACCCGGGAGCGGTGTCGCGGCCTGTTTGTCCGCAGGTATAATGCACCCCTTTGTTTGCGGCCATATTTCGCAATTTCGCATAATTTCTTTTTCTGGAGTCGTCTTGTTCAAGCTGATCGGTGTCATCGCGGGTTCTATCCTTTCCGGGTTTTGGGGTGCTTTGTTCGGCTTCTTCATCGGGTCATTCATTGATCGCGTGCGTGCCTATGGCTCCGGCGGCATGAATCCGTTGCAGAATGCGCTGCGTCAGGCAGTGTTCCTGGAGACGGTGTTCATCTCGATGGGAAAGCTGGCCAAGGCTGACGGGCATGTGTCCCAGGATGAGATCGACCATGTCGAGCAATTCATGCGAAAACTGGGCATGACTGCGGAGCATCGGTTGCGGGCGATAGCCTTGTTCAAGCAGGGAGCCGATCCTGCATTCGATATCGCGCCGACTTATGCCAGATTCATGAGTGTGTGCGGGCACACGAAGAACCTGAAAGATGTGCTACTGGTGTATCTCATTGTGATGGCTCTGGCGGACGGGCATGTCCATCCGGCGGAAGAGGCGCTGCTGATCGATATCGCTGGACGTCTGGGCTACGGACGTGACACCTTCAAGCAGATGATGGATATGGTGCTGAACCAGGGCCATTTTGCCGGTGGACAGGTCACTACTGCCGCAGCGCTGGACGATGCCTACAAGGCCCTGGGGGTGAACAAAGAAAGTACTGATGCTGAAATCAAACGCGCTTATCGCAAGCTGATGAGTCAATATCACCCGGACAAATTGATGGGGCAGGGCCTGCCGGAAGACATGATCGCGATGGCAACCGAGCAGGCAAAGGAAATTCAGGTCGCCTACGACATGATCAAGAAAAGCAGGAATATTTAAGCCGCCGGAAGCGCGGGCACAGGGTAATTATTATTGTAAATTCCCCTTTGCCCACCCGGGATTTATCTTCGGGCAAATGAATAAGATTCATTTTGCGATGCAATATCCACCTGCAGATTCCCGAATTTATTTATTTTAATCTGCGCGGGTTGCGGAGTTCTGTCTGCCATCATGTAGATGCCGGCGCCCGTCTCGGGATTGAAGAGCATCTTGATATCGTCCATCTGTCCTTTTTCCTTGCCCTTGGGCGCGCTGCTGAAGAATGCAACCATATGGGCGCCTGATTTGTACATTTTCAAATCATAGTTTTCGTTGTACCAGATACCGGACATCGGACTGGAAGACGTCTCTTTGTAGTCTGAACTTTTCTTTTCCCACAGGGGCGGAACATGGTTGACGTTTTTCAGATAAAGACCGTTCTGCTCATAGCGATCATAGTTCACGGGGATCATGGTCGTCGTTGTCCCGTAACTGTTAGTGGTGCCGTAGAAAGGGGTGCCTCCGTTGTAACCGCTGATGTAAGACGTATCCGAGGTGGGGGTACTCATGGGCACAAAGGATGTTCGAGTCCCTTTGAATTGCGAAGTGGCCACAAACACATCCGTGCCGATCGATTTGGCAAACTCAATGGACGCCCTGGGATCTTCGTACGAACCGGTAAATCCTGATTTGCCGATGATCAGAAAGTCGCTGAAAAGCAGCTCGTAAATATTATGAATATCGACATTGCGGTATTCAAAGACCATGACATTCGTCGTTGCAGGATATTTTGTAGGCGAAGATTGCTGAAAAGTCTGCTGATGCTCTAGTCCCGCGCAACCTGCCAACGAAGCCAACACCAGCAATATGATTAGTTTCTTCATTTTGTACTTCTCCTTTTGGTTGTTTGGAGCGTCCTGTATGAACTCAATCGGATATCAACATAAATTAGAGTGTATACAGTACGCAAAAATCCCGACTCCGTGCAATAAACTTTTTGCTTTATGCTTTGATACATCTTCGTTGGCATTGCACTGCCGGAGAATCACCTTTTAGAATCAATATGAAGGCGGTGGTAATGTTTCACAATAGGGTCGGCTTATCTTGTGAGAATTTTGTTGAATTTGTTATCGATTGAACAGGTGTTCTGGAATTGACTTATGAAATCTAACCGCATATAAGTTTACCAATCAAGTAAGGAGCCGCTGATTTTGTCGGCGTTTTCCTAAAAATGGCAAATGGGGTGGAGTATGGGATTTGCGCGTTGAAATCGTGAAAAAAATGCCATACATTATTCAATCCTTGGGTTTGGTCATTGCGTATCTTGCCGCAGCCAAAATTGGCTTGGTGTTTGGCACGGTGAGCAGCAGTGCCATGATTTTCTGGCCGCCTGGGGGGATTGCACTTGCTGCCCTATTATTGGGCGGCGTTCGATTTCTTCCTGCTGTATTTGTGGCAGCCTTTCTCACTGCAGAAATTGTCGATACGCCAGCGATTTTCGCGCTGGGATTTTCAATGGGCAGCGCGCTGGAAACATTCGCCGGATTCTTTTTGCTCCGGCGCTTTGGCAATGTCGATCTTTCGCTCAATCGCCTGCGCGACCTGGCACTGCTGATCCTGCTGGGTAGCCTGATCCCTTCTGCCATCAGCGCGATACTTGTTCCTTTGGCTCTGCTGAAAGCAAACATGATCTCTTCGGAGATGCTGCCCGATGTCATGTGGCAATGGTGGCGCGCTGATGTGCTTGGCATCGCATTTTTCACGCCCATCGTCCTGGTATTCGCCAACAGAAAGTCGAAATTCTTCAAGTCCAGCAGAGCGTGGGAAATGGCTGCCCTCTGGGTGGCATCCATCGTCATCGGACAGAGCGTCTTCCTCGGCTGGCATCTGCCGGGCATTCCGCGAGATCAGCAGCTTGGTCTTACCTGGGTTTTTCCTCTGCTGGTCTGGGCTGGCCTGCGCACGGGAAGAAAAAATACTGCGTTGATCCAGTTGTTGTTCCTGTCACAGGTGCTTGCTGGAGCCTATCTGCAAACAGGTTATTTCTCCGATGATTTTGCCCGCTACGGGCTGGCCAATTTCTGGATGTTTGCCATGATGCTGGCTGTGGCGGGTATGGCACTTGCGATCCTTTCCACGTTGCAGCGCAAGGCCATGCACCAGATCGCGTTGAACGCCAAGGTGTCGGCGGTCAGTAATGAGGGCATTGTGATCGTGGATGCCAATGGCAACATTGTTGACGTCAACCCGGCTTTTACTATGCTGACCGGATACACCCGCGATGAAGTGCTGGGCCAAAACCCGCGTGTCCTGAAATCAGGCAAGCAAAGTTCCGAGTTCTTTGCAGACATGTGGAAAGCATTGATTGAAGTCGGGCATTGGGAAGGAGAGTTATGGAACCGCCGCAAGGACGGTGTGGCTTATCTGGAAAAGCTCGCCATCTATACCCTCAAGGATGAACACGGCAAAGTTGCCAACCGCATCGGTATTTTTTCCGATATCACGCAGAGCCGGGCTGAGCAGGAAACCGTGGCACATCATGCGCAACATGATTTTTTGACCAACCTGCCCAATCGCATGTTGTTTCGCGACCGCTTCAAACAACAACTGGCGCTAGCAAAGCGGAATGGCAAGAAGTTTGCCGTCATCTATATCGACCTCGACAAGTTCAAGCCTGTGAACGACAAATTGGGCCACCAGATCGGGGATCAGTTGCTGGTAGCGGTTGCGGAAAAACTGAAATTGCAGGTGCGGGAGGTCGATACGGTTTCCAGGTTCGGCGGGGACGAATTCGCGATCCTGCTTTCCGAAGTCATGACGCGCAACGACGTCACGAATCTGGCAGGCAAGATACTGCTAGCCCTGAATCAGCCATTCTTTCTCGATGGCAACATAATAAATATCTCAGGCAGTCTGGGCATCGCCATGTATCCGGACGACGGCAGCGAGATGGAATCGCTCATGAGCAAAGCCGATGCAGCCATGTACCGGGCCAAGCATAACGGCTCTAATACCTACTGCTGGTGCGGGGAATATGCATGAGTAAACCATGCGCGCATCTCGCTTAATATCGGCGCCCGGATAGTAAATTTATAAATATATGTTATCCTGCTAATTGTTAGCTTACTAACTATTATCCTGCTGGCCGCAGTGTTATTCCGCCAGCCATCAAGAATTTTATGAATCCGGTCGGAGATTTTCGATGAAAACAAGAACTCAAATCCTCAATGCATTGGCCATTGGTGCGGCTATCTTGGCACTTGCTGCATGCGGGTCCAAAGACGGGGGCGGGCAGCAGGCACCCGCCGCCGCAGCTCCCCCTCCGATGGAGGTGGATGTCGTGACTGTCACCCCGGGTTCTGTGACGCTGACCCAGGATCTTCCGGGGCGTCTGGAAGCATATAGAAGCGCGCAAGTACGTGCGCGAGTGGATGGGATCATCGAAAAGCGCCAATTTACTGAAGGCAGCGATGTCAAGGCCGGCGATATGCTGTTCCAGATCGATCCTCGCAATTACAGGACTGCCTACGATTCTGCCAAGTCGGATGAAAGTGTGGCGCGCCAGACGCTTGAACGTTACAAGCCGCTGCTCGCGGCAAAAGCCGTCAGCCAGCAGGATTATGATCTGGCCGAGGCCAAGCTGAAACAAGCCGAAGCTGCACTGTCCAAGGCGCAACTGGACATGGAGAATACCCATGTGCCGGCCCCCATCTCGGGACGTATAGGACGCGCTCAAGTGACGGAAGGTGCGCTGGTGGGACACGGTGAATCCACCTTGCTGGCCACCATCGAGCAAGTCAATCCCATCTATGCAAACTTCACCCAGCCGGGTTCGGATATGATGCATTTGCAACAGGCCTTCAAATCAGGAAAGCTTAAAAGCGCTGGTAGTGCGCGGGTAGAGCTTGTGCTTGAAGACGGCAGCATATATCCCCTGCCTGGCAGGCTATTGTTTTCCAATCTTGCCGTCGATCCGGGCACAGGTAGCGTGACCCTGCGTGCCGAATTTCCCAATCCGAAACAGGAGCTGCTGCCCGGCATGTTTGCGAGCATCCGTTTGCCGGAAGGCAATGCGGATGACAGCATCAGGATACCGCAGCGTGCCGTCATGACCGGCACGCAGGGCCAGTCCGTGCTGGTAGTGGATGAGGAAAGCAAGGTTGCGGTACGACCGGTCAAGACGGGAAGCATGGCGGGCAGCGACTTTGTTATTCTCGAAGGCTTGAAGGCGGGCGACCAGGTGATCGTGAACGGTATCCAGAAAGTGCGTCCCGGCTCGCCGGTGAAAGCGGTTCAGTGGAATCCTCAGGGTAGTTCGCCTGTAGCGGATGCACCTGCAACTTCTGCAAAGAAATAGAGGGGCATCGTGTTCGCAAAATTCTTTATTGACCGCCCGATCTTTGCCTGGGTAATCGCGCTCATCATCTTGCTGGCGGGCGGGTTGTCGCTGCGCAGCTTGCCGGTCACATCCTATCCATCGGTCGCCCCCCCGGCTTTGGCCATCACGCTTGCCTATCCCGGTGCTTCGGCACAGGTGGTGGAAGATACGGCTGTTTCCCTGGTCGAGCAGGAGATGAACGGTATCGAGCATTTGCTCTACATGGAATCGTCCTCCGAGTTGGGCTTGGGAACGATCACCCTGACCTTTGAGAGCGGAACCAATCTGGATGCCGCCTCGGTCGAAGCGCAGAACCGCATCAAGCGTGCCGAGGCGCGCTTGCCGGATGATGTGCGGCGTGTGGGTGTCACCGTGGCGAAGGCAGCGCGCAATTATCTGATGTTCATCGCGCTGACTTCGCCGGACAAGAGCCGCGACAACGTCGCGCTCGGCAGTTATGCCGCGACCAGCCTGCTGGAAAGTATCCGGCGTGTACCGGGCGTGGGCGAAGCGATACTTTTCGGTACCGAGTATTCGATGCGCCTGTGGTTGAATCCGGACAAGCTGCATTCCTACAATCTGTCGCCCGGCGATGTCAGCGCTGCTGTCCGTGCACAGAACACCGAACTTGCAATTGGCGAGCTTGGCCAGTTGCCGGCCGCTCCCGGGCAGCAGTTGAACGCGGTGATCGTCACCCAGAGCAGGCTTAAAACTCCGGAACAGTTCGGCAACATCATCGTGCGGGCAAATCCGGACGGTTCCACGGTGCGGGTCAAGGATGTCGCGCGGGTGGAACTCGGCGCGCAGGATTATTCCATCGCTGCGCGCATAGACGGGCAGCCCGCCGCGGCGATCGCCATCCGTACCACGCCGGAAGCGAATGCGCTCGATACCGCCAAGGCAGTCAAGGCCAAGATGGCCGAGCTTTCCAAGGCTTTTCCAAAAGGCATCGACTGGTTGATCCCGTACGACACGTCGGAGTTCATCCAGATATCCATCGCTGAAGTCGCGAAGACGCTGGCCGAGGCGATGCTGCTGGTGTTCGTCGTCATCTATCTTTTCCTGGGGAATCTGCGTGCCACTTTCATCCCCAGCATCGTCGTGCCGGTTGCGCTGACCGGCGGGATGGTGGGTTTGTATGTCATCGGCTACTCGATCAATACGCTGACGCTGTTCGCCATGGTTCTGGCCATCGGTATCGTGGTGGACGATGCCATCGTGGTGGTGGAGAACGTGGAACGCATCATGACCGAAGACGGCCTGTCGCCGCGGGATGCGACGTACAAGGCCATGGGTCAGATATATACCGCCATCATCGCGATCACTCTGGTGCTGTGTGCCGTGTTCGTTCCGATGGCCTTCTTCAGCGGCTCGGTGGGGGCGATCTACCGCCAGTTCTCTCTCACGCTGATCATGACGATCCTGTTCTCCCTGCTGATGGCGCTGACGCTGACGCCGGCACTTTGTGCCACGTTGCTGAAGCATGAGCCGGAAAAGAAACCGGGCGGGGAGACCGGCTTCTTCGGCTGGTTCAACCGTCTCTTTGTCAAAACGAGCGATGGTTACCAGAACTGGGTCGGCAAGATTCTGAAACGCATGGGCCGTGCCCTGGTGTTTTATGCGGCGATCCTGGTGGCGCTGGGCTGGCTGTTCGTGCATTTGCCCACCAGTTTCCTGCCGGATGAGGATCAGGGTTATTTTCTCAATGTGATCCAGTTGCCACCTGGCGCCACACGCGAACGTTCGAAAGAGGTGCTGGCCGAAGTGGAACAGTACTACATGAAACAACCGGAAGTGGCACATGCAATCGGCGTGCTTGGATTCTCTTTCTTCGGACGCGGACAAAATGCGGCGACCGTATTCGTTCGCCTCAAGGATTGGGATGAGCGGCCCGAGCAGAGCAGTTCGGCTGCTTCCCTGGTGAAGAAAGCCAACATGGCGCTGTTCCGCATCAAGGAAGCGTTCATCTTCGCCCTTAACGTGCCGCCGATTCCCGAGTTGGCTGCCACCGGCGGTTTCGATTTCAGATTGCAGGATCGTTCCGGGCAAGGGCGCGAGAAATTGCTCGAGGCACGCAACATGGTACTTGGCATGGCAAGCAAGAGCCCGATGATAGCCGGTGTGCGACCGGAAGGACAGGAAGCCGGGCCGCAATTGCAGATCGAAGTCGATCGCCTGAAAGCAAAGGCATTGGGGATAGATATTGCGAATCTGAACGATACTCTGCAATCCATGCTCGGGGTGACCTACATCAACGACTTCGTGCGCGAAGGCCGTATTTTGCGCGTGCAGATGCAGGCCGACTCGGAAAACCGCACCACGCCGAGCCAGATCATGCGAATACCCGTGCGCAATATGGATGGTGGAATGGTTCCCTTGTCCGAATTTGCCAGGACGCGCTGGGTGGCAGCTTCACCCAAACTGGATCGTTACAACGGCCTGCCGGCAATGAAGATTTCCGGCGGTCCCGGGCCTGGTCACAGCACGGGCGATGCGCTACTGGCGATGGAAGATATCGCATCCAAGCTTCCGCCCGGCATGGGTTTTGAATGGTCCGGGACATCCAAGGAGGAGAGGGTCTCCGGAAACCAGGCGCCGTTCCTGTTCGCCTTGTCCGTGATTGCAGTGTTCCTGTGTCTGGCGGCGCTGTACGAGAGCTGGTCCATTCCGCTTGCCGTGATCCTGGTGGTGCCCATCGGTATACTCGGTGCGGTGGTGGCCGTGACGTTGCGCGGACTGCCCAACGATGTCTATTTCAAGGTCGGACTGATCGTCATCATCGGCCTGGCCGCGAAGAATGCGATCCTGATCATCCAGTTTGCCAACGATCTGCTGGACGAAGGACATGAGCTGATCGACGCGACATTGGAAGCCTGCCGCCGACGGTTGCGGCCCATCCTGATGACGTCGATCGCGTTCATCTTCGGCGTATTCCCGCTGGCCATTTCCAGCGGTGCGGGCGCCAATGGACGTCATGCCATCGGAACAGGCGTCATGGGCGGCATGATCGCCGCGACGGTTATCGCGATCTTCATGGTTCCCGTTTTCTTCGTGGGTGTTCGCCGTATTTTCCCCGGTCATGCGCGGCACAAGGAGGACAAGCATGAGTAATATAAAAACAAAATCGAAAGCTGCCGGAGTCTTGCTTGCGGCGCTGACGTTGGCAGCATGTACCAGCGGACCGGACTACAAGCGTCCGGACATGGTGTTGCCGGAAAGCTGGCCGGCGAAACAGGACGATGCCGCGGTAAAGCCCAGCGGCGTGACTGAACAATGGTGGCATCTCTATGCCGACGCGACCCTCGACAAGTTGGAAGAAGAAGCGCTGGCCCACAATGCGGACATCCAAGTGGCAGTTTCCCATGTGTTGGAAGTGCGCGCCCAACTCGGGATCACCAAGGCAGACCAGTTCCCCGAGCTGAGTGCCAATGCAAGCCAGAGCCGCACCAAAGCGTCCACAGTCGGCGTTTTCCCGCTGCCGTCATACATACCGCCTACCCAGAACTTTTCGCACATCAGTCTTGATGCGAGTTATGAACTGGATCTGTGGGGCAAACTGCGCCGCGCGACCGAAGCGGCACGGGCAAATCTGCTCAGTGCGGAGTCGGCGAGAGACACGGTGCGTCTTACGCTGACCACGCAAGTGGCGCAGCAGTATTTTGCCCTGGTCTCCCTGGATGCCCAAGAGGCAGCCACAAGGCGGTTGCTGACTGGCCGTCAGGACAGGTTGGAACTCAACAAAAAACAGCTTGAGGTCGGCATGATTTCAGAATACGACCTGCATCAGGCTGAAGCCGATGTGGCTGCCGTACAATCGCAACTGGCATCTCTCGTTCAGGCGCGCAGCAAACAGGAAACCACGCTGACACTGTTGCTGGGACGCTCGCCGCGCGACGTGATGTCTAGTGAGCTGCAACGCGGCAGCCCGCTGCTGCCGGTGGCGTCGGTACCCGATGGGCTGCCTGCGGACTTGCTGTTGCGCAGACCCGACCTCAAGGATGCCGAGCAGCGCTTGGTGGCGTTGAACGCCAGTATCGGCGTGGCTCGGGCGCAGTATTTCCCGTCGATTTCCCTGACCTCTTATGTGGGCAGTGAAAGCGTGGCGTTCTCCAACCTGTTCACCAAGCCGGCGAACATTTTCCAGTTCGCGGGCAATGTCACCCAGCCGATCTTCAATGCGGGGCGCATCGGTTATCAGGTGGATGTGGCGGAAGCGCGCCGCGACCAGGCTCTGATCCAGTATAAGCAGGCTGTCGCCAACGCATTCGGCGATGTGCGCAACGCCTTGTCTGCCCAGGAATCAGCCAGACAGGTCCTGACTTTCGAAAGTGCGCGCAGCGATGCATTGGAACAAGCCTACAAACAGGCCGATATGCGCTATCAGGCCGGGATCGCGAGTCGCCTGGAACTGCTGGATGTGGAGCGTAACTACCTGCAGGCCCAGTTGAACCGTCTCGATGCGGAGCGTGCACAGCGCAGTGCAGTTGCCGACCTGTTCAAGGCATTGGGCGGGGGCTGGAAAGCGCAGGAAGTTGCCAAGGCACCGTGATTCACCCGGTTGATTCGACACGATGAAGGATTAACATCGTTCGGACGGAATAGGGGCAAATGGCATATCCAGGACTGGACAGTTTGCTGTCTTGCACAGATTCGGTAGTTTCAAAACGGACTTCGTAACCAACAAAAAAGGCGACCTTCTGGGTCGCCTTTTTGCTGATATTACGACTGTTTACTCGATCTTGGCCTTGCTGCGCAGATCTTCGATAAGTTTCTGGACAGCTTCCTGTTGCTTGCGTTTTTCCAGATTGGGCTTCATTTCTTCAAAGGTCGGCACTTTCAACTCGCGCGTGTCTTCCAGTTTGATGATGTGCCAGCCGTATTGGGTTTGCACCGGATCACTGACTTGTCCCTTGCCCAATTTGAGTACGGCTTCGGCGAAGGGCTGTACGAAGTTGGATGGAACTGCCCAGCCCAGTTCGCCGCCATTGTCCTTGGAGCCGGGGTCTTTGCTATGCGCCTTGGCAATGGTGGCGAACTTGGCGCCTTTCTTCTTGAGTTCGGCTTCAACCTTCTTGGCTTCATCCTCGGATTCGACCAGGATGTGCGACAGTTTGTATTCCTTGTTGCCGACGCGAGCCTTCAGGGTTTCATATTCCTGCTTCAGCACGTCATCCGCGATGGGGTGGGTCTTGGCATAATCCTGCACGTATGCCCCGGCCAATACGGATTGTCTTGCCAATTCCAGTTGTTGAGCGACCTCCGGTTGCTTGTCCAGACTGCTCTTGGTAGCGGCCTGTGAAATGACTTCCAGATTGATGATGTCATCGCGGATCGCCTTGCGCATTTCCGGGCTGTCGGGCTGGCCTTGCTGTGCGGCAGCCTTGATGCGCATATCGATGCGTGATTGCGGGATTGCTACGCCGTTTACCAGCGCAGCCGGTTTGTCAGCCGCCGCCTTGTCATCGGCAGCCTGTGCGCCTGCGGCAATAGCCAGCAATGCCGACAACAGGATGAATTTGGAAAATTTCAGCATGAGTCTTTCCTTTGTGAGTTGTAGAGGGGATTCGAAAATTATCCGACGCGCAATATAGCATGCCTTGCGCTCAGGCCGGAAAGACCTTCTTGAAAGGCCTGACCGCGACTTGGGTATAAACGCCGGCAGCAACATAGGGGTCTGCGCCCGCCCATGCCTCAGCGCTTTCCAGCGACTCGAATTCGGCAACGATCAGGCTACCGGTGAAGCCAGCGGTGCCGGGATCGACAGCGTCCACGGCGGGGAAAGGGCCTGCCAGCAAAAGCCGGCCAGCGTTCTGCAAAACTTGCAGCCGTTCCAGGTGTGCGGGTCGCGCGGCTTTGCGCTTTTCCAGGCTGTCGGGGGTATCCTGACCAAATATTGCATAGAGCATCTGTTTTTCCTCGGTTTTTGTTGTGTGTAATGCCGACTTTATTGAATATTGGCTCATTCTTTTTTGTGTTTGTCCGCTTCCACATATTTTGCCAGCATTGCCGCTTGCGCAAGAATGAACAGGAAGATCAGGCTGGTAACGCCAAATAATTTGAAGTCGACCCAAATATCGGTTGAAAAGTTAAATGCGACATACAGGTTGATGGCGCCGAGTGCGGCAAAGAACAAGCCCCAGGCCAGGTTGACGTTCATCCAGGTCGAATCGGGCAGCGGAAGCTTGTCCTGCAACAGCGAACGCATCAGATTTTTTTTGAAAAAGACTGGCGCCAGCAATAATGCCAGGGCAAAAGACCAATACAGGACGGTCGGTTTCCACTTGATGAAAGTCTCATTGTGCAACAGCAATGTCGCTCCACCGAATACAGTGATGATGCCAAAGCTGGCCCATAACATCGTGTCGACCTTGCCATGCCGATATTTCACCCAGGCAACCTGGGCCAAGGTCGCGGCCATGGATACTGCCGTAGCGACGAATACACCCGCAAATTTGAAGGTGATAAAAAAAACGATGACGGGGAACAGGTCAAAAAGTATTTTCATGGAGACTCACTTGTTAAGCCGGGTTGCAGGCCGCGATTGGCATTATTATTTTCTATCCAGTGCAAGTGAAGCCGAATTGATGCAAAAGCGCAATCCGGTCGGGTCCGGGCCGTCTTCGAACACGTGCCCCAGATGGGCATCGCATGCAGCACAGCACACTTCGATGCGATCCATGCCGGTCGGATCTTCTTCGCGATATTCTAACGCGTCTTCGCTGACCGGTTGCCAGAAGCTCGGCCAGCCCGTTCCCGATTCGTATTTGGTCTCCGAATCGAACAGCGGATTTCCGCAGCAGATACAGCGATAGACGCCGATGTCGTGGCAATCCCAGTATTCTCCGGTAAAGGCCGGCTCAGTCCCGCATGCGCGGCAGACCTCGTACTGTTCAGGCGTCAATTCTTCACGCCATTCTTCTTCAGATTTTTCAATAGAGCTCATGTTTTATCCTGCCAGTGAGGTTTGAACGCTCGGACGAGCACTGAGGCGGCTGAACCATGCAGCCAGGTTAGGATGCGTGCCGCGCCAGTCGCGTTCGGGTTGACGCAGATCGAGATAGGCCAGTGCACTCACCAGTGCCAGGTCGGCCAGCGTGATGCTTTTGCCCTCGCACCATTCACGCTGCCCCAGTTGGTCGGCAATGTGGGCAAGCGCGCGGGTGACGGCCAGATTATGCATGTCGATGTTGCCCTGCTCCTGCTTCTCGGGCGGGCGGATGCGTTCCATGCGCACGACGATGGCCGAATCCATGATGCCGTCTGCGAGCGCTTCCCCGCGTTTGACGCGCATCCTCGCCAGCGCATCGTTGCGCGGGATCAGGATGGGCGTGTCGTTCAGCGTATCGGCGTATTCGGCGATCACGGGCGAATCGAACACGCAAGTGCCGTCGTCGAGGATCAGCGCCGGGATGCGCCCGAGCGGATTGACGCTATACACCTGGCTGGTCGGTTCGCTCGGCGGGTCGATCACATAAGCGTGCGGGATCTTTTTTTCCAGCAACACCAGACGTGCTTTGCGCACGTAGGGACTGGTGTTCGAGCCGATCAGTTTCATAGCACTTCCGCCGCGTGGTCGGCGAGGCGCGAACGCTCGCCGCGTTGCAGGGTGACGTGGCCGCTGTGCGCCCAGCCCTTGAACCGGTCCACCACGTAGGTCAGGCCGGAACTGCCTTCGGTGAGGTAAGGCGTGTCGATCTGCGCGATGTTGCCCATGCATACCACCTTGGTGCCGGGACCGGCACGGGTGATGAGCGTCTTCATCTGCTTGGGCGTCAGGTTCTGCGCCTCGTCGATGATCAGGTACTTGTTAAGGAAAGTACGGCCGCGCATGAAGTTGAGCGACTTGATCTTGATGCGCGAGCGGATCAGGTCGCGCGTCGCGGCGCGGCCCCATTCGCCGCCTTCGTCGTCGGATTTGTTGAGCACGTCCAGGTTGTCGTCCAGCGCACCCATCCACGGCGACATTTTCTCTTCCTCGGTGCCCGGCAGGAAACCGATGTCCTCGCCCACCGGCACGGTGACACGGGTCATGATGATTTCCGAATAGAGCTTGTGTTCCAGCGTCTGCATGAGGCCGGCAGCCAGCGTGAGCAGGGTCTTGCCGGTACCGGCCTGGCCCAGCAGTGTGACGAAGTCGATCTCGGGATTCATCAGCAGGTTGAGCACGAAGTTCTGTTCTCGGTTGCGCGCGGTGATGCCCCAGATGGCGTTCTTGCTGTGTGTGTAGTCGGTGAGCGTGAGCAGGGTGGCGGCGGTGTCCTCCTGCGTGGCGACCACGGCATAGAAGGGTTTTTCCGGATCGTCCTGGTACACGAATTCGTTCACCAGCAGGTCGCGGCAGATGGGGCCCTTGATGTTGTAGAAGGTGTGCCCGGCCTGGATCCCGGATTTCATGTCCTTGCCGTTTTTATCCCAGAAATCGGCAGGCAATTCGCGCACGCCGGTATAGAGCAGGTCGGTATCTTCCAGCACCTTGTCGTTGAAATAATCCTGCGCCGACAGTCCCAGGGCACGCGCCTTGATGCGCATGTTGATGTCTTTGCTGACCAGTGCGATCTGGCGCTTGCTGTGCTGCGTGTGCAGATGGCTGACCACACCGAGGATGGCATTGTCGGCTTTGCCGTTTGCCAGGGTAGATGGCAAAGGGTCGTTGATGAACTCGGTTTGCAGGTACAGGCGTCCGGTCGCGTTCTTGTTGCCCAGCGCGTTCAGCGGCACACCCTCGTCGATGCTGTCTTCACTCGCACTGACGAGGTTGTCCAGGAAGCGGCTGGCCTGGCGCGCGTTGCGGGCGACTTCCGACATCCCTTTCTTGTTGTTGTCCAGCTCTTCCAGCACGAACATCGGCAGGTAGACATCGTGTTCTTCGAAGCGGAACAGGCTGGTCGGATCGTGCATCAGCACGTTGGTGTCCAGCACGAAGAGTTTGGTGTCTTTGTCCGTTGTTGCTTTGCGTGCGTTCATGTTGTCCTTGTTAGAGAGTTTGAACAAAAGTGAGTACTTCTTGCGCGTGACCGTCCGCCTTGAGGCCACGCCATTCCTTGATGATGTTTCCCTTCTTGTCGAGCACGAAGGTGCTGCGCTCGATGCCGCGCACCTGTTTGCCATACATCATCTTCTGTTTCATCACCCCGAACAGATTGCACACCGCTTCATTCTCGTCGGAGAGCAGTGCAAAAGGCAGGGTAAATTTCGCCTTGAAATTCTCGTGCGACTTGATGCTGTCGCGCGAGATTCCGACGATTTCGCATCCCGCCTTGTTGAATTCCGCGTACAGGTCACGAAACTGTTGCGCTTCACTGGTACAACCGGGCGTGTTGTCCTTTGGATAAAAATAGATGACCAAGGATTTGCTGCGGATGGGGTACAGCGTGAAACCGGCACCGCCAGTGGCGGGCAGGGTGAAATCGTCTACAACTTGTTTTGGCATCAATGGCTCCTGTTCCTGACTGCCATTGTTGACAAATTCTTTCGGGAAGGCAAGCGCAAATTGCACGGGTCAGGCGGCATACCAGTAAACGGCGAAATAATGGCAGGTGGTGCCCGCCAGCACGAACCAGTGCCAGATGAAGTGGCCATAGCGCAGGCGCGAATCAAGGGTAAAGAACACGGTACCTGCCGTGTAGGCCAGGCCACCGGCAACCAGCCAGGCAAGCCCGGATGCAGGCAAGCGGGTATACAAGGGATCGGCCGCGATGATGATTAGCCACCCCATGAGCAGGTAGAGTAATGTGGAAATGACGGGACGGGACATGCGGTTCAACAATTTCAGCATTACCCCTGCCAGCGCCAGACTCCAGATCAGTATCAGCAACGTCCATCCCCATGCGCCGTACAGCACGCCGAGCGTGAAGGGCGTATAGGTGCCCGCGATGAGCAGATAGACCGCGGAGTGGTCGATAACACGGAAAATATGTTTGAGTCTGCCCGGGCGGAATGAATGGTAGAGGGTGGAAGAAAGGTAGAGCACGATCATGGTGGCGGCGAAAACGATGGAACCGATCAGATATCCGGTATCTCCAAGCTTCAGCGCATGCAGGATCAGGAATGGCGTGCCCACCACCGATGCGATTGCCCCTGCGCCGTGGCTGATGCTGTTGGCGATCTCTTCTCCGGGTGTTTGTTCGCGCCCGTGAATTTTTCGGGATATATCCGTCGGGCTGGGAGTCTGTTCTTGCATGTCGAGGCGTACTGGTTGGGCGCAACGATTCTGTGCTTCGTCATACCGTTTGGCAATCCAATTTTTGCCCGTACAATGGCGGGCATGAATTTAGAGAACCGGATGCCATTCCAGGCAGGTGACCCCACAGGCGAAGCGGATGAGACCTTCATGCGTGCTGCGCTGGACTTGGCGCGGCAGGCAGCAAGCAGCGGAGAAGTGCCCGTTGGCGCGGTCGTGGTGAAAGACGGCTGCATCATCGGCCGCGGCAGCAATGCCCCCATCTCGCGGCACGACCCTTCCGCCCATGCCGAAATCGCGGCGTTGCGTGATGCAGCTCAACAAATCGGTAATTATCGTCTGGTAGATTGTGAATTATTCGTTACGCTGGAGCCTTGCGTGATGTGCGTCGGCGCAATGTTCCATGCCCGTATCTCCCGTGTGGTGTTCGGGGCGCGCGATCCGAAGACCGGTGCGGCGGGCAGCGTGTTCAACTTGTTCGGCGATTTCCCCCACCCCAACCCTCCCCCGGGGGGAGAGGGGGCAATGATCAGATTGAATCATCATGCACGCATACAAGGGGGAGTTCTGGCGGATGAATGCGGCAAGGTGTTGAGCGATTTTTTTGCGGCACGCCGCGCGCAGCAGAAGGCACCATGAAGATTGCCATTCACATTCCGACACAGACGCTGGAGTTATTGGCCGATAACGGCAAGTCATTGCGCCGGTATCAGGTATCCACGGGTGCAAACGGGGTGGGTGAGGAGAACGGGAGTTTTTGCACGCCGCGCGGCAAACACATCATCCGTGCCAAGATCGGCAGCGGCGAACCGGAGAATGCCGTTTTCGTACAGCGTCGCCCGACAGGTGAAGTGTACTCGCCGCAGCTTGGTGCGCAGTATCCGGGACGCGACTGGATATTGACGCGCATTTTGTGGCTGTCCGGTTGCGAGAGCGGTTACAACCGCGGAGGATCATGCGATACCATGCGCCGTTACATTTACATCCATGGCACGCCGGACAGTACTTCGCTCGGCAAGCCGGGCTCGCGCGGTTGTGTGCGCATGCGCAATGCCGAACTGGTGGACTTGTTTGAACTGGTGGGGGCGGGCACGGAAGTCGAAATCACTGCATGATGCAGGGCGAATAACAATAATGTTTCTTCCGCCTGAAGGTGTAGGGTGGAAGTCAGGAGATAGCGTTATGACTACCCCATTCACGGTCAGTCTGGTTTGTTGGCACGACGGCGAACCATTGTTGCGTGCCATACGCGAAGCGGTATTTATCCGCGAGCAGAACGTTCCTGAAGAGCTGGAGTGGGATGGCAAGGACGAAGATTGCCGCCATGCCCTGGCTTTGAGCCTGAACGGCGATGCGATCGGTTGCGGGCGCATGCAGGCGAATGGACATATCGGACGCATGGCAGTATTACCGCAATGGCGCAAGCAGAAAGTGGGCACGGCCATTATTGAGGCGCTGCTCGATGAAGCACGTTCACGCGGCTATAAACAGGTAGATGTGGACTCACAGACCTTCGCCATTCCGTTTTATCAGAAATTCGGCTTCGTCGAGCATGGCAAGGAATTCATGGATGCCGGGATGCCGCACAAGAAAATGAAGCTGAAGCTACTTCCCCGCTAGATATTCCTCGTCACTGAAATTCATTACTGCCTGCGGCTGGAATACCACAAAGGCGGTGATCATCATGCCGGTGACGAAGCCCTCGGTGAACATGAGGATGGGCGACGCGACGAGATAGTAGTGCTGAATCTCTCCCCAGGTGTGGCGGCTCAGCAGCAACAGTAGCAGGGTGGTAGCCGTCACGTTCAGTACGATGGTGAGCATGCTGCAGAAGAAGCCGTTCCATAGTACGAACAAAAACAGATTCTTCGGCAGGTGGCGTTTGCTGAAGCGCAGCAGCCACTCACTGAACAGCACGGGAAGGGCGACCATCAGCAGACCGTTAATGCCGAGCGTAATGAATCCCGCGTCCATACGCAGCCAGGTGGCCAGCATGACCAGCGTGATGCTGACAGTGGCGATCTGCCAGCCGAACATCAGCATGAACAATGTCGAACCCAGAATGTGGAAGTTGAATCCGGGGCGGATGCCGACGTTGAATTGCCAGAAAATGAACGCGCCAAACACCAGGCCAACCAGCGCGTTTACCATGACAGCGTTATCCAGCAGGGTGCGCCAGGGAGCGCTACGTGCCGCGCTATACAGAAACAAAGCGAAGATAAAATTTGCCAACCACAGCCACTCTCCAGTCAGCAGTTGAGCAGGCAGATTCACGGCAGCGGGTAGGGCAGGTGCTGGAACTGCAAACGCGCACCCTTGATTTCGCCGAGATGCACCGGGAAAGAATCGTGGCTGGCGATCTGGATCACGGCCAGCAGGTCATAACCGCCGCCGGGTGCCGCTTGCGCATTGACCACGGTGCCGCAACTCTGGCCTTCCATCTCCATGCTGAACAAATCATCGCCCGCTTGCGGCGCTGCGTCGCTTTCGACATGCGCCAGATACATGCGGCGTTTGTTCTTGCCCAGATACTGCATGCGTGCCACGATTTCCTGTCCCGGATAGCAGCCTTTCTTGAAATTCACCGCACCGATGAGATCGAGGTTTGCCATTTGAGGAACGAATGCTTCCTGTGTCTGCGGCAGGATGACAGGTATGCCCGCGCGGATGTTGAGCCAGTCCCAGCAGGAGGACCCGACTGGTTTTGCATCCGTGCCGAGCCGTTGCCACAGTGCAGGTGCGCGCTGCGGTGTGGTATTGAGCTGGAAGCGATCTGCACCGAGGCGAATCAGGCCGGTGTCTTCGTGATACACAATGTCGAGCGGATTCCGGGGCAGAACAGGGAATAGCTGCTGCAACAAGGCCGCGGTATTTGCGCCGGAAAGCCCTATGCACACAATGTTATCGCTCGCGTTCTCGATCTTCACTTTGGCGCGCAGCACGAACATGGACAGCTTCTTCTGGATCGGCGCGAGCAGGCTTTGCGGCAGGTGCAGAAAGTATTCCGTCTCGTTGCGCCAAATCAGAAAAGTCGCCAGCGCACGGCCTTTCGCCGTGTTGAGGCTGCTGGGCAAGGCATGTTGCGGGGTGAGCGCGTTTACGTCGCTGCTGAACAGGTTATGCAGGAAGCCTTTGGCTTCTTCGCCGGAAACCCTGATGATGCCGAACTGCGACAAGTCGCACATCACTGAGCCATCGCGCGTGGCGATGCGCTCGGCGGCGGCATTGCCGAAATGCTGTATCACTCCGTCTTGTATTTGTGCGCCTTGCGCCGTAAGGAAATTCTGCCAATCTGGGTTCATTTTTCAAAAATCCGTTTGCATTCCAAGCTCAATCTTACCGCGAAGACAGACCTTTCGGCTAAACTCTTGCGCCATGAGATATGTGCTTCCAGCTTTGTTGTGCCTGTTGCTTGTCGCCTGCGATGGCGGGCTGTGGAACGACCCCTATCCTGCGGCGGACGACGGCAAGTCCATACTCTATACCGCGTTCACCGAACGCCCCAAACATCTGGACCCAGCGCAAGCCTACAGCGAAAACGAATACGAGTTCCTGGCCCACATCTATTCGCCCCCCCTGCAATACCATTACCTGAAGCGTCCTTATCAATTGGTGCCGCTGGCTGCCAGCGAAATGCCGCGAGTCACCTATCTGGACAAGAACCGCCGCCGCCTGCCCGACAATGTTGCCGCGGAGCGCATCGCCTACAGCGTGTACGAGATACACATCAAGCCGAATATGCGCTACCAGCCCCATCCGGCTTTTGTGCCGGACAATTACATGCTTACAGCCGGCGAAATGGGTCGTATCCATTCGTTGAACGACTTTTCCAGGACCGGTACGCGCGAGGTGACGGCTGCGGACTACGCCTACCAGATCAAACGGCTGGTTCATCCGCAGCTGCATACGCCCATCGCGGGGGTAATGGGCGAATACATCGTCGGCCTCAAGGAATATGCCTCCACACTGCAAACAGCGGCCAGGCTGCATCCCGACGATTTCCTTGATTTGAACCGGTATCCGCTGCCGGGTGTGGAAGTCGTGAATGGCACGACTTACCGCGTCACGATCAAGGGAAAATATCCGCAATTTGCCTACTGGCTGGCGATGCCTTTCTTTTCGCCGATGCCACAGGAGGTGGAGCGCTTCTATGCGCTGCAAGGCATGCGCGAACGCAACCTCTCGCTGGACTGGTGGCCGGTGGGCAGCGGGCCGTATTACCTGTCGGAGAACGACCCTAACCGGCGCATGGTACTCACGCGCAATCCCTATTACGACAGCGAGATCTACCCGGCGGAAGGTGAGCCTGGCGATGCGGCGACAGGACTAGTGGCCGATGCGGGGAAGCCGCTGCCATTGATCGACCAGGTCGTGTTCACGCTGGAAAAGGAAACCATCCCGTACTGGAACAAATTCCTGCAAGGCTATTACGACGCCTCCGGCATCAGTTCGGACAGTTTCGACCAGGCAGTCCAGGTCAGCGTCAGCGGCGAAACCAATGTCAGCGAGGAGATGAAAGCGCAGGGCATCACGCTTTCAACTTCAGTCGCGACTTCCACCATGTACACCGGTTTCAACTGGCTGGATCCGGTGGTGGGCGGAAACTCGGAGAGAGCAAGGAAATTGCGCCGTGCCATCTCCATCGCGGTGGACTATGAAGAATTCATCTCCATCTTCGCCAACGGACGCGGCATCGCCGCGCAATCGCCCATTCCTCCCGGCATTTTCGGCTACCGCGAAGGCAGGGAAGGCATCAACCGATACGTGTACGACTGGGTAGACGGAGTGCCCAAGCGCAAGCCCATTGAGGAAGCGAAACGCCTGTTGGCAGAAGCAGGTTATCCCGGCGGCGTGGATGCTGGAACCAATCAGGCGCTTGTGATCCACCTCGATACGACGTCCAGCGGCATCGGCAACAAATCACGCCTGGACTGGATACGCAAACAGTTCGACAAGATTGGCGTCCAGCTCGACGTGCGCAGCACGGATTACAACCGGTTTCAGGACAAGATACGGCGCGGCGATATGCAGATGTACTACTACGGATGGAATGCCGACTATCCCGATCCGGAGAATTTCCTGTTTTTGCTGGATGGCGCGCAAGCCAAGGTGGGAAAGGGCGGCGAGAACGCGAGCAATTACAGCAACCCGGAATTCGACCGGTTGTTCGATCAGATGAAGAACATGGACAACGGCCCGGCGCGGCAGGAAATCATCGACCAGATGCTGGAGATCCTGCGCCGCGATGCACCCTGGCTGTGGGGCTATCACCCGAAGAACTACGTGCTGCAACATGGCTGGCTGCACAACGTCAAATCCAACATCATGGCCAACAACAAACTCAAATACTGGCGTGTGGACAGCGCGCAACGCGACCGGATGCGGCGCCAGTGGAACCAGCCTGTGCGCTGGCCTCTGTGGCTGGGCGGGGCGGCTTTGCTGTTGTTCGGGTTCTGGATGTGGAAGGCACTGCAAAAACGCGAGCAGTAACGCTACTAAAGCGTGTTGTCAGACAGCGTACCAGACGGCAAAGTAGTGGCTGACCGTGCCGCCCAGCACAAACAGATGCCAGATGCTGTGACCGTAGCGCAAGCGTCCATCTGTGGCATAGAAGAACACCCCCGCGGTATAGCTGAGAGCGCCGGCAAGCAGCCACAGCAGTCCCTGTGTCGAAACCTTTTCGTACATGGGTTCGGCGGCGACCAGCATGAGCCAGCCCATGAGCAGGTACATGCCGGTCGAAATCACCGGATGCCCCATTCTTTTGAGTATCCTCAGAATCATTCCGATCGTGGCCAGCCCCCAGATGATCCCGAACAGTGTCCAGCCCCATGCTCCGTGCAAGACCCCCAGCGTGAACGGCGTATAAGTTCCCGCAATGAGCAGGTAGATCATGAGGTGATCGATCTGGTGAAAAATGCTTTTGAGCCCCGGTTGTTGCAATGCGTGGTAGAGGGTGGATGCAAGATAGAGCAGGATCATGCTTGCGGCAAAGACGGAAGTTCCGACGATATATCCCAACTCGCCATGCCGTACTGCATGTTCAATGAGCACCGGTGTGCCGACCAGTGCCGTGATGAAGCCGATGCCGTGAATGGTGCTGTTGGCGATCTCTTCGCTGCGGGATTGTTCGCGTTCGGCTGACGGGAGCAGGGTGATCACTTCATTCCATTTCGTTCGGGGAGGAATGATTGAAGTAATGTTGTATGCATGACTATGCGCTCTTCTGCGCCTGCTGCAGCGCTTCTGCAAACACCTCCACCGGTTGAGCGCCGGAGATGCCGGATTTTTCATCGAACACAAAGAACGGTACAACGGTAATGCCGAATTTCGCCGCGCGCGCTTCGTCTGCCCGCACTTCGCCGGAATAGGCATCGCTTTCCAGCATGGCCTGCGCCTCGCTTTCGGCAATGCCGAATTCCGGCGCCAGGCGCGCCAGCGCGGCACGATCGCCCACCGGCAGCGATTCGGAAAAATACCCGTGCATGAGACGTTCCGCGGCGCGCTCGCCCAATTGCCGTGAGGCAGCAAAATGCAGCAGGCGGTGAGCATCGAAAGTGTTGCCGGGTCGCGCGCCGGACAATCGGTAATCCAGGCCGGTCTCCCTGGCGACTGCAGTGACGCGCGCATTCATGGCGGCTGCCTCCTGCGGGCTGACGTTGTATTTTTGCGCCAGCATCTCTTCCAGCGTGCCCGTCCGTTGACGTGGTGCATCGGGGTCGAGTTCGAAGCTGCGCCAGATCACATGCACGTCTTCCTTGAGTGCGAAATCCGCAAGTGCGGTTTCAAAGCGCCGTTTCCCGATGTAGCACCAAGGGCAAATGATGTCGGACCAGATTTCAACTTGCATGATTTTCCTTGTGGCAGCGCCGGTATTTGCAGATCGCGATTCGCTATTCTACAGCGGCCAGATTCTACTCCCGGCGCTTGCCCGCAGGCTATTGTTTGCCCTTACAATACGGCCACTCATGATCGCCTACCTCATCCGCCGCATCCTTTACGCTGTGCCTATCCTCATCGGGGTGAACCTGCTCACCTTCGCGCTTTTCTTTGTGGTGAACACCCCGGACGACATGGCGCGCATGCAGCTCGGCATCAAGCGCGTAACGCAGGAAGCCATCCAAAGCTGGAAACAGCAGCACGGTTATGACAAGCCGCTGATGATCAACGACCATGCGGCAGGCATGGATAAAGTCACCGACACCATCTTCTGGCAGAAATCCGCCAGCATGTTCGTGTTCGATTTCGGCTATGCCGACGACGGGCGCAACATCGGCCACGAGATCGCCACGCGCATGGGGCCGAGCCTTGCCATCGCGTTGCCGACATTTCTCATTGGCCTGGTCGTGTATGTCAGTTTTGCGTTGCTGATGACGCTGTTTCGCGCCACGGCGCTGGATATGGCGGGGGTGGCCCTGTGCGTATTCCTGATGTCCGTTTCCGGTTTGTTCTACATCATCGGCGGGCAGTTCCTCGTAAGCAAGTTGTGGCATCTGGTGCCCATCTCCGGCTATGCGGGCGGGATGGATGGCTTCAAGTTCGTGGTGCTGCCCATTGTCATCGGTGTGGCCGGCAGTGTCGGTTCCAGCAGCCGCTGGTACCGCACGATCTTTCTCGAGGAGATCGGCAAGGACTATGTGCGCACCGCGCGCGCCAAAGGCTTGTCCGAGTTGCGCGTGCTGTTCACGCATGTGCTGAAGAACGCGATGATCCCTATCCTGACCGGTGTGGTCGTGGTCATTCCGCTGCTGTTCATGGGCAGCCTGCTCACCGAATCGTTCTTCGGCATCCCCGGCTTGGGCAGTTACACCATCGATGCGATCAACTCGCAGGATTTCAGCGTGGTGCGTGCAATGGTGTTCCTGGGCTCGGTGCTGTATATCGCCGGGCTGATCCTGACCGACATTTCATACACTGTGGTTGATCCGCGGGTGAGGTTGCAATGAGTTTCACGCCCGTGATCCTGTGGAGCGATGCGCTGGTGTTCCTGTTGCTGGCGGCGGCGGTTGCCGGAGCCTGGTATGTCCGGCGGCACGAGCATCTGCTACTGCCGTGGAAACGGGTGGCAAAGAGCAATGTGGCGATGGTGTCGTTGCTGGTGTTGTCGCTGTTCATTGTTGTGGGCCTGCTGGATACGCTGCATTTCCGTATGGCATTGCCGCAAACGAACGGTGGCGGGAAGTTGTATTCGCCGGAAGTACTGAGCGTGTTCGACAAGCTGGCAGAGCCGTTGCGCACTCATGTCGAGAAAACTTATTCGGCACCGTTCGCGTTGACGTTATATGCCAAGGAGAGCAGAACGGATGCAGAGGGCAACATCGTGCGCGAGTATCCGAGACTGCGATACGGCGGTTCGCATCTGTCCGATGCATCGCAAATCGATCTGGATGTGACGAAGCGTGCATTGATTGGCGGGTTGGCCGGATCGATGATCGGTGCATTACTGGTGCTGATGATCAGGCGTTGGACGGAGCAGCGTGTGGTATGGGCGGGCGTTCTTGTCATTGCAGCCTTCATCGGCGTATTTTTCAATCTTGCCACCGTCTATCACGTCCTCGGTACGGACAAGGTCGGCCAGGATGTGTTGTATCTGTCGCTCAAGAGCATCCGCACGGGACTTGTCATCGGCACCGTGACGACGCTGGTGACGCTTCCTCTGGCATTGTTCTTCGGGGTCGCTGCCGGATATTTTCGCGGCTGGGTGGACGACGTGATCCAGTACATCTACACCGTGCTGAGTTCGATACCGAGCGTATTGCTGATCGCGGCGGCCGTGCTGATGATGCAGGTGACCATCGACACGCATCCGCAGTGGTTCGAAACCACCGCTTCGCGCGCCGATCTGCGGCTGGTGTTCCTGTGCATGATCCTCGGTGTGACGAGCTGGACCGGATTGTGCCGCCTGCTGCGCGGCGAAACCCTGAAGTTGCGCGAAATGGAATACATCCAGGCTGCGCAATCGTTCGGCGTGTCTTCGCTGCGCATCCTGACGCGTCACATCATGCCCAATGTGATGCATATCGTGTTGATATCGCTGGTGATGGATTTCTCCGCACTCGTGTTGGCCGAGGCGGTGCTGTCCTACGTCGGCGTCGGGGTCGATCCCACCATGATCAGCTTCGGCACCATGATCAATGCCGCGCGGTTGGAGATGGGGCGCGAGCCCATGGTGTGGTGGGCGCTGGCCTCGGCATTCAGCTTCATGCTGGTGCTGGTATTGGCGGCGAATCTGTTCGCCGATGCGGTGCGCGATGCCTTCGATCCGCGCTTGAACCGGACCGAGGTTGCGGGATGAGCCTGCTCAAGGTCGACAATCTGGTTTCACGCCTGCGCAACGGCGCACATATCGTTGACGACATCTCGTTCTCCATCGCGGCAGGAGAAACTTTTGCCTTGCTCGGCGAATCAGGCTGCGGCAAATCCATGACGGCGCTTTCCCTGATGCGTTTGCTGCCTGATGGCGTGATGAATTCAAGTGGAGCCGCGCAACTGGGCGGGGTCGGGTTGTTTGGACTGCCTGAAAGCAAAATGCGCGAGGTGCGCGGCGGCCGGATGGCGATGATCTTTCAGGAACCGGGGTTGAGCCTGAACCCGGTGATGACGGTGGGTGCGCAAATTGCCGAGGTGCTGGTATTGCACCAGAGTTTGCGCGGCGCGGCAGCCAATAAACGCTGTATCGAACTGCTCGATCAGGTTGGTATTCCGGATGCCTCGCGGCGTGTGTCCGAATATCCATTCCAGCTTTCCGGCGGCATGAAGCAGCGCGTGATGATCGCCATGGCGCTGGCGGGCAACCCTGCGTTGCTCATTGCCGACGAGCCCACCACTGCGCTGGATGTAACGATACAGGCGCAGGTATTGCAACTGCTGCGCGATACGCAAGACAGGACAGGCATGGCGATGCTGCTCATCACGCATGATCTCGGCGTGGTGGCGGAGACGGCACACCGCGTCGGCGTGATGTACGCGGGGCAGATCGTCGAGCAGGCGAGCCGTGAACAATTGTTTGCCGCGCCCTTGCACCCATACACGCAGAAACTGTTTGCAGCATTGCCGGGTGCCGGCCGGGCCGGGCAGCCGCTGAGTGCGATCCCGGGCAGCGTGCCGCCGCTCGGGAGCATTGCTCAGGGCTGCCGCTTCGCTGCCCGATGCGACAAGGCCTGGGGGTTGTGCCATGAACAGACACCGGGATGGACAGTCATCGAAGGGCGGGGGGTGCGGTGCCACCTTTATCAGGATACGGGATATAGGATACGGGATACAGGGCCCAGTTCCCCTCTCCATCAATCTGGAGAGGGCCTAGGGGAGGGCGCGCGTTCCCTGAATGCTGTATCCCGTATCCCGTATCCTCTGTTGCAAGTCTCCGGCCTGCAAGTCTATTTCCCTATCCGCAAAGGCTTCTTGCAGCGCACAGTGGGACAGGTAAAGGCAGTGGATGGCGTATCGCTGTCCATTTCGCAGGGCCGCACGCTGGCGCTGGTCGGTGAATCCGGCTGCGGCAAGACCACATTGGCCAAGGCGCTGCTGCAGTTGATTTTGCCCACTGCGGGCAGTGTGCGGTTCGCCGGGCGTGAGATGGTCGGATCATCTGAATCCCGTGCTGCGATGCAGATGGTATTCCAGGATCCTTATGCATCGCTCAATCCCAAGATGCGCGTGACCGAAATACTCGAAGAGGGGATGAGCGCACTGAACATCGGCGGCGACAGCACGGCCCGGCAGGCACATATCGATGATCTGCTGCAGAAATGCGGCCTGGCGAGTGACAGCAAATGGC
Source organism: Sideroxydans sp. CL21 (assembly GCF_902459525.1). Classification (NCBI taxonomy): domain Bacteria; kingdom Pseudomonadati; phylum Pseudomonadota; class Betaproteobacteria; order Nitrosomonadales; family Gallionellaceae; genus Sideroxydans; species Sideroxydans sp. CL21. The sequence continues at coordinate 1,236,814 of NZ_LR699166.1, forward strand.
GCTATCCGCACGAGTTTTCCGGTGGACAGCGGCAGCGTATTGCAATTGCGCGTGCCTTGGCGGTATCGCCGCAGTTGCTGATCTGCGACGAACCGACCAGTGCACTGGATGTTTCGGTGCAGGCGCAGATACTGAACTTGCTGAAATCGCTGCAGCAGGAACTCGGATTGAGTTATCTCTTCATCACGCACAATCTTGGCGTTGTTGAATACCTGGCTCATGAGGTGTGCGTGATGTATCTGGGGCGCATTGTCGAGCGCGGCACGACGGAGGAGGTGATGCGCTCGCCAAAGCATCCTTACACCCAGGCCCTGCTATCCGCCGTGCCGCGCATCGACGGCACGGGCAGGAAGTTCATCAGGCTGGAAGGGGATCTGCCGTCACCCGCGAACCCGCCGCAGGGTTGCCACTTTGCGCCGCGCTGTTCCCAGGCTATGGCGGTCTGTGCGCGCTATCCGGATGTGACGAATATCAGCGCGACGCATGGCGTGCACTGCCATTTGTACGACGGGAATAATCAGTTCGGCTGCTTGGACTGAGGGGCGTTATAGGCAACCTTGACGCTGGATGCTTTGCGCAGGCTGGTTCTGGTTTTGGCTCTGGTTGCAGCGACATGATGCCTGCGAGCGGAGCGGTGATCGGCCAGCACGATGTTGAAGTGTTGCCCGACGTGCAGGCGGCTGACACCATGGTTCGCTTCCCGCAGTTGCATCTGGCTTACGTGGAAGCGGCGGGCGATGGTGGAAATGGTGTCCCCTCTGCGCACGGTATAACGCACGGCGCCATACATTTCGGCCACAGCCGACGGATGCATGTTGAAAGCCGCAAAATCGGCGGCAGGCTGGTCGTCGGGGATGGGCACAAGCAGGGTCTGGCCGTTGCTCTCTTGTGCATATTTGGATAAACCGTTCGCAGAGCGCAGTTCTGCCAGTGACAGACCAAAGTGCGTTGCGATCTTGTCAAAGCTCTCGCCTTTTTTGCTTTCGTAGGGTTGCCACGAAACCAGTCGCTGATTGGTCTTTGCCAGATTGGTGCGGAACGTGTCGACTTTGTCTACAGGCAATAACAGCACATTTCCGTTGTCCTTATCCTGCAATATCACCGGGCGGTTATGGCCGGGATTGAGCGCGATGAATTCATCCATCGAGATGTCGGCCAGTTCGGCGGCGACTTTCACATCAATGTGCTGAGAGGTGGCAACGGTGGCGAAATAGGGCTCATCGGGAATCTTGCTCAGCTGCAGGCCGAAACGTGCCGGATCGGCGATGATGTTCTTGACGGCAAGCAGCTTGGGTACGTAGTTGCGGGTTTCGCGCGGCATCCTGAGATGCGAATAATCGGTCGGCTTGTGATGTTTGCGATTGTAGGCCTGTGCGCGGGTTACGCCGTTCTCGCCCCAATTGTAGGCGGCCAGTGCCAGTTCCCAATCGCCGAACTGGTCATGCAGTTTTTGCAGGTAATCGAGTGCTCCGTTGGTTGCGCCGATGATGTCGCGCCGGCCGTCGTGCCACCAGTTCTGCTCCATGCCGAAATGCTTGCCGGTGGACGGGATGAACTGCCAGATGCCGGAAGCGCTCGCGATCGAATTGGCGCCCGGATTGAATGCACTCTCGATGACGGGCAGCAGGGCGATCTCGGACGGCATGCCGCGGCGATCCACTTCTTCCATGATATAGAACAGGTAATGCTGCGCACGTTCGCTCATGCGAAGGACATAATCGGGGTGGTTTGCGTACCACTTTTCATGGCGCTTGATCAGCGGGCTATCCAGATCTTTCATGGCATAGCCGGCGCGGATGCGTTGCCACAGGTCGCCATTGGGCGAGGCGGGTGCAACGATCATGGCTTCACGTATTGGCGCAGGCGCTTGCGTCGCCGGTTCGGCAGTCGCGGCTGGCGTGTCGGGTGTCACAGGAATGCCGGAAGCGGCAATGGTGGTGGAAATTGGGGGAACGGTTGCGGTTTGTGGAACTGGTGGCTGAGCAGTGGCAGCCTGAGGTACGACAGATTTAATCGGGTCGGTTGGCACCGTGTTTAGTACAGGAACGTTTGTTTCCGTGCTGCGGGTCGGTGTGGTTTGCGCGGATAACTCCGGGCTGTTCATCGCCAAAGCCGTATCCGCTTTGGCTGCCATGGCAACGGTAGAGCCGAGCAAGGCGCTTAGGACCAGCATTAACGGTTTTTTGAAAATCACTATGCGCGACCAAGTGGTTGAAAAGTGCCGCGATGGTAGCGGAGGGGGGCGGATGAGTCAATACAATTAAGGAGTTGCGTTAGGCAGTTACGGAACTGCCTAACGCAATACTGACGTGCTTCTTTAACGTATCACTTCCTTAAGTTGCTCAAGGATGGCTGGATTTTCAAGTGTGGATACATCCTGAGTGATCTCTTCACCTTTGGCGACGGCACGCAACAGGCGGCGCATAATCTTGCCGGACCGGGTCTTGGGCAGGTTTTCTCCGAAACGGATCTCGTCCGGTTTGGCAATGGGGCCGATCTCCTTGCCTACCCAGTTTCGCAATTCTTCAGCCAGTTTCTTGGCGGCGGCGGCATCGGACGGACGGGCGCCCTTCAGTACCACAAAGGCAACCACGGCCTCGCCCTTGATCTCGTGCGGCTTGCCGACCACGGCGGCTTCCGCCACCAGCGGGTTGGAAACCAGTGCCGATTCGATTTCCATGGTACCCAGTCGGTGTCCGGAGACGTTCAGTACGTCGTCGATACGTCCCATGATCCAGAAGTAGCCGTCCTCGTCGCGGTGTGCCGAATCGCCGGCAAGGTAAGCGCCCTTCATTTCTTCGGGGAAGTAGCTCTTTTTGTAACGCTCCGGGTCGCCCCAGATGGTGCGAATCTGCGAAGGGAAGGGCTTCTTGATGACCAGGAAGCCGCCATGCTGGTCGTTTACTTCGTCGCCTGCTTCATTGACGATGGTGGCGATGATGCCCGGCAAAGGCAGCGTGCAGGTGCCGGGTTTGATCGGCATTGCGCCGGGGAGCGGGGCGATCATGTGGCAACCGGTTTCTGTTTGCCACCAGGTGTCCACGATAGGGCAACGGGCGTGCCCCACTGTGTTGTAGTACCACATCCAGGCTTCCGGATTGATCGGCTCGCCGACGGTGCCTAGCAGACGCAGACTGGACAAGTCATATTTGTCCGGCAGATCGCCGCCCAGCTTGATGAGCGAACGGATGGCGGTCGGTGCGGTGTAGAAGGTGGTGACTTTGTGATCCTGGATCATCTTCCAGAAACGTCCCGCATCCGGATAGGTCGGAACGCCTTCGAAAATGACCTGGGTTGCACCCATGGCCAGCGGGCCATAAGCGACGTAGCTGTGGCCGGTGATCCAGCCCACATCGGCGGTGCACCAGAAAATGTCGGAAGGTTTGTAATCGAATACCCATTTCAGGGAAACCATTGCACCCAGCAGGTAGCCTCCGGTGGAGTGTTGCACGCCTTTGGGTTTGCCGGTGGAGCCGGAGGTGTAAAGGATGAACAGCGGGTGTTCCGCGCCGACCCATTCGGGCTCGCAGGTGTTGCCTTGCCCTGCGACCAGATCATGCCACCAGATATTGTTCTTGCTGTTCCACTGCACTTCGCCACCGGTGCGCTTGTAGGTGACTACGGTATGGACGGCATCGCAACCGCCGAGGCTGAGTGCCTCGTCCACTGCGGGTTTGAGCGCCAAGGCTTTGCCGCCTCGGAATTGGCCATCGGCGGTGATAACCGCCACAGCCTGTGCATCGGTGATACGCTCATGCAGGCTCTTGGAGGAGAAACCGCCGAATACGACAGAGTGGATCGCGCCGATGCGGGCGCAGGCTTGCATGGCAACCACGGCTTCCACGCTCATCGGCATATAGATGATCACGCGATCGTCTTTCTTGATGCCTCGCGACTTCAGGCCGTTGGCGAACTGGCAGACGCGGCTGTGCAGCTCGCGGTAGCTGACCCGGGTTACAGTGCCGTCATCGGCTTCAAAAATGATTGCGGTTTTTTCGGCCTGGGCTGCAAGATGCCTGTCGAGACAGTTATATGAAACGTTGAGTTCACCATCCTCGAACCATTTGTAGAAAGGTGCTTTGCTTTCATCCAGCGACTTGGTGAAAGGCTTGTGCCAGAGAACATTCTCCCGGGCAAGGTTGGCCCAGAATCCGGCATAGTCTTTGGCGGCAGCGTCGCACATGGCTTTGTATGCGGCCATGCCGGATACATTGGCCTGCTTGACGAATGCTTCGGAAGGGTTGAATACACGATTTTCGTGCATAACGGACTGGATGTTGGACATTGATATCTCCGCAAGTGGTATTAAAAATTCAGAAGCCTGTAATCTGTTTCAAATCAAAGCCCCATTGGGCCGGGTCTTCGGCACTGGCAATGCTTTCCCTCGATCTGCTCAAGTCTATCATTTCCGGCATGATCGGCTCATTGGACTTTGTCGAAAAGAAGGCTTTGACGACAGGAGTGAGCAGGCTTTTCCCTGTTTGCTCAATGACTATAGCCAATCTTCCTGACTTGAGTCTTACTAAAGTGCCGGAGGGGTAGATGCCTATGGTTTTGACAAACGCCTGGAACACTTTTTCGTCGAAATGCCCGTTTCGCCACTCGGCCATTTTGCGTATGGTCTCGGCGGGTTCCCAGCCGTTTTTGTAGCATCGGTTGGAGGTAAGCGCGTCATACACGTCGCATACCGCTCCCATTCGTGCGGCGAGGGAAAGTTTTTCACCGGAGATGCGATCCGGATAGCCCGTACCGTCGACGCGTTCATGATGGTGCAGGCACACATCAAGTGCGACAGCGGTGATGTCCGGCGAACCCTGCAGAACTTCCCAGCCTTTGCGCGGATGTTCCTTGATGAGTTCGAACTCTTCATCGGTGAGCTTGCCGGGTTTGTTGAGGACCTTGTCATCAATCATCATTTTGCCGACATCGTGCAGCAGACCGGCAAGCCCGACATCTTTCAGATCCTGGCCGGTTAGGCCTAGCTGTTTACCCAATGCAATCATCAGGGCACAGACGGCGACTGAGTGCATATAGGTGTAATCGTCCTTGGTTTTGAGCCGGACCAGGTTGAGAAAAGCTTCCGGGTTGCGCGTGATGGACAGGCTGATCTCTTCCACTAGTGGAGCGGCTTCGCTGACCTTGATCGCGTTGCCCATGCGTACTTCATTGAACATTGAAGTGACCGCTTCTTTGCTTTTGGCCTGCAGCTTGCGTGCACGTGCCATTTCTTCGTGTATGGGGGTGTGGGGTTCGGGGGGCTGTTCCGTCGCGATCTTCAGCAAATCGGCTTCGACCTTCTTCTTTTCAGCTTCGCCAGTGGATACGACGGCTTTGGATTCGACGTCCAGTCCTTTCTCGGTGTCGATCCAGACCTCTTGTATTCCGCAGGTCTGCAGTGTTTTCAAATCTGCATCGGCAGACAGCAAAAAGGCTTTTTTCCAAAACGGGTGATCCATCCAGCTGCCACAGATCTCGTTGATGAACATGCCCGAACGGATATTGCGCACATGTATCTTTTTCAGCATGGTAAATCGGTAATATCGTCGACAAGCCAGGGAACGGGATTGTAACCCAGCAAGCCGGGGGCTCAGCCGAAACGTAGTTTCAGTACCAGCACGGTACCGGCCAAAAGCAGGGTGATGCTGTTGGCGATGATAACGGGCCAGGCACCAAGCAGGATGCCGTATGCCAGCCAGAGCGCGACTCCCGCTGTGAAAAAGGTATACATGAGCAGGGAAATGTCTTTAGTGTGCCTGGTCTGCCATACGCGCCAAACTTGGGGGATGAATGAACCGGTGGTCAATGTGGCAGCGATTCCGCCTATCCAGTCTTGAACGGACATCAGTGCGCTCCATGGGGTTCGGCATCCGATGTCCAGAGTTGATGGGCATCAAGCAGCAGGCGGTAACGGGCTTCGTTGGCATCCAGACGCATCAGGCTTTCGGCCAGCGCGGACTCGAGTGCCAGCCGTCTCGCGGTGAGTGTTTCGGACAGGTTGCTTTCCCCCAGACTGTAGGCACGTGAAACCAGGTCTGCATTCTGACGGATGCTGGCCGCGGCTTCGCGTGCTTGCAGCCATATCTGGTAACTGCTCAGCGCTTGGGTATGGGCGGCGTAGATGTCGCCTTCCAGTCTGCGCTGTACTGCGATTTCGCGATCACCGGCAATCTGCGCCTGATATTCCGCGTTTTCCGCGTTGGCGCTACGCACCCCGAACGAAATGGGAATGGTGAGATACACGCCGGTGACCTTTTCATTGCCTCCCATCTCGCTCGAGTAACGCAGGCCCACCGTGGGATCGGGCAGGCGGTCGGCGCGACTGCGTTGTGCCAGCATCTGCTGGATGCGCCGTTCGGAGCGCACCATTTCCAGTTCATGGTTGTCGTTGAGTATGGTTTGCTTCCAGTAATTGAAATTCTCGGCGATAGGCAGCGGCTCCGAAGGTTCGAGTCGCGACGGAAGGACGATCAGCGGAAACTGCCGGATCAGCTCGTTGCCGGCCAGTTCGGCACGCATCCTCGCCTGATGCAGCGACACTGTGGCCTGCGCGACAGCAGCATTGGCCTGACTCAGCTCCATGCGCGGGGCGTCGCCTGCCTTCAGGCGCTTTTCCGTGGTCAGCGCCTGTTGCGTGAGATTGTCGACTTGCTGCTGCCATTGCGTAACCTGTACCTGCTCGCGCTGCCAGTTGAACCACAGATGCAGCAGTGTGCGTCCGGCTTCGTGGCGCGCATCGCCCAGGGCGAAATTGGCTCGCGTCACGACTTCCTCGCCGATATCGCTGTCTATCATCACCTTGTTGATCAGGCGCAATGGGCGTTCCAGGGCGACATCCCATTCTTTCAGGTTCTGGTCGACGTTGACGACCTGGCGGTGAGCGGAGCCCGCGCGCAGGTTGAATTCATAGTTGCCGCTTTCCCATTTGCGCTGGTTGACCTGCTCGATCCTGACCCCGGTCTCGGCGTTCAGCACGTTGATATGGCCGCTCAATGCGGCGTCAACCTGGGCGTGCGGCGGCAGATCCGGGTAGTTCGTTTCTGCGGCCTGTATCGGCAAAATAAAAAGGGAAAGCGAAAGCGCGACGAAAGGCGAAATTTTCATTCCAGCCTCCCGAACGCAATGACGGGGGTGATCCAGTAGGCCATTTCAGGGTTGCTTTCTTCCTGTTTGAGATGGGCAACCAGCGCGAGCGCATCTTCGAGATTCATTACAGACTGGAAAGTAGAGCGTTCTGAACGTCCGCGTACCTGCTCGATCATGCTGGGCAGTTTTTCCTTCTGGCTGCCACCCTCAGCTTTGTGCATGACGAAACCGCGGACCCACTCGGGGTGCTCCAACAGGTGACCGACCAGACGCTCTTCCATTGAGCGGTGGCAGGCCAGCGTCAAACAACAATTCATTTCTTTCATAGGACATTCCTCTGAGGTTCAAGGCCGAAGCGACGGTACAGGATCGGCAACAGGAACAGTGTCAGTGTGGTGGAACTGATCAGTCCACCCATCACGACGATGGCCAGCGGCTTTTGTATCTCCGAGCCGGGGCCCTGTGCAAACAACACCGGCAGCAAGCTGTAGGCGGTGATGTTGGCAGTCATTAATACCGGGCGCAGGCGCCGTTTGGCTCCTTCCAGGATGACTTGGGTGATATCCATACCCTCGGCATGCAGTTGGTTGAAGTAGGACACCATCACCACGCCGTTCAGTACTGCGATGCCGAGCAGGGCGATGAAGCCTACCGAGGCCGGAACGGACAGATATTCGCCGCTGAACCAGAGGGCGAAGACGCCGCCCATCAGCGCGAACGGGATGTTGGTCAGCACAAGTACGGACTGTCGCACCGAACCGAAGGTGGCGAACAGCAGCATGAATATCAAGCCGAGTGCAACCGGTATGACGACTGCAAGCCGTGCCGCGGCACGCTGCTGATTCTCGAACTGCCCGCCCCAGGTGATGCGGTAGCCTTCGGGCAACTGGATCTGGGCGGCAATTGTGGCTTTGGCTTCATTCACAAAGCCGACCAAGTCGCGGTCGCGCACGTTGGTCTGGATCACGACCATGCGTTTGCCGTTTTCCCGATCCACTTTGACGGGGCCGTCGGTACGCTCCAGTTTGGCGACCACAGAAAGAGGAACGCTCTGGCCGTTCGTCAGGGGCAAGGTGAGCGCGGAAAACAGCGCCGGCGATTGTTGTACATCCGCTTCGCCGCGTACCAGCAGTGGGGTGCGCCGCCCGTCTTCGATCACGGTGCCGAGCTGGCGTCCTTCCACCTGGGTACGCAGCGTATTGCTGATGTCATCCACGCTCAAGCCCAAACGCCCGGCCGCGAGGCGGTCGATGACAACCCGGTAATACTGTACGCCGTTGTTTTTTACAGTGTAGGCATCTTCACTGCCTTTGATGCCCTCGACGATCTTCACTATTTTTTCGGCGAGTTCGCTTAGTCTGGTGATGTCGGAACCGAAAACCTTGATGGCAACGTCGCCGCGTGTGCCGGTGAGCATCTCGGAAACGCGCATGGCGATAGGTTGGGTGAAGCTGTATTCCAGTCCTGGGAAATTTCCCATGACCTTTCGAATGTTGTCAATGATCACGCTTTTGTCTGGCGAACGCCATTCTGCTTGCGGTTTGAGCACGAGGAAGTTGTCCGTTTCATTCAGCCCCATCGGGTCGAGGCCGAGTTCGTCGGCGCCTGCACGCGAGACGATGCCTTTTACTTCAGGTACTTCTTTTAAAATGGCCGCTTGCACACGTTGGTCGATATTGGCGGTCTGCGCCAGATTGATGGATGGCAATTTTGTGGTCTGCATGATGATGTCGCCTTCATCCATCTCCGGCATAAAGGCCTTGCCGATGAAATTGTAGACAACACTGGTCAATACCAGCGAGATGACAGCCACGGTAATGACCCAGCGTTCTCTGCGCAGCGCAAGATTGAGCAGGGGCACATAGATTTGCGTAGATTTGCGAACCAGCCAGGGCTCTTCGTGGCTTACACTCTTGATCAGAAACGAAGCAAGCATCGGAATGACGGTGAGCGACAATAGTAGTGACGCGGCCAAAGCGAAGACTATGGTTAGTGCCACCGGAATGAACAATTTCCCTTCCAGTCCTTGCAGCGTCATCAACGGCAGAAACACGATGATGATGATGGCGACCCCGGCTGCGACGGGCGGGATGACTTCTTTGACCGCGATGAAAATGACATGCAGGTGCGGTATGTGATTCCGTTTGCGGCCGAGATGGCTGATGATATTTTCCACTACCACGACTGCAGCATCCACCAGCATACCGATTGCAATGGCAAGGCCGCCAAGCGACATAAGGTTGGCAGACATGCCGAACTGTTGCATCAGGATGAAGGTGATGAGCACCGCCAGTGGCAGTGTCAATGCCACCACCAGGGCGGCGCGCAAGTTGCCCAGGAACAGCACCAACAAGATGAGTACGAGCACGATGGCTTCGGTGAGCGCCTTGGAAACCGTTCCGATAGCGCGCTTTACCAAGCTTCCTCGGTCATAGAATACTTTGGTAGTAACGCCCTGAGGCAGGGTGGGGGCGAGTTCCGCCAGCTTGGCATTCACGCCTTCTACCACTTTTTGAGCATTTGCGCCGCGCAAACCCAGCACCAGCCCTTCGACAGCTTCGCTTTGCCCGTCCTTGGTCACGACACCATAGCGTGTCAGGCTACCGATGCGAACCTGGGCGATGTCGCTGACACGGATCGGATTGTTTCCCGGGCTGGCAATGACAATGTTGCGCACGTCCTGCAGGTTTTTGATGCTGCCTTCGGCGCGTACCAGCAAAGCTTCATCGCCGTCACTCAGGCGACCGGCACCATCATTGCGATTGTTGGCTTCCAAAGCTTGTTGCAACTGGAGCATGGAAAGTCCGCGCGCAGCGAGAGCGGTGTGATCCGGCACGACTTCAAAGCTGCGGGCCAGGCCGCCCAGCGAATTGACATCGGCGACGCCGGGCAGGGTGCGCAGCGCGGGGCGTATCGTCCAATCCAGAATCGTGCGACGTTGTTCCAACGAGACGCCTTCGCCTTCCACCGTGAACATGAACATTTCGCCCAGTGGTGTGGTGATTGGTGCCAGTCCGCCACTCGCGCCATCGGGCAAGTCTCGCAATGCATTGTTCAAACGCTCTGTGACCTGTTGGCGTGCCCAGTAAATATCGGTGCCGTCGTTGAAATCGAGAGTGATGTCCGCGATGGCGTATTTGGAGATGGAACGCAGTATGCGCTGGTTGGGGATGCCCAGCATTTCAAGTTCGATGGGCGTGACGATGCGTGCCTCGACTTCTTCCGGCGTCATGCCGGGAGCTTTCATGATGATCTTTACCTGTGTGGAGGAAACATCAGGGAAAGCATCAATGGGCAGGTCGCGGAACGAGGAAATGCCCGCGCCGATTACAAGCAAAGTGAGGACGATGACCAGCAGTCGCTGGGTTAGAGCAAATTCAACCAGTTTGGTCAGCATCATTATCCCCCGATGCCCATCAGGCTGGCTTTGAGCGCTGAAACACCCCGCACGGCGATTTTCTCGTCACCTTTGAGTTTGCTGGTTATCACACTGTTATCCGAGCCCTCGTGCAGTACCGTCACTTCTTCACTACGGTAACCTTTTGCGGTTTCAATGAAGATCACAACTTTGCTGCCGATTCGGGCCAGAGCGCTATTGGGAATG